>NZ_JBWKPS010000002.1:0-440468 GCF_059418365.1 Acidovorax sp. GW821-FHT09A11
GCGGTGGCGTGCAGCTGGATGGGGTCGGGGGTGCCCGTGATGGGCGAGGTGGTGCGCGCGATCAATGCGCGTGCGGGGATGCGGTCAGCCATGGTGGCCTCCAAGCAGGTGTGGTTTGCAGAAACCACCGACCCCACTTCCAAATGAGGGCGGCAGCTCGAACAGGTTGGAAGACCGGACACCCGCTTGCGCGAACCGGCGAGCCTTGCGGCTCCCTGTCCGAGCCGCCAAAAACTGGAGGCACGAACGAACAAGCCGCAGGTGCTCTGCGGGAGAGACTGCGGCTTGCGTCGCAGCGGATGTATCGGGCTTCCAAACCCGATCACGCCTTTTTTTGACGTGACAGGGCAGTGTAGCGTGCGGGGGGCGTGTGGGGCAAGGGCTTGCATCGTGAAGTTCCTCACGGTTGGGCGCTCAATTGCCCGGCGCCGCTGCGCTGGTGGTCCGTCGATCGCGCATGCGCATTCACCAGCGCCTGCGGGGACTGCGGCAGGTTGATGGACGGATCGGGCTTGCCCGATGGCGACAGCGTGCGCACGGCTTCGGCCTGCACGACGAAGCTGTAGCTGCATTCCGGGTCTTCGCACTGGTACACCAGCTCACGCAGCGTGGCAGACAGTCCGCGGCTGGTGCGGGTCTTGGTCTTGCCCTTGCAGTGGGGGCACAGGAACATCATGCGCGTGGCCATCAGATCGCTCCCATGGCTGCGGCGCGTGCGGGACGGGGTGCGCGGGCTGCGCGGCCTGGCTTGGCAGGCGCCGGCTCTGGAACGGGCTGGGCCTGGGGCACCGCACCCACTGCGGGACGCGCAGCAATCCAGGCATCCACCTGGGACTCGCGCCACGCCACGCTGGTGCCGTGCAGTTGCACGGCGCTGGGGAAGTCTCCGGCCTTGACCTTGGCGTAGATGGTGCTGCGGCCCAGGCCCGTCATAAAGCACACATCGTCAATACGTAGCAAGCGCTCCCGGTACGGGCGCACATCGGACGGGCCGGGACCGGCCTGGATGGGTGTGGTTTGCGTGGCTGTTCTTTGCATGTCCCTATGGTCTTGTGTGGACTGCTGAAAGCCAAGAAACCTATGCTGTGGATGCGCTCCCCACAGTTAGTGGTGGAGAAAGTGGGCGCAAAAACGACGGGCGCGCCATGGCGCCGCTTGGCGCGGGGCAGTTCAGAGAGTCGGCGATGTGAGAGTGCGCGCAGCGCGCGCTATGAACGACGCATCAGCGCGCGGCTGGCCAGGCATCGGCCCGGCGCTGGGCATCGCGGGCCTTCTGCTTTGAGCTGGCCAGGAGGGCGTCGATTTCTGCGAGGCGTTCGGGGAATATCAGTTCATTCAACTCGCGGCCTGAATCACCATGCTCCACCTGAAACACCCAGCCCAGCACGCGGACCGTGGCAATAGCGCAGAGATAAGGAATAAGGACTAGAACGCCCAGCAGGGCGAAGAAACCCAGGGTAACCAGAATGGCAATGGGCATGGCGAAATGACAAGAGTTCGCTAAAAAGCAGTCCCACAAAATAGCAATAAAAATTTCCCTATTTTGCCGAAACCGTTGCCAGAGCTAGGGCTGAGAAATGACCCGCATATTCATTACCACTCATTGCCCAAATGGGATTTTTACCCCTTTTTTCAATCGCATGATGCAGACGCCCCGCCAGAGACATTTTACTTTTCGGAACACCGTCCACAAGTTCAAAATTCAACCAACTCGAATTCACTCTAGGCAATATATGAGCCACCCCCGGTATATCTGCTATGGAATGATGGGTTTCAATATGATTGTAATATGTAGCAAGAAAACCCACTGGCATCATTTCCGCCAGTTCAGCAATTTCATCAAATCTCCTCCAAGCAGTACTCCCGTTCAAACACACCAACAATTTGGCATAATTGATGGTATCTGCATCATAATTTGCTGCTCTAGCAGAAGCATAGAGCCTCGCCACGTCATCGTGCTTGGTATTACTCAATATGACCAGCTGATCTTCTGCCCAAGCTCGCAATGCATCGCTTGATGCAACTGGCACTGAGACATCTCGCGAGGCTTTCCCAGGATAGTGATCAATATAGCCTACGATATCATCGGTATTTCGGCGCGTGACATTACTGGCGAGTCCATTAATCGTTTCCACCCCCAGCATTTCTTGACCTGAATTTGGATCAATTGCGATGGCAGCAAAACCAGCAAGAATGCCATCTTGAAAAATTGGTCGAACCCTGGGAGCATTCCGATCAATCCTCTCCTTCAGGGCAAAAACCCCAAGAGGATTGTCATCTGAAAATGCAATTTCCCGCAGGATTCTCGTAGCATCTTTTTCGTTCTCCGAGCCTCTTACATCTTCATGAATGACTTCTGCCACTTGGTCATTTTTTTTAAAATGTACCGAAACATCCAATCCAACACATAGAGTTCCTAAAAAGTTTTTGAGCGAGATATCTTTTTTTTCAACCCCCATATAGGTCGCGCCAGCATTGATCGAGAAATCACTATTTATCACGCCGTCAATTAACAGCAATTCAATTTGAGTTGACACGGAGGGCTCCAACGAGCTTGAATCAGCTTGCCGGAACAATGGCCTGAGCGAGATCCCCTCTGGAAAAGTCAAGGAGTTTTCCGATTTTCGATCAGCAGACCAACGCCTCGTGCGAACAGTTACAGAAGACGCTGCCATGAACACCGAGTAGAAGCCGATACCGAACCTCCCCGCTGACCGAAATGCCGAAGACCGGAGTCCAGGATACTCAGTTTGCAGCATGGATGACTTCCAGAAGCTAGAGCCAAAATCTAAAAAGGGACCTGTCAGTACATTTTTTGACATCCCTATTCCGTCGTCAGATATGAAGATTCTTGCTCCAGAACAATCACCATTTATAGCGTGAATCGTAATTCCACCTATAAAATTATTTTGCAAAAATCTTCTCGCAACAACTGCATCTCTCGCATTTTGGATTAATTCACGAAGTGCGACTTCAATTTTATTATCTGAACCATATAATTTTTCCCCTCCCAGATTTCTTACCAAATTCTCCACATCGCTAACGTGTATTTGCGCATCGAACGGCGTCCATCCTGTTACTTTGATATAACGCGTAGCGTCGTCGATTGATGCGGATCCGGCTACCCCTTTGATGAAGAACTCTGGCGAACGCGGTCTATTTCGAATTTTCAAAAGGTTGTTGCACGAAATTAATTCTCTATTTATCAATTGAATCGCATCGTATGCAACCCACCATGCACTGGCTTCATTTTCGGCAAAAGATCTAGTAGACGTATAAGCAATGTGGCTCACCATTTTTATATCAGCACTAGGTCCGGCCAGCTTGTTCTGCGCTTGCCAATGCGACAAAGAAATTCCGCTTCTTTTTATCAATGCATGGAGAAAATCTGGTGCTCGTGCTTGATTGATATGTGCCGCATCTGCACAGCGCAGAAGGCAAGCAACTTTTACCAAATCGACAGTCCAACTCCGTGGTAAAAAATCCGGAGCATTCAGTTGAATATCAAGTTTTTCAGCAACCTCTTCGATACTCCAATGATGACTAGCTGCAACAAGGCCTATGGCGTCTCCAAGATGCAAACGGATCGATTCGTCACTGATCAAATAGTATGTCGTAGCGCTATCGGGAGCTCTCCACGAAGAATGAAGTATGGATGCTGCCCGCTTAGCGTGCAAATATCTTAAGGCTATGAAATCTGCGTTCTTTGCTGCAATCTCATCGTCCAACTGAGGCTCTCTAATTTTTTCGGTTGCAAATGCATCCCGCCACTCTACAGTTGACCTAACAGCCTCTTGCCCTCCCTCATATGCTTCCCAACACATAGCCGAGTCATGAAGAAGGATGGCTCCACCTAGAATGAAGACTTCAAGAGGGTTAATTTCATAATCTTCTCCGGCTATCAGATCCGCCATGGACCATAGCGCATCTAGATGTGTAATGTCATGAACGGTCAAACCCGGCAGTAATCCAGATATCTTCTGCACCAATATCTCAACCTTCTCCCTGAATAATAGAAATTGAGAACTTAATCTATTAGTTGCATCGGGAAATTGACTAGAAGACCTCTCAAAGGCATTTGCCCACAACGACGTTGCTTTAATCGATTGAACAGACATCTGTGTGTATTGAAAAAAATGAAACATATTATTCCCATTTTCCTCAATCTGCAAGCAGCATTTCGCAGTAAGCAGCACACGAAATTTTGCATGCTGCCCTACCTTCATCCGGAGTAACTTCACAACAGACACGGAAAAACTGCTGAAGCCGTTCCATATTCAAGGATGAATGAGGTCCCGAACTAACGCACAAAGCGCGAATGACCCGGCTGTACTCTGGAACCAACTGCCGACACCCACGATGGTGGGTTTGTAGGCTTTGGAGGGTTTGCCGCCCCTCGAAGCATCTGCCACAGTTTTCTGCTGCGGAGCCTGCCCGCACCGGTACCCACCTAGCGCCACTCCCTTTCCACAAGCCTCCAACCCGCTTCCCGATTGGTGGGGTTTGTAGGCTTTGAAGGGTTTACCGACCGTCGAAGCGCGAGCATGTGTTGTACCCGTGACACCACTCCCAGTCTCTAGAAAACCCCGCCCGGTCAAACCTGAGCCAACCACAGCCCGTGCCTGCTCGGCCTCCAAACTTGTCGGCGTTGGTGGGGTTTGTAGGCTTTGAAGGGTTTACCGACCGTCGAAGCGCGAGCAAGTGTTTTGCCCAGGGCACCGGACTGGATCCTGCTGGAACCCATACCAATTCAAATTTGAGATACCCGAAAAGAACTACCTACAAAGCCTACAAACTGGTCTTCATTGGTGGGTTTGTAGGTAGTCGATTCCAAGTATTTCTAGTTTGAAAAGGTGCTTTCCGTTACGTCACAGGCTCCGGAGCCACCCGGCCCGCGGCCTCAAAAGTCCGTCGATTCCCGACAGTGAAAGCGGCACTGCAGCGCCCCGCGAGCCCGCATCAGGCTTGGATGTGCACCCAGGCGGCACCCCCGGCGAAATCAACGCACGAAGCCAGCAGGCGCGGCGGGGTCTCGACAGCGCGCCAAGGGTTGCGCTCACCTTGAGCGGGCCTGGGCCTCCCTGCCCCGCCCGGTCGTGCAGGGGCCTGGCCAGGGCAGGTAGCCACCAGCGCTGTCGATGGATGGTGTGGGGGTTCGGCGCTTGCTGCGGCCGACAGATCAGCCCTCGGCCGAACCGGCGCGCAGCTCGTCCAGGTAGTCGGCCCAGCGCTGCATCATCTTCGTGCGGTGAGCCATGTACTGCGTGCGGTTGTACGCGCGGCCGTTGGCATCCTTCACGGCGTGGGCCAACTGAGCTTCGATCACCAAGGGGTCCACGTCCAGGCGCTCCGCGAGCATGGTGCGGGCTGTGGCCCGGAAGCCGTGCCATGTGTGCACATCCGGCGTGTACCCCATGGCGATCAACGCGGTGCGCACTGAGTTTTCAGAGATGGGGCGGTCGTGGTTGCGCTCGCCAGGGAACACCATGGCGCCCCGGCCGGTCAACGGGTGCAGCGCGTGCAAGACGGCCACGGCTTGCTTGGGCAACGGCACCAGATGTGGCTCGCCGTGCTCCTTTCCATCCTTGCCGCGCTTCATGCGAGCGGCGGGGATCGTCCACAACGCGGCGTCCAAATTGATTTCAGCCCAGGTGGCGGCGCGTAGTTCGCCCGGTCGCTGGAACAGAAGGGGTGCAAGCTGCAATGCAGCGCGCACGACAGGCCCGCCCCGGTACGCCTGTATGGCGCGCAATAGCTCCCCCAGCTTGGCCGGGTCGGTGATGGCCGCAAAATGCCGCCCCCGGTATGGCGACAGCGCCCCTTTGAGGTCACCAGTGATGTCCCGCCCTACCCGTCCTGTGGCCACGCCGTAGCGCCACACCTGTCTGGCCAGCATCAACCCCCGGTCTGCTGTCTCTATCGCACCACGTTCTTCAATCTTTCGCAGGGTGGCCAACAGCTCTACGGGCTTGATATCGACCAATCTGCGCTCGCCCAACCACGGAAACAGATCGCGTTCGAACTGGCGAAGCGCTCGCGCAGCATGCCCCTCGCTCCAAACTGGGCTCTGTTTGGCGTGCCATTCCAGCGCGACCACCTGAAAAGAGTCTCCCTCGGGGTTGGTCGCCTTGAGCTTTTCCACCTTTCTGGCCTGCACCGGATCGACCCCGGTGGCCTTTTGATGCTTGGCGGCATCCCTGGCCCTGCGTGCAGCCGTCAGGGAAACAGCCGGGTAGCTGCCCAGAGCGAGCTGCTTTTCCTTGTTGTTGACCCGGTACTTGAGAAACCAGCGCTTGGAGCCGTTCGGGCTGACTTGCAGATAGAGCCCGGCCGAATCACTAAATCGCGCTTGCTTGCGCTCGGGGGGACATACGGCGTTGCGGCACTCAAGGTCAGTCAGCATGGGGGTACAAAACGATGGATGAAGGTAGCCGGTGGGGGTACAGATTCCCCTATGGCGAACCCCCTTCTACAGAGGGAAAGTGGGGGTACAAAACACCGATTTCACCAGATTTCTGGGTTTGTACCCCCA
This sequence comes from Acidovorax sp. GW821-FHT09A11, assembly GCF_059418365.1. Classification (NCBI taxonomy): domain Bacteria; kingdom Pseudomonadati; phylum Pseudomonadota; class Betaproteobacteria; order Burkholderiales; family Comamonadaceae; genus Acidovorax; species Acidovorax sp. GW821-FHT09A11. The sequence continues at coordinate 6,533 of NZ_JBWKPS010000002.1, forward strand.
CTTGTACCCCCACTTTTGCTTGGCTGGGCATGGACGGCTGTAGACGGCCATGGACTGCAAGTCGTTGATTCACCAAAGAAAAAGGGCGTCCACTGGTTTAGTGTGGACGCCCTTGGATGGGGTTATGGTGGAGCTGGCGGGAATTGAACCCGCGTCCGCAAGCCTTCATCGGGCAGATCTACATGTTTAGCGGTCTGATTTGAATCTCGCTGCCTGTGTCGCGCAGTCGCACGCTACACAGGCCGCCAGCACCCTATTTTCTCGCCCCAATCCAAGGTACCCGGATCAGGACCAGCCCATGTAATTATCCTTGCAGCCGGGAGGCACTGATTGCTCAGAACCCCCTTGCCCAGCCCATCGGCCAACTGTTGCAAGGCTCACTGGCAATTAAGCAGCGAGTGCGAAACGTTCGTCGTTTGCAGTTAGTTTTTTAAATCGAGATTTACGAGCGTGACTCAAGCTCGACATGCACCACACCGATTCCGAACCCACGTCGAAACCAGGACAGCCCCAGAGCTTCTATTTTAGGCGCTCCCCAGCAATTGCAAGAGCTCGAAGGGAGATTTAATTGCGGCATGGGCGCCCCACTCCATCGGATTGGTTTTTGCACCCAGGTAGCCATAGGTTGCGGCCACGGTCCCCATTCCTGCGGCCAAGCCTGCCACGATGTCGCGCTCGTCATCGCCAACATAGATGCACTGCCCGGGCTCCACTTTCAGGCGCGCTGCCGCCTCGAGCAAAGGGGCGGGATGCGGCTTCGCATGGGGAGTGGTGTCCCCGCTGACGACCGCCCGCGCAGTGACGAACAGGGGAATGGAGCGGGTCAGCGGGTCCGTGAAGCGGGCTGCCTTGTTGGTAACCACGCCCCATGCCATGTTGCGTTGCAGTATCTGGGATACGAGTTCTGGAACGCCGTCAAAGATGCTGGTGCGCTCCGTCATGCGCGACTCATAGTTCACAAAGAACTCCTCGCGCATGGTCATGAAATCCGGATGGTCGGGAGCCATACCGAAGGCTTCGCCCAGCATGCCGCGCGCGCCGGCACCCGCCATGGGGCGGTAACGCTCCAGCGGCAGCGACGGCAATCCGCGGTCCGTGCGCATCTTGTCGGCAGCGGCGCCCAAGTCCGGGGCACTGTCGATCAGCGTTCCGTCCAAATCAAACAACACCGCACGAATATTGTGAAACATGGGTGCGCCCTCAGGCAGTGCGCCGCGTGGCCACAAGATAGTTCACGCTGGTGTCCGCACTCAGCCAATAGCGCCGCGTGAGGGGGTTATATTCCAGGCCCCGGGTATTTTGTACATGCAGGCCCGCGCTTCGGCAACTTGCGGCCAGTTCGCTGGGCCGAATCATCTTGGCGTACTCATGCGTTCCCCGCGGCAGCATGTTCAGCACATATTCAGCCCCTACGATGGCCAGCATGAAAGCCTTGGCATTGCGGTGGATGGTGGAGAAAAACACCCAGCCTCCCGGTTTCACGAGCTCTGAGCATGCCCTCACCACCGATCCTGGATCAGGTACGTGCTCGAGCATTTCCATGCATGTGACGACATCGAAGCTGGCAGGTTGCTCCTTGGCCAAGGCTTCCACGCTGATTTCCCGGTACTGGATATTGGTGGTCTGAGCTTCCAGCGCATGCAATTGCGCCACGCGCAGGGCCTTGGAGGCCAGATCGATGCCCGTCACCTCCGCGCCCTTGCGGGCCATGGAGTCGGCCAGGATGCCGCCGCCACAGCCGACATCCAGAACGCGCTTGCCCGACAGGTCGCACTGCCCCTGGATCCAGTCAAGCCGCAAAGGATTGATCTGGTGCAAGGGACGGAATTCACTTTCAGGGTCCCACCAGCGATGGGCCAATTCGGAAAACTTGGCCAGTTCGGCCGGATCTGCATTGACGGTTTCACTCATGCCAGAGATTGTCCATGAAGGAAGGAAAATGGAGGATAAAACCCCCAGACGCAAAAAAGCCCCGTTGCCGGGGCTTTTTTGTGAAGCAATCCGAGGATTACTTGGAAGCGCGGGTACCGACCACTTCGATTTCCACGCGACGGTTCTTCGCACGGCCTTCGGCGGTCTTGTTGTCGGCGACGGGTTGCTTTTCGCCCTTGCCTTCGGTGTAGACGCGGTTCTTTTCGATGCCCTTGGACACCAGATAAGCCTTCACGGCTTCGGAACGGCGAACCGACAGCTTCTGGTTGTATGCATCAGAGCCCACGGAGTCGGTGTGACCCACGGCAATGATCACTTCCAGGTTGATGTCCTTGACCTTGGAAACCAGATCATCCAGCTTGGCCTTGCCTTCTGGCTTCAGCACCGACTTGTCGAAGTCGAAGAATGCGTCAGCGGCATAGGTCACCTTGGTAGCGACAGCTGGAGCTGGAGCTGGTGCGGGTGCTGGAGCGGCAGCGGGTGCTGGGGCGGCGGCTGGAGCAGCAGCGGCAGCTGGAGCGGGGGCGACGATCGCGCCATCGCAGCCAGGAGCAGCAGTGGCAGGCGTCCAGTTGGCATTGCGCCAGCAGTATTCGTTGGTGCCGTTCTTCCAGACCAGTTGGCCAGAAGCATCTCTCCAGTTGTCAACGGTTTGTGCGCCAGCGGCGGTTGCGAGCGCTGCAGAGGCAAACAACATCGCCACTTTGTTCAGTTTCTTCATGGTTCTCCTCTTGGGGAAAAAGCCGCAGCCGCGCTGCGAATCAGGACGCTTGGGGTGACCACCACCCGAAGCGTTCAAACGATTGTGCCATACGTAACAGGGCAAAAGCGGTGGAGGCTACCCAGGGCCCGTAGGACAAAACCGGAATTGCTTCGATATGTTGCGTGGTCGCTACACGGTCTTACCTCTAAAATGGTTCTCCTTCGCCGCCACCGCCGTCCCCAATGACCCAGTTTGCCAAAGAAACCCTGCCGATCAGCCTCGAAGAAGAGATGCGGCGCAGTTACCTCGATTACGCGATGAGCGTGATCGTGGGCCGGGCCCTGCCCGATGCGCGCGATGGGCTGAAGCCTGTACACCGCCGCGTACTTTTTGCGATGCACGAGCTCAACAACGACTGGAACCGGCCCTATAAAAAGTCGGCCCGTATCGTGGGAGACGTGATCGGCAAATACCACCCGCATGGTGATTCCGCCGTTTACGACACCATCGTGCGGATGGCGCAGGATTTTTCGCTGCGCCACATGCTGGTGGATGGCCAGGGCAATTTCGGGTCCGTGGACGGCGATAACGCTGCGGCAATGCGGTATACCGAAATCCGGCTGGCCAAGATCGCCCATGAAATGCTGGGCGACATCGACAAGGAAACCGTCGATTTCGGGCCCAATTACGACGGCAGCGAAAAGGAGCCGCTGGTATTGCCCAGCAAACTCCCCAATCTGCTGGTCAATGGCTCGGCCGGTATTGCCGTTGGCATGGCCACGAATATTCCGCCCCACAACCTCAACGAGGTGGTGGATGCCTGCCTGCACATGCTGCGCAACCCGGACGTGTCCATCGACGAGTTGATGGAGATCATTCCGGCGCCCGACTTCCCCACCGCCGGCATCATCTACGGCATCAATGGCGTGAAGGACGGCTACCGCACAGGGCGCGGGCGCGTGATCATGCGCGCCAAATGCCACTTCGAAGACATCGATCGCGGGCAGCGCCAGGCGATCATCGTGGACGAGCTGCCCTACCAGGTCAACAAGAAGACGCTACAGGAGCGCATGGCCGAGCTGGTGCACGAGAAGAAGATCGAGGGCATCAGCCACATCCAGGACGAATCCGACAAGTCGGGCATGCGCCTGGTGATCGAGCTCAAGCGCGGCGAAGTGCCCGAGGTGGTGCTCAACAACCTGTACAAGCAGACGCAGCTGCAGGACACCTTCGGCATGAACATGGTGGCGTTGATCGACGGCCAGCCCCGCCTGTGCAACCTGCGCGACCTGATCAGCGTCTTTCTGCAGCACCGCCGCGAGGTGGTCACCCGCCGCACGGTGTTCGAGCTGCGCAAGGCGCGCGACCGCGGCCACGTGCTCGAAGGCCTGGCCGTGGCCCTGGCCAACATCGACGACTTCATCGCCATCATCCGCAACGCGCCCACGCCGCCCGTGGCCAAGGCCGAGCTGATGGCCCGCCCCTGGGACAGCAAGCTGGTGCGCGAGATGCTCACCCGCACGCGCGCCGATGGCGGCGTGATCAACGCCGACGACTACCGCCCGGACGGCCTGGAGAAGGAATTCGGCATGGGCCAGGACGGCCTGTACCGCCTGTCGGAAACGCAGGCCCAGGAAATCCTGCAGATGCGCCTGCAGCGCCTGACCGGCCTGGAGCAGGACAAGATCGTGGCCGAGTACAAGGAAGTCATGGCGGTCATCGAAGACCTGCTGGACATCCTGGCCAAGCCCGAGCGCGTATCGGTCATCATCGGCGACGAACTCACTTCCATCAAGCAGGAATTCGGCCAGCACAAGCTGGGCGCACGCCGCAGCATCGTCGAATACAGCGCGCAGGACCTCTCCACCGAGGACCTGATCACCCCCACCGACATGGTGGTCACGCTGAGCCACACCGGCTATATCAAGAGCCAGCCCCTGTCCGAATACCGCGCCCAGAAGCGTGGCGGGCGCGGCAAGCAGGCCACGGCGACCAAGGAAGACGACTGGATCGACCAGCTCTTCATCGCCAACACGCACGACTACATCCTGTGCTTCTCCAACCGCGGCCGCCTGTACTGGCTCAAGGTCTGGGAAGTGCCGGCAGGCTCGCGCGGCTCGCGCGGCCGCCCCATCGTCAACATGTTCCCCCTGCAGGACGGAGAGAAGATCAACGTCGTGCTGCCGCTCACGGGCGACATGCGCACGTTCCCGGCGGACCGCTATGTCTTCATGGGCACCAGCATGGGCACCGTCAAGAAAACGGCGCTGGATGAATTCAGCAATCCGCGCAAGGGCGGCATCATCGCCGTGAACCTGGACGACGGCGACTACCTGATCGGCGCCGCCCTTACCGACGGCCAGCACGACGTGATGCTGTTCAGCGACGGCGGCAAGGCCGTGCGCTTCGACGAGAACGACGTGCGCCCGCTGGGCCGCCAGGCCCGCGGCGTGCGCGGCATGATGCTGGAAGACGGCCAGAGCGTGATCGCCATGCTGGTGGCCGAAGACGAAACGCAAAGCGTGCTCACCGCCACCGAAAACGGCTACGGCAAGCGCACCAGCATCACCGAATACACGCGCCACGGCCGGGGCACCAAGGGGATGATCGCCATCCAGCAGAGCGAGCGCAACGGCAAGGTCGTGGCCGCCACGCTGGTTCATGCCGACGACGAGATCATGCTGATCACCGACAAGGGCGTGCTGGTGCGCACTCGCGTCTCCGAGATCCGGGAACTGGGCCGCGCCACGCAGGGCGTGACGCTGATCGCTCTGGACGAAGGGTCCAAGCTCAGCGGCCTGCAGCGCATTGTCGAAAACGATGCCAACGTCGCAGATGCCGAGGCCGACGGCGAAGGCAATCCGGACAGCGCAGCCCCCACGGCCCCCGACACCCCGGAAACACCCGACGCCTGACCTCCCGGTGGATGCGGGGCCTGCGGGCCCCCTCCAGGAATGCTATTGAAAGTGAAGCTGCCAGCGCTTACGCCATAAGCGCCAGCAGCCTTTTTGACCAAGAAACATGATGCGCCCCTACAACTTCTCGGCCGGCCCGGCCGCCATACCCACCGAAGTCCTGGAGCAGGCCGCCGCCGAAATGCTGGACTGGCACGGCAGCGGCATGGGCGTGATGGAGATGAGCCATCGCGGCAAGGAGTTCCTGTCCATCTACGAACAGGCGGAAGCCGACCTGCGCGGGCTGCTGGCCGTGCCGGCGAACTTCAAGATCCTGTTCATGCAGGGCGGCGGCCTCGCCGAGAACGCCATAGTCCCGCTCAATCTCTCGCGCGCCGGCGTGGTCGATTTCGTGGTGACTGGCAGCTGGAGCCAGAAGTCGCAAAAGGAGGCGCGCAAGTACGCCAGTGAAGTCAACCTCGTCGCCAATGCCGAAGACACCGGGTTCACCACCCTGCCTGACCCTTCGACCTGGACGGTCAGCCGGGGGGCCAGCTACCTGCACCTCTGCAGCAACGAAACCATCAATGGCATCGAATTCCACCAGTTGCCCGACCTCAAGGCACTGGGCAGCGATGCCCCGCTGGTCATCGATTTCTCGTCGCACGTTGCCTCGCGCCCGGTGGACTGGTCGCGCGTCGGCCTGGCATTCGGCGGCGCGCAGAAGAACCTGGGGCCCGCCGGCCTCACGCTGGTCGTGGTGCGCGAAGACCTGCTCGGCCACGCCCTGCCCGCCTGCCCGAGCGCCTTCGACTACAAGACCGTGGCCGACAACCAGTCGATGTACAACACGCCACCGACCTGGGGCATCTACATCGCAGGCCTGACCTTCCAGTGGCTCAAGCGCCAGACCGAAGGCAGCCTGACCGGCGTGGCCGCCATGGAGCAGCGCAACATCGCCAAGGCCGACCTCCTCTACAGCGCCATCGACAGCTCGCAGTTGTATGTGAACAAGGTCGCCGCCAACTGCCGCTCGCGCATGAACATCCCGTTCTTCCTGCGCGACGAAAGCCGCAACGACGCCTTCCTGGCCGGGGCCAAGGAACGCGGCCTGCTGCAACTCAAGGGCCACAAGTCCGTGGGCGGCATGCGCGCCAGCGTCTACAACGCCATGCCATTGGCCGGCGTGCAGGCGCTGGTGGACTACATGCGAGAATTTGAACAAAAACACGCCTGAGAAGGCGCAAAACGAACCCGGCATGCCCGTACGCCCCACGAAAGCGCCCTCGGACACACCGGATTCCTTTGCACCTTCTGAACGCCGGTGGCACACCGGTTGACGAGCAGCCCCGCACAGACATCCCCATTCATGAACACTCCGCAAGCCTCACCCGACCTCGCCAGCCTGCGCGTGCAGATCGACTCCATCGACCAGCAACTGCTCACGCTGCTGAACCAGCGGGCGCTGGTGGCCGAGCAGGTGGGGGAAGTCAAGAAGCGCGAAGGCACGCCCTTCTTCCGTCCCGACCGCGTGGCGCAGGTCATCGAGAAGATCCAGACCGCCAACTCCGGCCCGCTCAAGGGCCCGCACGTGGCCGCCATCTGGCGCGAGATCATGTCGGCCTGCCTGGCGCTCGAATCGCCCCAGCGCGTGGCCGTGCTGGGCCCCGAGGGCACGTTCTGCGAACAGGCGGCCATCGAATTCTTCGGCGGCGCGGCCGACCTGATGTACTGCGCCAACTTCGACGAGGTGTTCCACGCCACCGCGGCTGGCAGCGCCCAGTACGGCGTGGTGGGCGTGGAGAACTCCACCGAAGGCGTGGTCACCCGCTCGCTCGACCTGTTCCTGCACACCCCCACCCATGTGGTGGGCGAAGTGAGCCTGCTGGTGCGCCACAACCTGCTGCGCACCACGAACTCGCTCGATGGCATCGAGGTGGTGCTGGCGCATCCGCAGGCGCTGGCCCAATGCCAGGCCTGGCTGACCAAGCACCTGCCCCATGCCGAGCGCCGCCCCGTGTCGAGCAATGCCGAGGGCGCCCGGCTGGCCACCACCAACCCGGCCTGGGCCGGCCTGTCGAGCGAACGCGCGGCCCAGCAGTTCGGGCTGCACATCGTGGCCCACGCCATCCAGGACGACGCCTACAACCGCACGCGCTTTGCCATCATCTGCCTGCCGCACACCCTGCAGACGCCACCGCCCTCGGGCAAGGACTGCACCAGCCTGGTGGTCTCGGTGCCCAACCAGCCCGGCGCGGTGCACGACCTGCTGGTGCCGCTCAAGACCCATGGCGTGTCCATGACGCGCTTCGAGTCCCGCCCTGCCCGCACCGGCCAGTGGGAGTACTACTTCTACATCGACCTCGACGGCCATCCCGCCCAGCCCCATGTGGCACGGGCCCTGGAAGAACTGCGCAGCCTGTGCGCGTTCTACAAGGTCCTGGGCACTTACCCCGTGTCGTCCTGAGGAGCCACCGCCATGTTCGAACAATTGGGACTGATCGGCTGCGGACTCATGGGCGGCTCATTCGCCCTGGCCATGAAGAAGGCCGGCCTCGTCAAGCGCGTGGTGGGCTACAGCAAGTCGCCCTCCACCACCGACCGCGCACGCCAGCTGGGCGTGATCGATGTGGAGGCGCCCTCGGCCCTGCTCGCGGTGGCCGGCGCCGACATCGTGCTGCTGGCCGTGCCCGTGGCCGCCACCGAGGCCACGCTCAAGGCCATCAAACACCTCGTCACGCCCCAGATGCTGATCATGGACGTGGGCTCGACCAAGGCCGATGTGGTCCAGGCCGCACGCCGCGCCCTGCGCGACCAGGTGGGATCGTTCGTGCCGGCGCACCCGATCACGGGGCGCGAAGTGTCGGGCGTGGAACACGCCGAGGCCGACCTCTACAGTGGCCGCCAGGTCATCCTCACGCCCATCGAGCGCACGCTCACCGTACAGCTGCAAAGGGCCGACGACATCTGGACCGCGCTGGGTTGCCGCGTGACCAGCATGTCGCCCGAGTCGCATGACGCGGCCTTTGCCGCGGTCAGCCACCTGCCCCACGTGCTGGCCTTTGCGATGATGAACAGCATCACGGGCCAGTCGACCGGCGACGAATTCCTGTCGCTGGCGGGCCCGGGGTTCCGGGACTTCACCCGCATAGCGGCCAGCGATCCGAAGGTCTGGCGCGACATCCTGCTGTCCAACCGGGAAGAGCTGATCGCCCAGTCCAAGCTCTTCCAGCAGGCGCTGCACACCATCGAGCAGGCCATGGAAAAAGGTGACGCCCAGGCGCTGGAAGACATGCTGACGCTGGCCAGCGAGACCCGCGCGCACTGGCGCATGGGCGCGAAGAGAAAATAACCCCCCTGAGTCGCCTGCGGCGCCTTCCCCCAAGGGGGACGCCACCCGTGGCCTGGCAACGCCAGTTCCACGGTGGCACTGGCCTAGGACACGCCGGTGCACAGGCCATTGGCCTAACCGACAAAACACACCGATGTACAGCACCGCATTCCTCGACCTGCCTCCCCTGCAAACCGCGGCGGGCGAAGTCCACCTGCCCGGTTCCAAGAGCATCTCCAACCGGGTGCTGCTGCTGGCGGCTCTCAGCAACGGCACCACCACCGTGCACGACCTGCTGGCATCCGACGACACCCGCGTGATGCTCGACGCGCTGCGCCAGATCGGCTGCACCGTCGACGAGAACGGCAGCACCGTGCACATCACAGGCCTGGGCGGGCGGGCGCCCCAATCGCCCGCCAAGCTCTTCATGGGCAATGCCGGCACCGCCATGCGGCCCCTGACGGCTGCGCTGGCACTGCTGGGTGGCGAATTCGAGCTGTCCGGCGTCCCGCGCATGCACGAACGCCCCATCGGCGACCTGGTGGACGCGCTGCGCCAACTGGGCTGCCAGATCGACTACCTGGGCAATGACGGCTACCCGCCGCTGCGCATCGCCCATGCCAACGGCGTGCCTGCCCTGGCGCTGGCGGCGCCCATCCGCGTGCGCGGCGATGTGTCGAGCCAGTTCCTCACCGCCCTGCTCATGGCGTTGCCGCTAGCCGCCGGCGCGCAGGCCATCGTGATCGAGGTCATGGGCGAACTGATCTCCAGGCCCTACATCGCCATCACGCTGCAGCTGCTGGCGCGGTTCGGCATCGTGGTCGAACACCGGGACTGGCAGCGTTTCACCATCCCCGCCGGCAGCCGCTACCAGTCGCCGGGCAGCATCCACGTAGAGGCCGACGCCTCTTCTGCTAGCTATTTCATAGCACTTGGCGCAATCGCAGCAAGCGCCAATGGCCAAAAAAGCATCAAGATCCAGGGCGTGGGGCTGGATTCCATCCAGGGTGACATCCGCTTCGTGGAAGCCGCGCGCGCCATGGGCGCGGTGGTCACGGGCGGCCCCAACTGGCTGGAGATCCAGCGCGGCGCGTGGCCGCTCACGGCCATCGACCTGGACTGCAACCACATCCCCGATGCCGCCATGACGCTGGCCGTGATGGCGCTGTATGCCGAAGGCACCACCACCCTGCGCAACATCGCCAGCTGGCGCGTGAAGGAAACCGACCGCATCGCGGCGATGGCCACCGAGCTGCGCAAGCTCGGCGCCACAGTGGAAGAAGGTGCGGACTTCATCCGCGTCACGCCGCCGGCGCAGGTGCAGGCGTGGAAGGCCGCCAGCATCCACACCTATGACGATCACCGCGTGGCCATGTGCTTTTCACTGGCCGCCTTCAACCCGGCAAGCCTGCCCGTGCGCATCGAAGACCCCAAGTGCGTGGCCAAGACCTTCCCGGACTATTTCGAAGCCCTGTTCTCGGTCACGCAGGCAGCCACGGACCACATCCCGGTGATCTGCATCGACGGTCCCACCGCCTCGGGCAAGGGCACGGTGGCCGCTGCCGTCGCGCAGCGCCTGGGCTACCGCTTCCTGGACTCGGGGGCGATGTACCGCATCACGGCCCTGGCCGCCCTGCGTGCCGGCCTGGCCATCCAGCCGGAGGACGAGCCCCGCATTGCCGCCATGGCCCAGACGCTGCCCGTGCGCTTCGAGGGCGGCCGGGTGTGGCTGGGCAGCGACGACGTGACCGAAGCCATCCGCACCGAAGAGGCCGGCATGAACGCCTCCCGCGTCTCCGCCCTGCCCGCCGTGCGCGCGGCCCTGGTGGACCTGCAGCACAGCTTCCGGCGCCTGCCGGGCCTGGTGGCGGACGGCCGCGACATGGGCACTGTGATCTTCCCGGACGCCCCGCTCAAGGTGTATCTGACGGCCAGCGCCGCCTGCCGCGCCGAGCGCCGTTATAAACAGTTGATTTCAAAGGGTTTTTCAGCTAATATCGAAGACCTTCGCGCGGATCTGGAGGCACGCGACGCCCGGGACAGTTCCCGCAGCGTCGCACCCCTCAAGCCCGCGCAGGACGCTCTGGTCCTGGACAACTCCAACTTGACGATTGATGAAGCCGTCGAGCAGGTGTTGGCCTGGTGGCAGGAGCGTCAGCCCTTCGCAGCCTCTGCGCAGGGCTGACGGCGCGGGGCCCTGGCTAAAATCCGGGTCCCTCAGGCAAAGCCGAAAGGCCTTGCAACAGGCCCACGCAGCCCCTCTCGCGCGCCAGCGCACAGGCTGTGTGGATCGTTAACCTAACCCGCGGTTCTACCGCAAAAAACCACCGCAAGCAGCTATAAAAACAGTAGCAATGGTGCTACTGGAATCCTGTTTGTGGCAAGGAAACACATGTCCGAATCTTTTGCCGCCCTTTTTGAAGAATCCCTGCAGCGTACGGAAATGCGCCCAGGCGAAGTGATCACCGCTGAAGTCGTGCGCGTCGAGCACAACTTCGTCGTGGTCAACGCCGGCCTCAAGTCCGAAGCCTACGTGCCGCTGGAAGAGTTCAAGAACGACAAGGGCGAAGTCGAAGTCCAAGTGGGTGACTTCGTGTCGGTGGCCATTGGCTCCATCGAAAACGGCTACGGCGACACCATCCTGTCGCGCGACACCGCCAAGCGTCTGGCTTCCTGGATGAGCCTGGAAAAGGCCCTGGAATCCGGCGAATTCGTCACCGGCACCACGTCCGGCAAGGTCAAGGGCGGCCTGACTGTCCTGGTCAACGGCATCCGCGCGTTCCTGCCCGGTTCGCTGATCGATACGCGTCCGATCAAGGATCTGACGCCGTACGAAAACAAGACCATGGAATTCAAGGTCATCAAGCTCGACCGCAAGCGCAACAACGTGGTGCTGAGCCGCCGCGCCGTGGTGGAAGCCTCCATGGGCGAAGAGCGCGCCAAGCTGATGGAAACCCTGAAGGAAGGCTCCATCGTTCAAGGCGTGGTCAAGAACATCACCGAATACGGTGCGTTCGTGGACCTGGGCGGCATCGACGGCCTGCTGCACATCACCGACATGGCATGGCGCCGCGTGCGTCACCCATCGGAAGTGGTGACGGCTGGCCAGGAAATCACGGCCAAGATCCTGAAGTTCGACACCGAGAAGAACCGTGTCTCGCTGGGTCTGAAGCAAATGGGCGACGACCCATGGATGGGCGTGAACCGCCGCTACCCCCAAGGCACGCGCCTGTTCGGCAAGATCACGAACATCGCCGACTACGGCGCATTCGTGGAACTCGAACCCGGCATCGAAGGCCTGGTGCACGTCTCCGAAATGGACTGGACCAACAAGAACATCGCTCCCGCCAAGCTGGTTTCGCTGGGCGACGAAGTCGAAGTCATGGTCCTGGAAATCGACGAAGACAAGCGCCGCATCAGCCTGGGCATGAAGCAGTGCAAGGCCAACCCATGGCAGGAATTCGCACAGGACACCAAGCGCGGCGACCGCGTCAAGGGTCCGATCAAGTCGATCACCGACTTCGGCGTGTTCGTGGGCCTGGCTGCCGGCATCGACGGCCTGGTGCACCTGTCCGACCTCTCTTGGAACGAACCCGGCGAAGCCGCTGTTCGCAACTACAAGAAGGGCCAGGAAGTGGAAGCCATCGTGCTGGCCGTGGACGTGGACCGCGAGCGCATCTCGCTGGGCATCAAGCAGCTCGACGGCGACCCATTCACGACCTTCGTGACCGTGAACGACAAGGGCCAGACGGTGACCGGCAAGGTCAAGACCGTGGACGCCCGTGGCGCTGAAATCGACCTCGGCGAAGACATCGTGGGCTACCTGCGCGCTTCGGAAATCTCCCGCGACCGAGTGGAAGATGCCCGCAACGTGCTCAAGGAAGGCGACGAAGTCACCGCTGTGGTGGTCAACGTGGATCGCAAGACCCGCAACATCCAGCTGTCGATCAAGCAGAAGGACATGGCTGACGAACAAGGCGCCATGGCCAACCTGAGCCAGCAATCGAGCCGCGAAAGCGCCGGCACGACCAGCCTGGGCGCCCTGCTGCGCGCCAAGCTGGACAACTCGGAAAAGTAAAGCGCTGACCCGTTAAACGGTCAGACAGCGGGCGCCTCGGCGCCCGCTCTTTTTTCAGCCAAGACTGCCTATGTCCCAAGATTCCATGACCCGCTCAGACCTCGTCGAAGAACTGGCCGCCCGTTTCGGCCAGCTGACACACCGCGATGCCGAATACGCCGTCAAGACCATTCTGGACGCCGTGGGCGAGGCCCTGGTGCGTGGGCACCGCATCGAGATCCGGGGCTTTGGCAGCTTCTCGGTGAACCACCGCCCGCCCCGCATGGGCCGCAATCCGCGCAGCGGCGAGGCCGTGGCCATCCCCGAAAAGCGCGTACCCCATTTCAAGCCCGGCAAGGCCCTGCGCGAAGCCGTGGACAAGCGCACCGCCGAAATGGAAGAAAACTCCGGCACGGCAAGCAACACATCCATTCAAAAATGATAGCTAGCAGCGCTTGATGAGCAAGCGCCAAAGGCCTTTTTGATCTGGATACCAGCCCTCCGGGAGCCCCGCCGCCCCGCATGCGCAAGCTCTTAGAATCGCCCCACCACTGGGGAGACCGATGAAATACCTCCTGTGGCTGCTCAAGGCAGCCATTTTTTTTACGCTGTTTGCCTTCGCGCTGAACAACCAGCAGGACGCCACCGTGCACTTCTTCTTTGGCACCCAATGGCGCGCACCCCTGGTGCTGGTGGTGCTGACCGCCTTCTCGGCAGGCCTGGCCGTCGGGGTGCTGGGCATGGTGCCGCGCTGGTGGAGGCACCGCGCCGCCGCGCGCCGCGCCCATGCCGCGGTGGCGTCCCCCGCGCCGGCATCGGCCCCCGCCGCCGCGGCCAGCACGGTCCCCCCTGCCCCGCCACCACCGCCCGACCTGCCCTCCGCCCATGGAATTTGACCTGACCTGGATTCTGCTGGGCCTGCCCGTGGCCTTCGTGCTGGGCTGGCTGGCATCGCGCTTCGACCTGCGCCAGCTGCGCGCCGAGAACCGCCGCGCGCCCAAGGCCTACTTCAAGGGCCTGAACTTCCTGCTCAACGAGCAGCAGGACCAGGCCATCGACGCCTTCATCGAGGCGGTGCAGAACGACCCCGACACCTCGGAGCTGCACTTTGCGCTGGGCAACCTGTTCCGCCGCCGGGGCGAATACGACCGTGCCGTGCGCGTGCACGAGCACCTGCTCTCGCGCGGCGACCTCTCCCGCACCGACCGCGAGCGTGCCCAGCACGCGCTGGCGCTCGACTTCCTCAAGGCCGGCCTGCTCGACCGCGCGGAAGAAGCCCTGCACCGCCTGGAGGGGACGCCCTTCGAGGCCCAGGCCCGCTTGGCGCTGCTGGCCATCTATGAACGTTCGCGCGACTGGCCCCATGCCGCCACCATCGCCCGCAAGATGCACGACGCCGATCAGGGAGACTTCAGCACCCGCCAGGCCCACTACCTGTGCGAGCAGGCCCTGGCGCTGAGCACCCAGGGGGACCTGCCCGGTGCCCAGGCCCTGCTGGAGCAGGCCGTGGCCGCCGCCCCGGAGGCCGCCCGCGCGCGCATCGAGCTGGCGCGCCTGCAGCGCCTCATGGGCCAGCCCGCCGCCGTGCTGGCCACCCTGAAAACACTGGGCGAGCGCAACCCCGCCGCTTTGCCCCTGGCCGCCGCGCTGCTCGTCGAGGCCGCCACCGCCACGGGGCGCACACCGGAAGCGCAGGCGCTGCTGCAGGCGCACTACGCGCAGGCACCGTCCCTGGACGTGCTCGAAAGCATCGTGGCCATGGAAGCCGCCGACGACGCCACGCGCGGCACGGCACGGCAGCGCTATGTGCAGCACCTGGACAAGGAACGCTCGCTCGTGGCCGCCGCCAAATGGCTGGCCGCCGAGAAGCTGGAGCACGAGGAGTTCCACCCCCAGATCCAGCGTGCGCTGGAGCATGCCGTCAAGCCGCTCACCCGCTACCGCTGCGCGGCCTGCGGGTTCGAGGCACGCCAGCATTTCTGGCAGTGCCCCGGCTGCCAGACCTGGGACAGCTATCCGGCGCGCCGCGTCGAGGAACTCTGAAAGCCGCCGGGCCAGGCCGCGCCACCCCCACCAGGAGACCATTCGCCATGCTGAAGAAACTGCTTGCCCTTTTCGCCGCGCTGTGTGCCGCCGCGGCATTCGCCGCCGTGGACGTGAACACCGCCACCGAGGCTGAACTCGACGGCATCAAGGGCATCGGTCCCGGCCTGTCAGGCCGGATCCTGGAAGAGCGCAGGAACGCGCCTTTCAAGGACTGGGGCGACTTCATCGGCCGTGTCGGCGGCGTGGGACCCAAGAGCGCGGTGAATTTCTCCAGGGAAGGCCTGACGGTCGGCGGCAAGAAATACAGCGCCGCAGCGGCCGCCAGGGCCGAAGCGAAAAACCACCACGGCAGCAGGAAACAAGCCGTGGACCGCAAGCCCCACGGGGGCACGGGGACCGATGCGGCGCCGCCTGCCGCCACGGCGCCAGGGCCCGCTGCCGCCGCCAGCGCTAGCAAAAGCTAAGCACGCTCTTCAGGCTTCAGGCCCGCCTCGGCGGGCTTGTCTTTTTGTACCCACCGGCTGCACAACGGCAAGGCCCGGGCAGGGGCTTTGGAGCGAACCCCTAAAATTGTTCGCGCATGCCCCTGATCACCCTCATTCTCCTTCCCTTCATCGGCAGCCTTCTGGCGGCCGTGCTGCCCGCCAATGCGCGCAACACCGAGTCCACGCTGGCGGGGCTGATCGCCGTGTTCTGCACCGTGCAGGTCGCGCTGTGTTTTCCCGAGATCGCCGACGGCGGCGTATTGCGGCAGGAGATCGAGTGGCTGCCCGCGCTGGGCCTGAACCTGGTCATCCGCATGGACGGTTTCGCGTGGATGTTCTGCATGCTGGTGCTGGGCGTGGGCAGCCTGGTGGTGCTGTATGCGCGCTACTACATGTCGGCGGCCGACCCGGTGCCGCGCTTTTTTGCGTTCTTCCTGGCGTTCATGGGTGCGATGGCGGGCGTGGTGCTGTCGGGCAACATCATCCAGATCGCGTTCTTCTGGGAGCTGACCAGCCTGTTCTCCTTCCTGCTGATCGGCTACTGGCACCACCGCAAGGATGCGCGGCGTGGGGCACGCATGGCGCTCACGGTCACGGGCACGGGCGGCCTGTGCATGCTGGCCGGCATGCTGGTGCTGGGCCACATCGTGGGCAGCTACGACCTCGACCACGTGCTGGCCGCCGGCGCACTGATCAAGGCGCACCCGCTGTACCTGACCGCGCTGGTGCTGATCCTGCTGGGTGCGCTGACCAAGAGCGCGCAGTTCCCGTTCCACTTCTGGCTGCCCCACGCCATGGCCGCGCCCACGCCTGTGTCGGCGTACCTGCACTCGGCCACCATGGTCAAGGCGGGCGTGTTCTTGCTGGCGCGGATGTGGCCCGCGCTCGCGGGCACCGAGGCATGGTTCTGGCTGGTGGGGGGGGCGGGCCTTTGCACGCTGCTGGTGGGTGGCTACGCGGCCATGTTCCAGAACGACCTCAAGGGCCTGCTGGCCTATTCGACCATCTCGCACCTCGGGCTCATCACCCTGCTGCTCGGCCTGAACAGCCCGCTGGCCGCCGTGGCCGCCGTGTTCCACATCATGAACCACGCCACCTTCAAGGCTTCGCTGTTCATGGCCGTGGGCATCGTGGACCATGAAAGTGGCACGCGCGACATCCGCCGCCTGTCGGGCCTGCGCACGATGATGCCCATCACCGCCACGCTGGCCATGGTGGCCAGCGCGGCGATGGCCGGCGTGCCGCTGCTCAACGGCTTCCTGTCCAAGGAAATGTTCTTTGCCGAAACGGTGTACGTGAACACCACGCCGATGCTGGAATGGCTGCTGCCCGTGGCCGCCACCGTGGCGGGCATGTTCAGCGTGGCGTATTCGCTGCGCTTCACGGTGGATGTGTTCTGGGGCCCGCCCGCCACCGACCTGCCGCGCCCACCCCACGAGCCGCCGCACTGGATGCGGGTGCCGGTGGAACTGCTCGTGCTGGCCTGCCTGGTGGTGGGCACGCTGCCTGCCTGGTCCGTGGGCGCCTACCTGGCCGCGGCCGCGCGGCCGGTAGTGGGGGGCGAGCTGCCCACCTACAGCCTGGCGGTCTGGCACGGGTTCAACACACCGTTCGTGATGAGCCTGGTGGCCCTGGGCGGGGGCATCGCGCTGTATGCCCTGCTGCGCTGGCAGCGCGAAAAAGGCGTGCTGGATGCGCCGCCGGTCATGCACCACATCAGCGGCCAGCGGCTGTTCGAAGGCACCCTGGCGGCCGTCACCCAGTGGGGCCGCCATGGCCGCCGGATGCTGGGCACCGGGCGGCTGCAGTGGCAGATGCTGTGGCTGGTGAGTGCCGCGCTGGTGGCCTGCGTGCTGCCCCTGTGGGCTCGTGGCCTGCCCATTGGCGACCGGGCGCAGCTGCCGCTGTCTCCGGCCTTCGCGCTGCTGTGGCTGCTGGGCGGGCTGTGCGCCATGGCGGCTGCCTGGCAGGCCAAGTACCACCGGCTGGCGGCACTCACGCTGCTGGGTGGCGCGGGGCTGTGCGTGTGCCTGACCTTCCTCTGGTTTTCAGCCCCCGACCTGGCGCTCACGCAGATCGTGGTGGAGATCGTGACGACCATCCTCATCCTGCTGGGCCTGCGCTGGCTGCCGCGCCGCGACGAGGCCCTGCGCAAGCCCACGCTGGCCGAAGAGCGCCGCACCCAGCTGCGCCGCTACCGCGACATGGCGCTGGCGCTGACCACGGGTGCGGGCATGGCCCTGCTGTCGTTCGCGATGATGAGCCGGCCCTTCCCCGACAGCACCTCCACCTTCTTCCTGGAGCGCGCGCTCAGCGAAGGCGGGGGCACCAATGTCGTCAACGTGATGCTGGTGGACTTCCGGGGCTTCGACACCTTTGGCGAGATCGTGGTGCTGGGCATCGTGGCCCTGACGGTGTATGCGCTGCTGCGGCGCTTTCGGCCCGCGCGCGAGGTGATGGACCTGCCGCCCCAGCAGCGCACGCTGCCCGCCGATGTGGACACCGACCTGTCCAACCCGCGCCAGACCGCCGACACCGCCGTGGGCTACCTCATGGTGCCCGCCGTGCTGGTGCGGCTGATGCTGCCGTTCGCGACCCTCGTGTCCATGTACCTGTTCATGCGCGGGCACAACGAGCCCGGCGGCGGCTTCGTGGCGGGGCTGGTGTTCTCGGTGGCGCTGCTGCTGCAGTACATCGTCTCGGGCACCTCGTGGGTCGAAGCCCACCTGCCCCTGTACCCGCGCCGCTGGATCGGCGTGGGCCTGCTGGTCGCGCTGGCCACCGGCCTGGGGGCCTGGGCCTGGGGCTACCCCTTCCTGACCAGCCACACGGCCCACCTGCACCTGCCCTGGGTGGGCGAGGTGCACGTGGCCAGCGCGCTGTTCTTCGACATCGGCGTGTTCACGCTGGTGGTGGGCTCGACCATGCTCATCCTCACCGGCATCGCCCACCAGTCGGTGCGCAGCCACCGCTACAACAACGCACGCACGGCCGATGAGGTGCAGGCCGCCGCGGCGACACAGGGAGAAGGCCCATGGAACTGATTCTGGCCCTGGCCATCGGCGTGCTCACCGGCTCGGGCGTGTGGCTGCTGCTGCGCCCCCGCACCTTCCAGATCATCATGGGCCTGTCGCTGCTGTCGTACGCCGTCAACCTCTTCATCTTCAGCATGGGCCGCCTGGGCCTGGCCATCGACAAGGAGCCCGTGCTGCAGCCCGGCCTGCCCCAGGACCTGGCCCACTACGCCGACCCCATGCCCCAGGCGCTCACGCTCACGGCCATCGTGATCGGCTTCGCCATGACCGCCCTCTTCCTCGTGGTGCTGCTGGCATCGCGCGGCATGGCGGGCACCGACCATGTGGACGGCACCAAGGGCAAAGACGTGCAGGAAATGCCATGATGAAGAACACCCCCCTGAGCGGCTTCGCCGCTTCCCCCCGATCTCGCAGCGCTGTGCGCTGCGGGCAGGGGGACGCAGCCCTCGCGGCGGGGCGGCCCTGGCTCGGCTGCCCTGGCCTGAGGCGCGCCCTTTTCATGCGCAGCGCCATGGAGTCCTGACATGACATCCGTGCACCTCCTACTGGAGCGGCTGATGCCGCACCTGATCCTGGCGCCCATCGCGCTGCCCCTGCTCACGGCCGGGCTCATGCTGCTGCTGCGCGAGGAGCGCCAGCGCACCAAGGTCACGCTCAACATCGCCTCGACCTTCCTGGGCCTGGTGGTGGCCGTGCTGCTGCTCGTGCAGGCCAAGGACCCCGCCCTTCACAACAGCTTGGCGGTGTACCTGCCGGGCAACTGGCCGGCGCCGTTCGGCATCGTGCTCGGCATCGACCGGCTCTCCGCCATGATGCTGGTGCTCGCCAGCACCGTGGCGCTGGCCACCGTGCTGTTCTCGGCGGCGCGCTGGCACCGCGCGGGGGTGCACTTCCACCCGCTGTTCCAGTTCCAGCTCATGGGGCTGGCGGGCGCGTTCCTCACGGCCGACCTGTTCAACCTGTTCGTGTTCTTCGAGATCATGCTGGCCGCGTCCTACGGCCTGCTGCTGCACGGCTCGGGCCGCCCGCGCGTGTCGGCGGGGCTGCACTACATCGCCATCAACCTGGCGGCCTCGTCGCTGTTCCTGATCGGCGTGTCCATGCTCTACGGCATCACCGGCACCCTGAACATGGCCGACCTGGCGCAGAACATCGCCGCCGTCGCGCCAGCGGACCGAGGCCTGCTGCACGCCGCTGCGGCGGTCCTCGCGGTGGCCTTTCTCATCAAGGCGGCGGTATGGCCCCTCAACTTCTGGCTGGTACCCGCCTACAGCGCGGCCACGGCCCCCGTGGGGGCGCTGTTCGCGCTGATGACCAAGGTGGGCGTGTACAGCGTGCTGCGGCTGTGGACACTGCTGTTCGGCGCCGAGGCCGGCGAATCGGCCCAGTTCGGCGGCCAGTGGCTCATCGGCGGCGGCATGCTCACGATGGCCTTCGGCGCCATCGGCATGCTGGGCTCGCAGCGCCTGGGGCACCTGGCGGGCTTCAGCGCCATTCTGTCGTCAGGCACGCTGCTGGCGGCGGTCGGCTTCGGGCAGAACCTGCTCACGGCTGGGCTGCTGTACTACCTGCTCAGCTCCACGCTGGCCGTGAGCGCGCTGTTCCTGCTGGCCGACCTGATCGACCGCTGGCGCAACGACGGCTCCAACCTCGCCCCCTACGAGCAGACCGACGACGCCCCGTTCCTGTCCGCCGACCTGGTGCCCACCGAAGGCATGAACCTCGATGACCAGGAGGAGGCACTCATCGGCCAGGTCATCCCTGCGGCGGCGGCGTTCCTGGGGCTGGCGTTCATGGCCTGCACGCTGATCATCGCGGGCCTGCCGCCCCTGCCGGGCTTCGTGGGCAAGTTCGCCATGGTCCACGCGCTCTTCAATCCGCTGGGCCTGGGGGCATCCCACGGATTCCAACTGGGCGCCGCGGGCTGGATGCTGGTGGCGCTGCTGGTGGGTTCGGGCCTGCTCGCGCTGCTGGCGCTCACGCGCGCTGGCATCCGCCATTTCTGGGCGGCGCACGACCGCACATCCCCCAAGCTGCTGGTGCTGGAAGGCCTGCCCATCGCCCTGCTGCTGCTGGCCAGCGCGGCCCTGGTATGGCAGGCGGGGGCCGTGATGCGCTACACCCAGGCCACGGCCGACGCGCTGCATGCCCCGTCCACCTATGTGCGCGCCGTGATGACCGCCGCGCCGGTGCCCAACCCGCCCCACGCGGATGCGCCCGCACCCCAAGGAACCACGCCCCCATGAAGCCCCGCAACACCCCCGTGCAGCGGCCCTTCAAGCGCCTGGTGCCCGCCCCCGTGCTCTCGCTGGCGCTGCTGGCGCTGTGGCTGCTGCTCAACCGCAGCCTGAGCGCGGGCCACATCGTGCTGGGCACGGTGCTCGCTCTGGCCATCCCGCTGCTCACGGCCGGGCTGCGCCCGTTGCCCGTGCGCATCCGCAAACCCGGTGCCGTGCTGCGCCTGGCATTCACGGTGGTGGCGGACACCACCCGCTCCAACCTGGCCGTGGCGCGCCTGCTGCTCTCGCCGGGCCGCCGGCGGCACCCCTCGGGCTTCGTGCACATTCCGCTGGACGTGCGCGACCCCAATGCCCTGGCCGTGCTGGCCACGATCGTCTGCATCACCCCCGGCACCGCCTGGGCCGAACTCTCGCTGGACCGCAGCATGCTGCTGCTGCACGTGCTGGAGCTGGACGACGCCGAAGCCATGGCCGCCAGCGTCAAGCAGCGCTACGAACGCCCCTTGATGGAGATCTTTGAATGACACCGATCCTGGATTGGGCCCTGCCCATCGCCCTGTTCATGCTGGCCCTGGCCATGGGCTGCGCGCTGATCCGCCTGCTCAAGGGCCCTTCCGCGCAGGACCGCGTGCTGGCGCTCGACTGCATGTACCTCAGCGGCATGCTGGTGATGCTGGTGCTGGGCCTGCTGTACGGCAGCAAGAACTACTTCGAGGCCGCCCTGCTGCTGGCGCTGTTCAGTTTTGTCGGCTCCATGGCCATGGCCAAGTTTTTGCTGCGTGGCGAGGTGATCGAATGACCGAAGCCGCCACCATCGCCGTTCTTCCGCTGTGGCTCGAAATCATCGTGGCCGTGCTGGTGCTGTCGGGTGCGGGGCTGGCGCTGCTGGGCTCCACCGGCCTGCTGCGCCTGCCCACGTTCTTCGAGCGCGTGCATGCGCCCGCCATCATCGCCACGCTGGGCTGCTGGCTGATCATGCATGGCACGGTGCTGTACTTCTCGGTGGCCGACCGCAGCCTGGCGCTGCATGCGCTATTGATCGCCGTGTTCGTGGCGATCACGGTGCCGATCATGTCGATCTTCTTGATGCGCGCGGCACTGTTCCGCGCGCGGCAGATGGGGCTGAATGTGCCGCCGAGCCTGAGCCAACCCAGGGCAGCACAGGAAACCGAAGACTCCTGAATTAATAGCTGCCAGCGCTTGATGGACAAGCGCCAGCGGCCATTTTCATCACTATTTTTGGCCTGAAGATCCGAATCCGCCGCCGCCCGGCGTGTGGATTTCAAACACGTCGCCCGGTTGCATCTCGGCCTGGCCGATGTGGTCCAGCAGCTCCACTCGGCCATCGCTGCGCACCACCTTGTTGATGCCCACGGCACCCGGCTGGCCGCCCGCCATGCCAAATGCGCCATGGTGGCGGCCGTTCGACAGGATGCTGGCCGTCATGGGCTCCAGGAAGCGCACGCGGCGGATGCCACCGTCGCCGCCCTTCCACTGCCCGGCGCCGCCCGAGCCCTTGCGGATATCGTAGCCCTCCAGCCGCACGGGGAAGCGGAACTCCAGCACCTCGGGGTCCGTCAGGCGCGAGTTGGTCATGTGGCACTGCACGACGCTGGTGCCTGCAAAGCCACCCGCCAATTGCCCGTTGGCATCCCACACGCCCCCCGCGCCGCTGCCGCCCGAGATCGTCTCGTAATACTGGTAGCGCGTGCTGCCAAAGGTGAAGTTGTTCATGGTGCACTGCCCCGCCGCCATCAGGCCCAGGGCGCCGTACAGCGCATTGGTGATGCAGGTGGAGGTCTCCACATTGCCCGCCACCACCGAGGCCGGCGGGTTGGGGTTGAGCATGCTGCCGGGCGGGATGATGACATTGAGCGGCTTCAGGCACCCCGCGTTGAGCGGAATGTCGTCATCCACCAGCGTGCGGAACACATACAGCACCGCCGCCATGCACACCGCCGTGGGTGCATTGAAGTTGTTCGTCTGCTGCGCGCTGGTGCCGGTGAAGTCGATGGTGGCACTGCGGCTTTGTGCATCCACCTTCACGGCCACGCTGATCTGCGCGCCGTTGTCCAGCGGCAGCGTGAACGCGCCGTCCTTCAGGCGCGTGATGACGCGGCGCACGGATTCCTCGGCGTTGTCCTGCACGTGGCGCATGTAGGCCAGCACCACGTCCAGGCCGAACTCGCCGACCATGCGGCGCAGCTCCTGCTGGCCCTTTTCGTTGGCCGCGATCTGCGCGCGCAAATCGGCCATGTTCTGCTGCGGGTTGCGGCTGGGGTACTCGCCGCTTTCGAGCAGAGCGACCATCTCCGCCTCGCGCAGCACGCCGCGCTCGACCAGCTTCACGTTGTTGATCTGCACGCCCTCTTCCTCGATGCGCGTGGAGAACGGCGGCATGGAGCCCGGTGTGGTGCCGCCCACATCGGCGTGGTGGCCCCGGCTGCCCACGTAGAACGTGGGCGCGGCCTCGTCGGCAAGGTAGACCGGCGTGATGACGGTGATGTCTGGCAAGTGCGTGCCACCGTGGTACGGGTCGTTGAGCACATACACATCACCCGGCTGCATCTTGCCCGCGTTCTCGCGGATCACCGTCTTGATGCTCTCACCCATCGAGCCCAGATGCACCGGCATGTGCGGCGCGTTGGCGATCAGGTTGCCCGCCGTGTCGAACAGCGCGCAACTGAAGTCCAGCCGCTCCTTGATGTTCACCGAGTACGCCGTGTTCTGCAGCTGCAGCCCCATCTGCTCGGCGATGTTCATGAACAGGTTGTTGAACACTTCGAGCAGCACCGGGTCCACCGTGGTGCCCACCGCATGCTGCACGGCACGGGCCACGCGGCGGTCGAGCAGCAGATGGTCCAGCTCGGTCAGCCGGGCCTCCCAGCCGGGCTCGACGATGGTGGTGGCGTTCTTCTCGGCAATGATGGCCGGGCCGGGGATCACATCGCCAGGGCGCAAGTCTTCGCGCACCACGAGCGCGGCGTCATGCCACGCGGCCACGCCGTCGATGCCGCCGGTGTACATGCGCACGGTGCTGCGGCGCGGCACCTCGCGCGCGGGCTGCAGCGTGTGGCGCGGCTCCACGGGCGCGTCGCCGGGCAGCACGGCCTCCACCGACACGGCCTCCACCACCAGGCCCTTGCCCTGCATGAGGAACGCAAAGCGCTGGCGGTAGGCGTTCTCGAACGCGGCGGTGATTTCGGCCAGCGAGCCCAACGGGACGATGAGCGCGGAGTCGCTGCCCTCGTAGCGCACGTGCACGCGGCGGTGCACCACGGCTGTGCCTGCACCCGCCTGCTGGCGCTCCAGCTCGGTGCGCGCGGTGGTGGCCAGTTGTTCCAGCGTGGCTTCGATACCCGTCAACGCCTCGGGCGCCAACTTGGCCTCCACCGCCTGCTCGCGGATCACGTTCTGGTCCGCCAGGCCCATGCCGTAGGCACTGAGCACGCCCGCCAGCGGGTGCACGAACACCCGCGTCACGCCCAGGGCATCGGCCACCAGGCAGGCGTGCTGGCCGCCCGCGCCGCCAAAGCATTGCAGCGTGTAGCGCGTCACGTCGTAGCCGCGCGCCACGCTGATCTTCTTGATCGCGTTGGCCATCTGCTGCACGGCGATCTGGATGAAGCCGTGGGCGACATCCTCGGCCTTGCGCCCCGCCTGCGTGGCAAGGCCATCAAATTTCTGCACCACGGCATCGCCATCCAGCGCCTCGTTGGCGCCGTGGCCAAACACCTTCGGGAAATGCGCGGGCTGGATCTTGCCCACCATCACATTGGCGTCGGTGACGGCCAGCGGGCCGCCCCGGCGGTAGCTGGCGGGGCCGGGGTTGGCGCCCGCGCTCTGGGGGCCCACGCGAAAGCGCGCGCCGTCGAACCCCAGGATGGAACCGCCACCGGCGGCCACGGTGTGAATGCTCATCATCGGGGCGCGCATGCGCACGCCGGCCACCTGGGTCTCGAACTCGCGCTCGAACTCCCCCGCGTAGTGGCTCACGTCGGTGGAGGTGCCGCCCATGTCGAAGCCGATCACCTTGGCGTGCCCCGCCAGCCCGGCGGTGCGCGCCATGCCCACGATGCCGCCCGCGGGGCCACTCAGGATCGCGTCCTTGCCCTGGAACACCTGCGCATCGGTCAGCCCGCCCGACGATTGCATGAAGAACAGCTTGACGCCCGGCATCTCGCGGGCGACCTGCTCCACATAGCGGCGCAGGATGGGCGAGAGGTAGGCGTCCACCACGGTGGTGTCGCCCCGGCTCACGAACTTCATCATGGGGCTGGTGGCGTGCGAGGCGCTCACCTGCGTGAAGCCCACCTCGCGCGCGATGCGCGCGGCGGCCTCTTCGTGCGCGGTGTAGCGGTAGCCGTGCATGAACACGACGGCTGCGCTGCGCAGGCCCGCGTCATAGGCGGCCCACAGGCGTTCCTTGAGGTGCGCCTCATCCAGCGGCTCGATCACCTCGCCGCGCGCGCCCACGCGCTCCTGCGCCTCGACCACGCGCTCGTACAGCAGCTCGGGCAGCACGATGCACCGGTCGAACAAACGCGGACGGTTCTGGTACGCGATGCGCAGCGCATCATTGAAGCCCTTGGTGGTGATGAGCAGCGTGGGCTCGCCCTTGCGCTCCAGCAGCGCGTTGGTGGCCACCGTGGTACCCATCTTCACGCACTCCACCAGTGCGGGCGTCACCGGCTCGCCAGGTGCAAGGCCCAGCAGGTGGCGGATGCCCGCCACGGCGGCGTCCTTGTACTGCTCGGGGTTCTCGGACAGCAGCTTGTGCGTGACCAGGCTGCCGTCGGGCCGCTTGCCCACCACGTCGGTGAAGGTGCCCCCCCGGTCGATCCAGAACTGCCAGCGGGACATGGGGGAAGGTTGGTTGGACATCTTTTGCTATGTTATTGATAGCTGTTTGCGCTTGTGCACCAAGCGCAGGAGCATTGTTGGATTGAAATACCGTGCGTGCCGCGGGTCACAGGGAGGCGGCCGAGCGCGCCGCCTGGTCGTACATGCCGGAAAGCACACGCAGCAACCGGGCCAGCTCGCCAATGTCGCGGTTGAGCGAATCGTCCGCCTGCAGCGCATCGATCAGGCAGCTCTCGCGGATCTCGCGGTAGCGCTGCACGTAGGCGCGGCCGGATTCGGTGGCGGCATAGGTCACTTCCTTGCCATTCTTCTGCGATGCGACGACCCCCAGGTTCTGCAGCTTCTTGAGCGCGTAGTTCACCAGGTGCGTGTCTTCCACGTTCATGATGAAGCAGATGTCGGCCAGGCGTTTGTCGCGCGCGCGGTGCGTCACGTGGTGCAGCACCACCACATCCAGCGGGGTCAGGTCCTTCAGGCCGGCAGCCGACATGCAATGCACCACCCAGCGGTGAAAGGCATTGCCCGCGACGATGAGCCCGAACTCGAACTCGCTCATCTCCGCGCTCTGCGCCGACACCAGGTGCGCGGACGACACGATCGGACCGGAATCGCCCTTGGCCTTGGCCCCTGGTTTCATGAACACCGCCTCCACAACAGTCGAATCTGGCACGGGATATGCATAGGCCATTGTAGGCAACTCGACAATGATTTGTTGGCAATTTGTCAGCGTTTAGGCAAAACACCTATGCCACGGCCGATTGCTTTCTATACAGTGGCTTACCCCCACGATCCACCTTGCGGAGCACTCCATGAAGCGTCGAATCTTCTCCACCACTGCCCTGGGAATGGCCCTGGCACTGGGCATGTCTGCCACCTCGGCCCAGGCCCAGGCCAAATGGGACCTTGCGGCCGCCTACCCGGTGAGCAACTTCCACACGGAGAACCTGATGCAGTTCGCCAAGGACGTGGACACCGCCACCGCCGGCAAGCTCAAGATCACCGTGCATGCCAACGCCTCGCTGTTCAAGGCCAACGAAATCAAGCGCGCCGTGCAGGGCGGCCAGGCGCCGGCGGGCGAAATCCTGCTGGGCAACTTCGAGAACGAAAACCCGCTGTACGGCGTGGACGGCATTCCCTTCCTGGCCACCTCGTATGCCGACTCCAAGCGCCTGTACGACGCGCAGAAGGCCTCGCTGGACAAGCTGCTGGGCACGCAGGGCATGAAGCTGCTGTATGCCGTGGCCTGGCCGCCACAAGGCATCTACTCCAAGAAGGAACTGGCCTCGGTGGCCGACCTGCGCGGCATCAAGTGGCGCGCCTACAGCCCCGCCACCGCCAAGATCGCCGAGCTGATCGGCGCGCAGCCCGTGACCATCCAGGCGGCGGAACTCTCGCAGGCCCTGGCCACGGGCGTGGTGGAAGCCACCATGACCTCCGGCTCCACGGGCTACGACAGCAAGATCTATGAAAGCATCAAGCTCTTTCACGACACCCAGGCCTGGCTGCCCAAGAACGCGGTCATCGTGAACAAGAAGGCCTTCGACGCGCTCGACAAGCCCAGCCAGGACGCCCTGCTCAAGGCCTCGGCCGAAGCCGAGACTCGCGGCTGGAAGGTCAGCGCCGAAAAGACCGAGTGGTACAAGAAGGCCCTCGCTGAAAAAGGCATGAAGATCGTCACCCCCGCGCCCAAGCTCATGGCCGACATGCGCCAGGTGGGCGAGATCATGCTGGCCGACTGGCTCAAGAAAGCCGGCCCGGAAGGCGAAGCGATCATCGCGGCCTACCGCAAGGGTGGCCCGGCCACGGCCGCTGCGGCCAAGAAGTAAGCCGTGACCATGCTGCGCCGCTGGCTCGACCGCATCTACCTCGCCGCCGGCGCACTGGGCGCGGCATTCATCGCGCTCATCTGCGTGCTCATGATCGCGCAGAGCATCATGCGCGAGCTGGGCCTGCGCACCGGTGCCATCAACGACATCGTGGCCTGGTTCTGCGCGGCTGCCGCGTTCCTGGCCATGGCGCATGCCTTCAAGCACGGCGACTTCGTGCGCGTGACGCTGCTGCTGGAAAAGCTGTCCCCGCGCCGCTGCCGCCAGCTCGAGGTGGTGTCGCTGGCCATCGGGTCCGTGGCCGTGGGCTACCTCATGTGGGCGGCCTGCAGCTACACCTACGAGAGCTGGGAGTTCAACGACATCTCCCAGGGCCTCCTGCCCATGCCGCTGTGGATTCCGCAGCTGAGCTTCGCGCTCGGCTCCATCCTGCTGTGGGTGGCCGTGGTCGATGAATTCATCATCGTGCTGCGCGGCGGCGTGCCGACCTTCGTGCGCGCCGTCGAAGAGCGCCATGCCAAGGGCGACTTTTCTTCTGATATCTAGAGAAGCCCCCCTGAGGCGCTGCGCGCCTTCCCCCGATGGGGATGCCACTGGTGGCCCGGCGAAGCCGGCTCCACGGTGGCACTGGCGTTTGGCAGCGCCGGTTTTTGCGGTGCGCTGGAAGCGCATTGCGGTGTGAGTACCGATAACAACAGGCTGCATCGGGCATAGCGCTCATCGGCCCAGAAAGTTCGATATGGATATCTTGATGGTGGGTGGCGTATTGCTGCTGCTCATGCTGGTGCTCCTGTCCGGCGGTGTGTGGATCGCCATGACCCTGGCGATCTGCGGCTGGGTCGGGCAGGCGTTCTTCACCTCCACGCAGCCGGCCAAGAATTTGTTCTCGGCGTTCTGGGAGAGCAACGCGAGCTGGGAGCTGGCGGCGCTGCCGCTGTTCATCTGGATGGGCGAGATCCTGTTTCGCACCAAGCTCTCCGAGGAGATGTTCGAGGGACTGCGCCCCTGGCTCAACCGCGTGCCCGGCCGGCTGATGCACACCACCATCCTGGGCTGCGGCATCTTCGGCTCGGTCTCGGGCTCGTCGGCGGCCACCTGCGCCACCATCAGCAAGGTGGCGCTGCCCGAGCTCATGAAGCGCGGCTACGACGAGAAGCTGGCGCTGGGCGCGCTGGCCACGGCCGGCACGCTGGGCATCCTGATCCCGCCCTCCATCACCATGGTGGTGTACGCCGTGGCCGCCGATGCCTCCATCATCCGCATCTTCCTGGCGGGCTTCCTGCCGGGCATCCTCCTGATGCTGCTGTTCTCGGGCTACATCGGCTGGTGGAGCCTGCGCAACCCCGACAAGGTGCCCGCCGCCGACCCGCCCTCCTCCCTGCGCGAGAAGATCCGCAAGTCGGGCAACCTGATCCCCGTGGGCGTGCTCATCGTGTTCATCGTGGCGGTGCTCGTCACGGGCTACGCCACCGCCACCGAGTGCGCGGCCTACGGCGTGGTGGGATCGCTGGGCCTGGCGCTGTGGAGCCGCTCGCTCACCTGGCAGAACTTCAAGGAAGGCCTGATGGGCACCACGCGCACCAGCTGCATGATCATGTTCATCCTGGCCGGCGCCGCCTTCCTCACCAAGACCATGGCCTTCACCGGCATTCCGCGCGAGCTGGCCCAATGGGTCAACGCCATGCACCTGTCGCCGTTCGCGCTCATCAGCGTGCTGGTGGTGGTCTACCTGGTGCTGGGCACCGCGCTCGACGGCATCAGCATGATCGTGCTCACCAGCGCCGTGGTGCTGCCCATGATCCAGCAGGCCGGCTTCGACCTGATCTGGTTCGGCATCTTCATCGTGCTGCTGGTGGAGATCGCCGAGGTCACGCCGCCCGTCGGTTTCAACCTCTTCGTGCTGCAGAACATGACCGGCAAGGACAGCAACACCATCGCGCGCGCCGCCATTCCTTTCTTCCTGTGCCTGGTGGTGTGCATCGCACTCATCACGATCTTCCCGCAGATCGTGACCATCCTTCCCGACCTGGTCATGGGCGTGGAGAAGTAGCCGCCCTCAGCCGGTCCACGCCGCCGCGCCCGGAAGGCTGCGGCGAGGCCGGCCCCGCCGCGGGGCGCAGGCCGTGAACGGCCGGCGTGGGCCACAATAGCGCCCGCATCCAATTTACGGGGAGTGATCGCACCATGCTCGCAGTCATGGCTATCTGCATCGGCGCCAGTCTGGGCGCGCTGGCGCGCTGGCGGCTGGGCATGTGGCTGAACACCGTGGGAGCGCTCATGCCCTGGGGCACGCTGGCCGCGAACCTCGTTGGGGGCTATCTGGTAGGCGTGTGCGTGGCCGTGTTCCAGGCCCTGCCCCAGCTGGACCCGGTGTGGCGGCTGGCCCTCGTCACAGGCTTTCTCGGCGGCCTCACCACGTTCTCCAGCTTTTCGGCCGAGGTCGTGGGCATGCTGCAGCAGCAGCGCTACCTGCTCGCGCTGGGCACCACCTCCGTGCACCTGCTCGGTTCGCTCACGCTGACCGTGCTGGGCATCCAAACTGCTACTCTTTTGCTAGCAGGGCGCGCCTGATCGTGCGTGATAATCGGGCACAACGGCCGCCAACCACCCCCCATTCAACCCACTGCCGACCCGCGCTCGCGCACCGGCCGGCCGCGTTTTCCTGATCTGCCATGGATGCCAACACCCAACTGAATGAACGCCGCCTGGCCGATGCCTGGGCGGAGCTGCAAAGCCACGCCGCCAACGGCAATCCGCTGCACGCCGACGCCTACCGGCTCGCGTTTGCAGACCCCGAATTCCTGTTCCGCCGCGAAACGCGCGGCATCCGCTTCCAGCTGGAGATGCTCAAGCCCGACCTCGGCCAGATCGAGCAGGGCATCGAGAACACCATCGTGGTCTACGGCAGCGCCCGTTTCGTCGCGCCCGACGAGGCCGCGTCCCAGCTGGCCGAAGCCGAGGCCAGCGGCGACGAAGTGCGCCTGCAGCGCGCGCACCAGGCCGTGCGCAACGCCCGCTACTACGACCTGGCCCGCCAGTTCGCTCGCATCGTCGCGGAACACAGCGAGCTGCAGCCGCCCGCCGACCGCATCTACATCTGCACCGGTGGCGGCCCCGGCATCATGGAGGCCGCCAACCGCGGCGCGCATGACGTGGGCGCGCTCAACGTGGGGCTGAACATAGCCCTGCCCCATGAGCAAAGCGGCAACCGCTTCATCTCGCCGACCCTGAGCTTCAAGTTCCACTACTTCGCGCTGCGCAAGATGCATTTCATGATGCGCGCCAAGGCCCTGGTGGCCTTCCCGGGCGGCTTCGGCACGCTGGACGAGCTGTTCGAGGTGCTCACGCTGGTGCAGACGAAAAAGGCCAAGCCCGTGCCCATCGTGCTGTTCGGCACGGACTACTGGAAGCGCCTGATCAACTTCGAGGTGCTGGTCGAACAGGGCACGATCTCGGCACAGGATCTGGGCCTGTTCCACTACACCGACGACCCGCAGGAAGCCTGGGGCCTGATCAAGTCGTTCTACCAGCTGTAGATCCGCGCTGCGTCGCGGCACGGTACGGCACCACCTGCCGGCGGCCGCGTGCGGGGGCGTGGCCTCCCGCCACGCTACTGCGGCCCGTGCGCTTTCTCCGGCTTCTCCCCGCCGATGCGCCACGCCAGCCGGGCGCCACCCAGCCCCGTCGCGCCCACGGCCCAGAACAGGCCGCTGACCCCGATCACCGCGCCGGCCGACCCGAACAGCAGCGGCATCAGCACGCTCGATGCATTGATGGCCATCAGCCGCAGGCCCAGCGCCTCGCCCTGGCGGTGCGATGGCGTGATCTGGTGCAGCAGGCTCATCACCATGGGCTGCCCGGTGCCCAGCGCAAAACCCAGCAGCACCGAGCACACCCCCATGGCGAATGCGCTGTCCAGCAGCGGATAGGCCCCGAACAGCACCGCCGTCACCAGCATGGCCCCCGCCATCACGCCGCGCTCGCGCAGGCGCTCGGCGACAAAGGGCATGAGCACGCGGATCACCGTGGCGGCGATCGCAAACGCGCCGAAGATGGTGCCGATCACCGCGGCCGACAGCCCACGCTCGTGCCCCAGCAGCGGCACCGCAAAAGCGTGCACGTCCCAGCATGAGGAGATCAGCCAGTTCACGATCAGCAGGCGGCGAAACGGCGGGTCGTTCAGCAGGTCCCACGCCCGCTGGGGCGGGCCGCCCGTGGCGGCGGCGACGCTGGGCAGTTCCTGCGTGCCGCGCACACACAACCAGCTGAGCAGCGGCAGCAGCGCAAGCAGCACGAAGGCCGCGCGGTAGCCCTCCAGGCTGCCCGCCGCGCCACCCGCGTGGTCGATGGCCAGGCCCGCGCAAAAAGGCCCGATGAAGTTGGACACCGCCGGGCCGATGGACAGCCAGCTGAACACCTGCTTGAGTTCGGTGGCGTCATGGACCGCGCGGCCGGCGTGGCGCTGCACCGCTATGGTGGCCAGGCCCGCCGCCGCACCGGTCATCAGCGCGGAGACACACAGCACGGGAAAGGTCGGAAACACCACCGCCAGCCCCGCGCCCACGCAGGCCACGGCCACCGAATAGCCCACGGGGCGCTTGAGGCCGCGGCGGTCCGCGTACCGGCCCGCGGGCAGGGCAAGGAACACCTGGGTGAGCGCGAACAGCGCCACCAGCAGCCCCACCGCCGCCGCGCTGTACCCTTCGCGCAGCGCCAGCAGCGGCGCGGCCAGGCGCATGCCGGCCATGCTGGCATGCACGCAGACCTGCCCTGCGATCAGACGGGCCAGTGCCCGGTTCACAGCGGGTCGTCCTCCGCGTCCAGTCCGGGCAGCGCCGCCGTGCCACCGCCCACGGGCAGCGGCAGGGTGGCGCCGGGGGGCGCCGGCAGGTCCTGCACATCACGCAGCTTGCGCTGGATGGCGCGGGTGCGCACCCCCACCTCGTCGAAACGCTTGGCCGCCGCGTCGATGGACTTCTTGGTGGCCTCCACCACGTCGCCAAACTTGGCGAATTCGGTCTTGACCATGCCCAGCAGGCTCCACACCTCGGACGAGCGTTTCTCGATGGCCAGTGTCTTGAAGCCCATCTGCAGGCTGTTGAGCATGGCGGCCAGGTTGGCGGGGCCGGTGATCATCACGCGGCAGTCGTTCTGGATGGCCTCGACCAGGCCGGGGCGGCGTATCACCTCGGCGAACAGGCCTTCGGTGGGCAGGTACAGCACGGCGAAGTCCGTGGTGTGCGGCGGCGAGACGTACTTGGCGAAGATCTTCTTGGCTTCGAGCTTGATCGAGGCCTCGAACGCGTTGCCGGCCGAGGCGATCAGCCCCTTGTCGGCCGCGTCCTGCGCGTCCATGAGCCGCTGGTACTGCTCCACGGGGTACTTGGAGTCGATGGGCAGCCACACCGGATGCTCGTCGCTCTTGCCCGGCAGGCGGATGGCGAACTCCACCAGCTCATCGCTGCCCGGCACGGTCTTGACGTTGCGCGCGAACTGGTCGGGCGTGAGCACGTTGTCGATGATGGCGCCCAGCTGCATTTCGCCCCAGGTGCCGCGCGACTTCACGTTGGTCATCACACGCTTCAAGTCCCCCACGCTGCCCGCCAGGGTCTGCATTTCGCCCAGGCCCTTGTGCACCTGTTCGAGCCGGTCGCTCACCAGCTTGAAGGATTCGCCCAGGCGCTGCTCCAGCGTGGCGTGGAGTTTTTCGTCCACCGTGCGGCGCATCTCCTCGAGCTTGGTGGAGTTGTCGGCCTGGATCGCGGCCAGCCGCTCGTTGAGCGCGTTGCGCAGCTGCTCCGCGTTTTGCTGGCTGCCCTGCACCAGCCCCGTGAGCTGCTGCGAGACCGCATCCTGCAGCACCGAGAACTGGTTCCTGATCTGGAAGCCATTGGCTTCCAGCTGGTCCTTGAGCGCGCTGGACATCGTGCCCAGCTGGGTCTGGATGTCGCCCTTGAGCGAATCGAGCGTGAGGCGCGTGGCCGCCTGCAGGGCCTCGAAGCGCTCCTGGATGCGCTTTTCGAACAGCGCGGCGCTTTCGCCCATCGCCTCGCGCGACTTGACGCTTTCGGCCGCCAGCGCGGCCGTGGTGGCCGTGAGTTCGGTGCGAAAGCCCACCAGGGTGGCCGACAGCTCGGTGCGCGCGGTGGCGGCATCGGCCTGGCCCTGCGCCAGATGGGCCAGCAGGGCCTTGCTGCTTTCTTCCAGCCGCCCGGCCACGGCATTCTGCAAGGCATCGAAACGCTGGGCCAGGGCCGCATCCTGCGCGGCCTGGCGCTGCTCCAGCCGCCCTTCAAACACGCCGAACGCCGCCAGCAGTTCAGCGCGGCCGTTGCGGGACTCGGCCACGGCCTGGGCCAGGCGCTCATCCACCGCGTGGCGCAGGGTCTCCAGCGTGGCCTGCGTGGTGTGCGTGAAGCCGCGCAGCTGCTGGCCCATGCCGTCCAGCGCGCCATCGTTCTTGGCCACGGCAATCTGCGTGGCCTGGGCGGTGTGTTCCAGCGCCTGCAGGCGGGCCAGCCACTCGGGCGGCAGATCGACGCGGGGGCGGCGAAGCATGAGCAGCACCAGCAAAACCAGCACGAGAGCCAGCGCGGCCAGCAGGATGAGGGTATCGGTAGTCAAGGCAGGAATACTATGTTTTTGATAGCTGCTTGCGAATATGAATAAAGCGCCAGCGGCCCTTTTTGCTTAAATTCTCGATGTCACTGCCGGCCACGCGGGCCGGGCACCGGCTGGTTCACCGGCGTGAGCGGCCCACGCCCCCCCAGGAAGGCGATCAGGTTGTCGGCCGCCAGGTTGGCCATGGCACGGCGCGTGGGCACGGTGGCGCTGGCAATGTGGGGCGTGAGCACCACGTTGGGCACGGTGAGCAGATCGGGGTGCACGCCGGGCTCGCCCTCGAACACATCGAGGCCCGCTGCCGCGATGCGGCCTTCCCGCAGCGCCGCGGCCAGCGCGGCATCGTCCACGATGCCGCCGCGCGCAATGTTGATGAGCGTGGCCGTGGGCTTCATGAGCGACAGCTCGGCGGCGCCGATGGTGTGGTGCGAGGCAGGCGTGTAAGGCACCACCAGCACCACATGGTCCGCGGTGCGCAGCAGATCTTCCTTGCCCAGGTAGCTGGCCTTGCATTCGGCCTCCAGCGCGGGCGGCAGGCGCGAGCGGTTGTGGTAGACCACCTTCATGCCAAAGCCGTGCGCGCCACGCCGGGCGATGCCCTGCCCGATGCGCCCCATGCCGATGATGCCCAGCGTGCTGCCGTGGATGTCGCTGCCGGCGAACATGTCGTAGCTCCACTTGGTCCACCGGCCGGCGCGCAGGTAATGCTCGCTCTCGGTCATGCGCCGGGCCGTGGCCATCAGCAGCGCGAAGCCGAAGTCGGCGGTGGTTTCGGTCAGCACGTCGGGCGTGTTGGTGCCCTGCACGCCGGCCGCCGTCATGGCGTCCACGTCGAAGTTGTTGTAGCCCACGGCCATGTTGGCCGCGATCCTCAGGCGCGGCGCGGCGGCCAGCAGGGCCGCGTCGATGCGCTGGCTGCCGGTGGTCAGCACGCCATCCTTGTCGGCCAGGCGCGCGGCCAGCTCGGCCGGGGTCCAGATCACGTCGTCCGGGTTGGCCTCGACCTCGAAGTGCGCGCGCAGGCGCTCCACGATGTCGGGGAAGATGGCGCGGGCGACCAGGATGCGGGGTTTGCTCATGAATCTTTAGTCTCCAATGTATCGATACGGTTGCCGTGCCTTGCAACTGGCGCGGCCCGCACCAGCGGCCACCGTGCAAGGGCTGCCCCGCTGCACTCTGGTGGCATCCCCCTTCCCATCGCGCAGCGATGAGAGAAGGGGGAAGCGGCGCAGCCGCTCAGGGGGATGGTCACTACCGGAACCAGATGAAGGTCATGACAATGAACAGCGGCACCAGAATGCCGCCCGACCACAGCATGTAGCCGAAGAAGCTGGGCATCTTCACGCCCCGGTCTTCCGCGATGGCCTTGACCATGAGGTTGGGGGCATTGCCGATGTAGGTGTTGGCGCCCATGAACACGGCACCCGCGGAAATGGCGGCCAGGGTGGGTGCCAGCGTGGTCATCAGCACCGCCGGGTCGCCACCCGCCGTGTTGAAGAACACGAGGTAGGTGGGCGCATTGTCGAGGAACGAACTCAGCAGGCCGGTGGCCCAGAAATACATGGCCGGGTCGGGCGCGCCGTCCGGCCGGGTCACCGCCGAGATGATGGCGCCGAACGGCCCCTGGTTCCCCGCCTTGAGCATGGCGATGACCGGAATGATCGTGAGGAAGATACCCGCGAACAGCTTGGCCACCTCCTGCATCGGCGCCCAGCCGAACTGGTTGTCGGCATGCACCTGCCGGGGGGTGAGCCACAGCGATGCGAGCGTCACCAGCACGAGCCCCGCATCGCGCACGATGCCCGGCAGCCCCACCAGGGTGCCCGCGACGTCGAACGCCACGCTCGACTTCCAGAAGCCGCTGAGCAGCACCAGCGCGACGACCGCGCCCAGCAAGGCGAAGTTGATCTTCCCGTCGAAGCCGATGGAACGGCTGTCGGGCGTCGGGTCGGCGGGCAGCACCTCCTCGCGGTGCCGGCAGTACCAGGTGTCCAGCAGGAAGAAGATCGCCAGCAGCGCACCGACCAGGAACAATGTTTCCGGAAAGATGTGGCCCACCGTCCAGAAGAAATCGACGCCCTTGAGAAAACCGAGGAACAGTGGCGGATCGCCCAGCGGGGTGAGCGAGCCCCCCGCGTTGGACACGATGAAGATGAAGAACACCACCACGTGCGCCACGTGCCGGCGGTTGTCGTTGGCGCGGATCAGCGGACGGATCAGCAGCATCGAGGCCCCCGTCGTGCCCATGAAGCTGGCCAGCAGCGCCCCGATCGCAAGCAGGGCGGTGTTGAGCCCCGGGCTGCCATGCAGGTTGCCGCGGATGTAGATGCCCCCCGCCACGGTGAACAGCGCCGTGAGCAGCACCACGAACGGGATGTACTCGGCCAGCAGCGCATGCACCAGGTTGGCCCCGGCCACGCCAGGGCCGAAGGCGATGGCGAACGGCAGCAGAAACGCCAGGCCCCACGCGGCCGCGACCTTGCCGAAATGGTGGTGCCAGAAAATGGGTGCCAGCAGCGGCATGAGCGCGATCGACAGCAGGATGCCCGCGAAGGGCACGCCCCACAGCACCGACAGGGTGCTGCCGTCCACATCCGCGGCCACGGCCAGGCCCGGCAACACGAGCAGGGTGATCAAGAGGCCCAGCGCGCGGGGCGCCGGCATCCGGGTGGCGCGGGCCATCATGCCACCGCGGGGATGTCGAACACCTGGCGCAGGTAGGCCAGGTATTTCTCGTCGTCGCACATGCCCTTGCCCGGCGTGTCGGACAGCTTGGCCACCGGCTGGTCGTTGCAGCGCGTCATCTTGATCACCACCTGCAAAGGCTCGTGTGCGGGCGGGCTGCCCAGGTCGTTGGTCAGGTTGGTGCCGATGCCGAACGCCAGCTGGCAGCGCCCCCGGAACTGCTGGTACAGCTCGATGGTGCGCGGGATGGTGAGCGCATCGCTGAAGATCAGCGTCTTGGTCAGGGGGTCCACCCGGTTCTTGCGGTAGTGGTCCAGGAGGCGCTCGCCCCAGGCGAACGGGTCGCCGCTGTCATGCCGCGCGCCGTCAAAGAGCTTGCAGAAGTACAGGTCGAAATCACGCAGGAAGGCACTCATGCCGTACACGTCGGACAGCGCGATGCCCAGGTCGCCGCGGTATTCCTTGGCCCACATCTCGAAGCCGAACACCTGGCTGTCGCGCAGGCGCGGCCCCAGGGCCTGGCAGGCCTGCAGGTATTCGTGCGCCATGGTTCCCAGCGGCGTCACGCCCAGCTTCATGGCATACAGCACGTTGCTCGTGCCCGCGAACTGGCCGGGGCCCGCGGGTGCGCCGGGGCGGCGGTCGCCCGTGCCCAGGCGGGCCACCAGCACCCGCAGCACCTCTTCGTGCCAGGCGCGGGAAAACCGCCGGCGCGTGCCGTAGTCGGCGATCTTGAGGTCCGACAGGCCCTCGCCCTGCAGCAGCGCGATCTTGGCATCCAGGCGCTTGCGGCCTTCCAGGAAGTCGGGCACCTTTTGCGTGTTGCGAAAGTAGACCTCGTTGACGATGGCCAGCACCGGGATCTCGAAGAGGATGGTGTGCAGCCAGGGCCCACGGATGGAAATGTCGATCTCGCCGTTGTGCTGTGGCGTGACGGTGATGTACTTCTCGTTGAGCTTGAAGAGGCCCAGGAAGTCCACGAAGTCGCTCTTGATGAAGCGCATGGAACGCAGGTAGGCCAGTTCGGCATCCTGGAACTGCAGGCAACACAGCGAGCGGATCTCGTCGCGGATCTCATTGACGAACGGCGCCAGCTGCACGCCAGGGTTGCGGCACTTGAAGCGGTATTCGACCTGAGCCCCCGGAAACTGGTGCAGCACCACCTGCATCATGGTGAACTTGTACAGGTCGGTGTCGAGCAGGCTGGTGATGATCATGGACGGGGCAGGCCTCAGACCGCGGGCTGGTCAGCAAAGCCTCAAAGTGTAGGCCATCGGGGCATCCCGCACCGTGCAGGGACTCTGCCCCCGCGCCACGGGCATGCGACGCCATGCGCTGGGGAAAAAGGCCCTTCGCGCCCTTGGGAGAAGCGCGAGAAGCTAACGGATCAATAGCAGGCCCGCCGGTGCTCAGCCGGCCACCACCAGCTCTTGCAGGACCTTGCGCAGGGCCTCTGGCACCGGCACGGGCCGGCGGGTCTCGCGGTCCACATACACATGGATGAAATGGCCGGCCGCAGCGGTCAGCGGCTCGCCCTGGGCAAACAGGCCCACCTCATACCGCACGCTGGAGCCGCCCAGCCGTGCAACCCGGATGCCGGCCTCGATCGTCTGCGGGAAGGCCAGTGGCGCGAAGTAGTTGCACTGGGTTTCAATGACCAGGCCTATGGTCTCGCCCGCATGGATATCGAGCACGCCTTGGTCGATCAGGTGGGCATTCACCGCCGTGTCGAACCAGCTGTAGTACACGACGTTGTTCACATGGCCGTACACGTCGTTGTCCGCCCAGCGCGTGGTGATGGGGCGAAAGGCCCGGTAGGCGCTGCGCGGCTGCGGGGACGGGCGGGCGGCCGGCGCGGACGCAGCGGCAGGGGTGGTGCTGGCGGCAGAAGTCATGGCCGCACATTCTGCCAGCGCTGGTGGTAGTGCCAGGCCACGCGCCAGGTGTTCAGCTGCGCCAGCACCGTGTCTTCCAGATTGCGGCCATAGCCCCCCGCCATCGCGAAAGCCAGGGGGATGCGGCGCTGCCACGCCCAGTCGAACACGCGCCGGTCGCGCGCCTCCAGGCCATCGTGGGTCACGGCCAGCCGCCCCAGGCGGTCTCCTTCGTGCGGATCGGCACCGGCCAGATAGAAAACGAGCTGGGGCGCGAACCGCTGCTCCAGGGTCTCGAGCGCCTGCTCCAGAGCCTGCAGGTAGTCGGGGTCGGCGCAGCCGTCGGGCAGTTCGACATCCAGGTCGCCGGGCTCCTTGCGGAACGGAAAATTGCGCGCCCCGTGCAGTGACAGCGTGAACACGCTGTGGTCGCCCCGGAAGATGTGCGCAGTGCCGTTGCCCTGGTGCACGTCGAGGTCGATCACCGCCACCCGCAGCGGGCGGGCCACGCGCCCCACGCCCTCCGTGCGCGCCCATTCCACCTGCATGAGCCGCGCGGCCACCGCCACGTCATTGAACACGCAGAAGCCGCTGCCCTTGTCCGCATACGCATGGTGCGTGCCCCCTGCAAGGTTGCCCGCAATGCCCTCGCGCAGCGCCACGCGGGCGGCGGCCACCGTCGCGCCCACGGACCGCCGTGCGCGCTCGGCCATGGCCTCGCTCCAGGGGAAGCCGATCTCGCGCTGGGCGGGAGGTGCCAGCGTGCCGTCGGCAATCGCATCGACGTACTCCGGCGTGTGGGCCAGCGCGAGCTCGCTGTCCGACGCGGGCATGGCCACCTGCAGCGACACGCCGGGCAGGTGCTGCGTGATGCGGTCGCGCAGCAGCCGGTACTTGGCCATCGGGAACCGGTGGCCCTCGGGAAGCGGCAGCACGAAATGGTCTGCGTAATAGGCATGCATGACGCGATTGTGGCAAGCGGCGGATTTCTGGGGCGCCGTCCCTAATTTGCTGCAGCGCAACAAAAACCCCTTGCAATACCACGCCAAGTGCCTAAAATTCATCCCATGCTGCACTGCAACATGACTCACTAGGTCAGGGCCAGCGCAGATGTCCGCGAACCACCTTGGCCCCCGGGCCCCATTTTTTAGGAGATATGACATGACGCTGACCGCTGAACAAATCCTGGCCTCGCACAAAGCCAACATCGAAACCCTGTTCGGTCTGACCACCAAGGCCTTCGAAGGCGTGGAAAAGCTGGTCGAACTGAACGTGACCGCTTCGCGCGCTGCCCTGTCGGAAGCCGCCAACCACACCCAGGCCGTCCTGGGCGTGAAGGACGCGCAAGAGCTGCTGGCCCTGCAAGCCGGCCTGTTCCAGCCACTGGCTGAGAAGACTGCCGCCTACAGCCGCCACCTGTACGACATCGCTTCGGGCACCGGCGCTGAATTCGGCAAGGCTTTCGAGAGCCAGGCCACCGACGCGCAAAAGGCATTCACCAACCTGGTGGACAGCGCCGCCAAAAACGCTCCCGCCGGTTCCGAAACCGCCGTGGCCGTGATGAAGAGCGCCGTCTCTGCCGCCAACAACGCTTTTGAATCGGTGCAGAAGGCCGTCAAGCAAGCGTCCGACGTGGCCGAAGCCAACTTCAACGCCGTGGCCAGCACCGCTGCCAACGCCGCCAAGACCGCTGCACCCCGCAAGCGCTAATGAGCCATCTGCGGTCTGGAGTGCAACCTCTAGGCCGCGTTCAGGGAATACCCTGATAATTCAACCACGCGCTGCGGAAGCCCTCCACAGCGCACCAGTTGTCTCCTTGGATCCTCTCGAAACCCCCGTTTCAGGGATCCTTTTAAAGCCCGGTTCATGACCGGGCTTTTTTTTGCCCGTGTCCTGGCAACACCCTTCCGGCTCTTGCGCTGAGTCAGGAATTCCCTCTGAATTCCTTGGCGCGCCCCAGACATTTATTAAGAATAATTCGCGTTTGTTTTATCATCGCCAGAGTTACAACCTTGAAAGACGCATCCATGTCGAAGACTGTGAAAGCCTTGTTGAGCGCGTGCACGCTGGCCGTTGCCGCCGGCGCCGTTTCCGCCCAGGACCAGGTGGTGAATCTCTACTCGGCCCGCCACTACTCCACCGACGAAGCGCTGTACAGCGGATTCACCAAGGCCACGGGCATCAAGATCAACCGCGTGGATGCGGACGACGCCGGCATCCTGGCACGCCTGAAGGCCGAAGGCACGGCATCGCCGGCGGACGTGATCCTGCTGGTGGATGCCGCCCGCCTCTACAAGGGGGAAGTCGACGGCCTGTTCCAGCCCATCCAGTCCAAGGTGCTCAGCGACGCCATTCCCGCCAATCTGCGCAGCGCGCCAGCGGCAGACGGGGGCATTTCCTGGTTCGGACTGTCCACGCGCGCACGCGTGATCGTCTACAGCAAGATCAAGGTGCAGAAGTCGGACGTCGACACCTATGAGGAGCTCGGCGACCCCAAGAACAAGGGCAAGCTGTGCATCCGCTCCGGCTCGCATCCCTATAACCTGAGCCTCTTCGGCGCCGTGACCGAGCATCTGGGCGAACAGAAGGCGGAGGCCTGGCTCAAGGGCATGGTGGCCAACCTGGCGCGCCCTCCCAAGGGCGGGGACACCGACCAGATCAAGGCCGTGGCCGCGGGCGAATGCGATATCGCCGTCACCAACAGCTACTACCTCGCGCGCATGATGCGCTCGACCAAGCCCGAGGACGTGGCCGTGGTCAACAAGGTCGGCGTGGTGTTCCCCAACCAGGATTCCTGGGGCACGCACCTGAACATTGCCGGCGGCGCGGTGGCCAAGCACGCCAAGAACCAGGCCAACGCCATCAAGTTCCTCGAGTATCTGGTCAGCCCTGAAGCGCAGAACTACTTTGCCAACGGCAACAACGAATGGCCCGCCGCCAAGGGCGTCAGCATCGACAACCCCGCGCTCAAGGCCATGACCGGCGGTGCGCCCTTCAAGAGCGAGACCATTCCGATCAGCGCGGTGGGCGCTAACACGACCAAGGTGCAGCAGATGCTGGACCGCGTGGGCTTCCAGTAACCCGCCCGTGCGGCCCCGCGGCGCGGGGTTTGCGCCAGGCCCGGCCTCGCCGGGCTTTTTTTCGCCTGTCGGAAACCAGGCGGATGCGCCATAATTGACGTTTACGTTAACGTCACTCACTGGAGACAGAACATGGACATCAAAGGCAAGGTTTTCATCGTGACCGGCGGCGCGTCCGGCCTGGGCGAAGGCACGGCGCGCATGCTGGCCGCCCAGGGCGGCAAGGTGGTCATTGCCGACATGCAGGCGGAAAAAGGCGAGGCCGTGGCCAAGGACATTGGCGGTGCCTTCGTGAAGTGCGATGTGAGCAGCGAGGCCGACGGCCAGGCCGTGGTGGCGAAGGCCGTTTCGATGGGCAAGCTGATGGGCCTGGTGAACTGCGCGGGCATCGCACCCGCGGAAAAGACGGTCGGCAAGAACGGTGCGCACGCGCTGGCCGTCTTCAGCAAGACCGTCACCGTGAACCTCATCGGCAGCTTCAACATGATCCGCCTGGCCGCCGAGGCGATGTGCAAGAACGACCCCGAGCCCACGGGCGAGCGCGGCGCGCTGATCTCCACCGCCAGCGTGGCCGCCTACGACGGCCAGATCGGCCAGGCGGCCTATTCGGCCTCCAAGGGCGGCGTGGTTGGCATGACCCTGCCCATCGCGCGCGACCTGGCCCGCAACGGCATCCGCAACATGACGATTGCGCCCGGCATCTTCGGCACGCCCATGCTCTTTGGCATGCCCCAGGAGGTGCAGGATGCGCTCGCGGCCGGAGTGCCCTTCCCCAGCCGCCTGGGAACGCCGCAGGACTATGCCAAGCTCGTGCAGCACATTTTCGAGAACGACATGCTCAACGGCGAAGTGATCCGCCTGGACGGCGCGATCCGGCTCGCACCCCGCTGATGCTATTCAATTTATAGCATCCAGCGCTTGTTGCGAAAGCGCTGGGACCATTTTCCCCCATGACTCCTGAGCCCTGGACTTGTCCGGGGCTTTTTCATGGAAGAACCGGGGCGGAGGCCGGGCGCTTCCCCCAGGCGCCATGGGGCGCGGCGGTGCGTCCGCCAGCCTAGGCCGCGTGCCGCTGCGGCGCCGGGCGCGGCGGCTGCGCGGCGGGCAGCACCGAATCCCCTGCACCCAGCGGCCGCTGCATCAAAACGGTGTCCAGCCAGCGGCCTTTCTTGAAGCCCACGGAGCGCAGTGCACCAATGCGCTCGAACCCCATGCGGGCATGCAATGCCATCGAGCCGGCGTTGTCATCGCCCTGCCCCACCACCGCGAGCATCTGGCGCCACGGCCCCGCCTCGCAATGCCGGATGAGTTCGCCCAGCAGCGCAGCCCCGAGGCCTCTCCCTGAAAGATCGGGCGCCACGTACACCGAGTCCTCCACCGTGTGGCGGTAGGCCACCCGGGCCCGGTACGGCGCGGCGTAGGCAAACCCGGCCACCATGCCGTCCAGTTCCGCCACCAGATAGGGCAGGCCGGCAGCCACCACGGCAGCGCGCCGTGCGCGCAGTTCATCAACCGTCGGAGGTATTTCCTCGAAAGAAGCCAGCCCGTGCAGCACGTGGTGGGCGTACAGCGCCTGGATGGCGGGCAGGTCGTTCTCGCTGGCGCCGCGCACCACGGGTGCGGAGCGCCCGGCGGCGGCTGCTGCGCGAGTCCGGTTCGGTGGCGCTGGCGGGGTGGATTTCAAGATGGGCAGGGGAATGGTCGTCGAGGTGTGCATGAACGACAGTGTGGCCAGCTTTCAGGCATAAAAGAAGCTTTCTCAAATTATGCAAAGTATGAGAAATTCTTTGCCATGGAACGCATCAATCTCGACCAGCTTCACGGCTTTGCCACGGCCCTTGAACTCGGCAGCTTCTCTGCCGCGGCGCAGCGCCTGGATCTCACCCAACCGGCCGTGAGCCTGCAGGTGCGCCAGCTCGAAAAGCGCCTGGGCACGCCTTTGATCGAGCGCGTCGGCCGGGTGCTGCGCCCCACGGCGGCGGGTGCCGAGTTGCTGGCCCATGTGGGCCGCATCGATGCGGTGGTGGCCGAGGCCCTGGAGGCCGTCTCCCGCCATGCCGACGGTGCCACCGGTCGCGTACGCCTGGGCACCGGCGCGACGGCCTGCATCTACCTGCTGCCACCGGTGCTGCGGTCGCTGCGGCAGTGCTTTCCCGGCCTCGACATCACCGTGCGCACCGGCAACACGGCCGACATTGTCCAGGCGGTGGAGGACAACACGCTGGACCTGGGACTGGTCACGCTGCCCGCCAGCGGGCGCATGCTGGAGGTGTCACCCCTGCTGGACGACCCGTTCGTCGCGATCGCCCCGCGAGGCACCGCGCTGCCGGCGCGGATTGGCGCCAAGGAACTGGCGCGGCATCCCGTGCTGCTGTACGAGCCCGGCGGCCACACCCGCCGGATCGCCGATGCCTGGTTCGCGCGGGCGGGGGTGGCACTGCAGCCGGCCATGTCGCTGGGCAGCGTGGAGGCGATCAAGGAGCTGGTCGCGGCCGGCCTGGGCTGCGCCGTGCTGCCGGGCATGGCCGTACGGGACGGGCACCAGGGCAACCTCGAAGTACGGCCACTGTCGCCACCCCTGCGCCGCACATTGGCCGTCGTCATGCGCCGGGACAAGCGCCTGCACCGGGGCCTGCGCGAAACAATGGCGGCCCTGCAGTCACTGGGATGAGGGAAGAGCAGGAGCCCGCCGCCATGCCGTCAATGCAGGGGTGGGTGGCAGTGACAAGACCGATATCCGCCATGAAACCCACAAAAACAACTGGAAATGGGCAAAGAAAAACGGACTGCAGCAATCAATACTGCAGTCCGTTTATTTGGACCACGACACAACCAGCGACGGGCTGTGCCATGTGAATCTGGCGGAGTGGACGGGACTCGAACCCGCGACCCCCGGCGTGACAGGCCGGTATTCTAACCAACTGAACTACCACTCCTGGCAGGCAGCTTTCGCTTGCATTTCATCAACACAAGCCAAGCGCTACAACTTGGCGACCCTACGGGGATTCGAACCCCGGTACTCACCGTGAAAGGGTGATGTCCTAGGCCTCTAGACGATAGGGTCAAAACCTTGGAACTAACCGATAACAAACCTTGGTGGAGGTAAACGGGATCGAACCGATGAC
The DNA here is from genome assembly GCF_059418365.1 of Acidovorax sp. GW821-FHT09A11. Classification (NCBI taxonomy): domain Bacteria; kingdom Pseudomonadati; phylum Pseudomonadota; class Betaproteobacteria; order Burkholderiales; family Comamonadaceae; genus Acidovorax; species Acidovorax sp. GW821-FHT09A11. Next base: position 51,330 of record NZ_JBWKPS010000002.1, read on the forward strand.
CTCTTGCATGCCATGCAAGCGCTCTCCCAGCTGAGCTATACCCCCACGATTCTCTGGATGACACCAAAGAAAAACCCTTGCATATCAAAGACCTGCAAGGGTTTTTGACTGGCGGAGTGGACGGGACTCGAACCCGCGACCCCCGGCGTGACAGGCCGGTATTCTAACCAACTGAACTACCACTCCTGGCAGGCAGCTTTTCGCTTGCATCTCTCAATACAAGCCAAGCGCTACAACTTGGCGACCCTACGGGGATTCGAACCCCGGTACTCACCGTGAAAGGGTGATGTCCTAGGCCTCTAGACGATAGGGTCAAAACCTTGGAACTAACCGACAACAAACTTTGGTGGAGGTAAACGGGATCGAACCGATGACCTCTTGCATGCCATGCAAGCGCTCTCCCAGCTGAGCTATACCCCCACTGAATGACTCGAAACACACTGTGTTTGTTGTCATCATCTGAGCCTTGAATTATAGACAGATTTTTAGCGGTTTCGCAAACGCGCTACAACTTTTTCACGTCCGACCAATTCCAGCACGGCATCGACCGACGGAGTGTGGGCCGTGCCCACGGTCAGAACCCGCGCAGGCATGGCCAGTTGCGGCATTTTCAGTCCCTGGCTGGCAAGCACCTGCTTGAATGCAGCGCTGATGGAAGCCTTGTCCCATTCGCAGGCGGCCAGCGCATCGGCCAGCGCATCGAGCGCCGGGGCAATGGCTTCGGTGACGTGCTGTGCGCGCTCGGCATCCACCGGGGTCACGTCACCGTAAAACACCTGGGCCCAGTTGGCGAGCGCCACCGTCGTGTCGCACCGGTCCTTGAACAGCGCGCAGATCCGCGCGAGCCGGCCGTCGGCCAGTGCCTGGGCCGCAATACCGCGCTGCTGCAACTGCGGCGCCACCAGGGCGGCCAGCGCATCGTCGGCCATGGCCTTCAGGTGCTGGGCGTTCACCCAGCGCAGCTTGGCCTCGTCGAACTGGGCTGCGCTGCGGCCCAGGTGGTCCAGGTTGAACCATTCCAGGAACTGCGCGCGGCTGAATATCTCGTCGTCGCCGTGGCTCCAGCCCAGGCGCGCCAGGTAGTTGACCATGGCGTCGGGCAGGTAGCCCTCATCGCGGTACTGCGTGACGGGCTTGGCGCCATTGCGCTTGCTCATCTTCTCGCCCTGCTCGTTCAGCACGGTGGGCAGGTGGGCATACACCGGCGGTTCCTTGCCCAGGGCGCGGAAGATGTTGATCTGGCGCGGCGTGTTGTTCACATGGTCGTCGCCACGGATCACGTGGGTGATCTCCATGTCGATATCGTCCACCACGACGCAGAAGTTATAGGTAGGCGTGCCGTCGGGGCGCGCAATCACCAGGTCGTCGAGCTCGTCGTTGCTGATCTCGATGCGGCCCTTGACCTTGTCGTCCCATGCCACCACGCCGCCTTGCGGGTTCTTGAAGCGCAGCACGGGCTGGACGCCTTGCGGCACGGGCGGCAGGGTCTTGCCGGCCTCGGGGCGCCAGGTGCCGTCATACCGGGGTTTTTCCTTGGCGGCCATCTGCTTCTCGCGCAAGGCATCCAGCTCGGCCACGCTCATGTAGCAGGAGTACACATGGCCCGCCGCCTGCAGGTCGGCCAGCACCGCCTTGTAGCGGTCCATGCGCTGCATCTGATAGAACGGCCCCTCGTCGTGGTCCAGGCCCAGCCAGCGCATGCCCTCGATGATCACATCCACGGCGGCCTGGCTGGAACGCTCGAGGTCGGTGTCTTCAATGCGCAGGATGAAATCCCCTCCCGTCGCCCGCGCGAAGGCCCAGGGATAAAGGGCCGAACGGATGTTGCCCAGGTGGATGAAGCCCGTCGGTGACGGGGCGAAGCGGGTGCGCACGCGGCCCGTGCTGGAAGCAATGGTGGATGTTTCAGTCATGTCAATAAGTTCTGGCCCCTCTCGGGGCCAGTTTCAAGATTCAGTCCGTCCGAAGGCAGGGGCGCCAGGCGGCGCCCCTGCCCCGGTACCCGGCAATTCAGGGCAGGGCACGAGGCGCCCGCCCCCGGTCACGCCTCCTGCGCGTTCGGAAGCGCCAGGCGGGAAGTATCCTCCTCGCCCTCTTCCGTGCCCACGCGCCCCTCGTTCAGGCGGGCGATGTCGGCGGCGGTGATATCCCCCGTGACGTACACGCCGTCAAAGCACGATGCATCAAACCCCACGATGGACGCATTGAGCGAGCCCACGGCCTTCTTCATGCCATCCACATCCTGGTAGATCAGCGCATCGCAGCCGATGGCCTGGCGGATCTCTTCGACCGTGCGGCCGTGTGCCACGAGCTCGCTGCTGGTGGGCATGTCGATGCCGTACACGTTCGGGTAGCGCACCGGCGGGGCGGCGCTGGCCAGGTACACCTTGCGGGCGCCAGCGTCGCGCGCCATCTGCACGATTTCGCGGCTGGTGGTGCCGCGCACGATGGAATCATCCACCAGCAGCACATTGCGGCCCTTGAACTCGCTGGCGATCACATTGAGCTTCTGGCGCACGGACTTCTTGCGCACGCCCTGCCCCGGCATGATGAAGGTGCGGCCGACGTAGCGGTTCTTGACGAAACCTTCACGGTACGGAATACCCAAAAGGTGCGCCAGCTGTGTGGCGCTCGGACGGCTCGACTCGGGGATCGGGATGATCACGTCGATCTCATTGGGCGGCACGGTGGACACCACGCGCTTGGCCAGCGCTTCGCCGAGGTTCAGGCGGGCCTGGTAGACCGAAATCCCGTCGAGCACCGAGTCGGGACGCGCGAGGTACACGAACTCGAAGATGCACGGATTGAGCTGCGGGTTTTCCGCGCACTGGCTGGCATGCACCTTGCCATCGAGCGTGATGAAGATCGCCTCGCCAGGATCGATGTTGCGCTCGAACACATGCGAGGTGCCCTCCAGCGCCACCGACTCGCTGCCCACCATCACGGTGCCATCCTGGCTGCGCCCCATGGCCAGCGGGCGGATGCCATGCGGGTCACGAAAGGCCAGCAGGCCATGGCCGGCGATCAGCGCGATCACGGCGTAGGAGCCCTTGATGCGCTTGTGCACGGCTCGCACCGCCGTGAAGACGTCCTCGGGCTGCAGCGGCACGCCGCGGGTCGACCGCTCCAGCTCATGCGCGAACACGTTCAGCAGGACCTCGGAGTCGCTTTCAGTGTTCGTGTGCCGGTGGTCGGTCAGGAACAGTTCGGTGCGCAGCTCGCGGGCATTGGTCAGGTTGCCGTTGTGCACCAGCACGATGCCAAAGGGGGCGTTGACGTAGAACGGCTGGGCTTCTTCCTCGCTGTAGGCGTTGCCTGCGGTCGGATAGCGCACCTGGCCCAGGCCCACATTGCCCGGCAGCGCCCGCATGTTGCGGGTGCGAAACACATCGCGCACCATGCCCTTGGCCTTGTGCATGAAGAATTTGCGGCCCTGCTGGGTCACGATGCCCGCTGCGTCCTGGCCGCGGTGCTGCAGGAGCAGCAATGCGTCATAGATCAGCTGATTGACGGGCGCTGGACTGACGACGCCGACGATTCCACACATAGTTGTATTCCATCCGTTTGCGGGAACAGCCCCGCGGCAACCTCGCAGCAACAGCCTCTGGCCACTGCCGCATCGATATCAAGAAGGCAGATGCCTTCCAAATTCTTCCGGCAACGCCGGTTTCAAGCCCTTGAGCACTTCGGCCAGCAACGGTGCCCCCTGCGACTCCTGCCACCACGGCGCTTCTCGCAGGGGCGTGAGTCCGGCCACCACGGCCACCGCCAGCAGCAGCATCGCCCCCCGCAGCACCCCGAAAACGGCCCCCAGCGTGCGGTCCGCCGGACGCAGGCCGATGGAGTCCACCAGCTTCTTGATCAGCCAGGTCACGAACCCGCAGGCAAATACCGACGCGACAAACACCACCACGAAACCCGCCGCATAGCGCAGCGAGCCCGCCGATTCGCCCATGGGCAGCACCGCCGCCATGTCCTCGGCAAACCACTGCGCCACGAAGAACGACACCACCCACCCCAGCAGGGACAGCACCTCGAACACCAGACCGCGCCAGGCGCCAATCAGCATCGATGCCAGCAGCACCACCACGAAAATCCAGTCCAGGGCAGCCACGGATACGCTCAGCCTGCGCGCGCCTTACAGCGACAGCACGGACGCGGACAGGTCAAGAGCCTTGATCCGGGCTGCCGCCTTGTCGGCTTCGGCACGGTCGGCGAACGGCCCCACGCGAACCCGCGTGCGTTTTCCGTCCTTGGTATCCACCACCTGGGTATAGGTTTTCATGCCGGCGCGCTCCACCTTGGTGCGCGCTTCGCGGGCCTTGTCCGCGTCCGCGAAGGCACCGACCTGCACGATGAACCGGTTTTCATCGGCCTTGGCGGCAGCACCCGCGGATTCCGCCGGACGGCCTTCCAGCAAGGCACGGGCGCGCGCAGCATCGTCCGGACGCGGTGCTGCGGGCTTGTGTTCAGGCACGGGTTTGGGCTCAGGCCTGGGTTCGGGCTTTGCTTCCGGCTTGGCAGGCGTGACCGCCGCGGCCGGCCTGGATGCCGCCGGGCGCGACCCCTGCACCAGTTCCTCGCCCTCCGTCAGGCCATTGCCGGCCACGTTGCCACGTGCGGGGGGAGCCGGACGCTGGGCAGGCGCCTCCGCAGCCGTGGGTGTCGCAGGCCTGGGCGCTGGCGCTTCGGCCACGGGCCCGGGCACCACCAGGGGAGCGACCTTGTTGCGGTCCGGAATTTCGATGGGAATGTCCACCGGAATCGGGCGGGGCTGCGTGTCGAACAGCATCGGAAATCCGATCACCCCGATCAACACCAGGACGGCCGCGCCGATCAGCCGGTGGCGGGCACGCCGGCGCATCACTTCGATGCTCTCGGCCTGCGGGGTGCGCGGACGCTTGGACGGCTTTTCGGCCTGAGGTTGCTCACTGTGACCGGGCCACCGAAACTTGAAAAATGCCATGGAGTAACGACTCGTGCGGACCTTATGCGCCCAGATGTTTGGCGTGCAGGCGAGGTGTTCCATTGATCAGCACACCGCCCACCGTGTAAAACGAGCCAAAGACCACGATTCTATCAGCGGGGTCCGCCGCGGCGACTGCCGCCTGCAGGGCATCCATGGGGTCCGGGTGCAAGGTCGAGGTGACGTCGCGGCGCCCGCCCGCCACCATCTGCACGGCATTCCATTTCTGCTGCAGCACGGCGGCCGTCTCGGCCCGGGGCGTGGGCAGATTGGTGAAGTACCAGCGGTCGATCAGCGGCGCTACCTTGGCCAGCATGGGGGCCAGGTCCTTGTCGGCCATGGCCCCGAAGACCGCGTGGGTCGTGGGAAAGAAGCCCATGGCGTCCAGATTGGCCGTGAGCGCGGCCACGGAGTGCGGGTTGTGCGCCACGTCCAGCACCAGCGTGGGCTGGCCAGGCACGATCTGGAACCGTCCCGGCAACTCCACCATGGCCAGGCCATTGCGCACCGCCTGGGCCGTCACCGGCAGGCGTTCGCGCAGGGCTTCCAGCGCGGCCAGCACGCCCGATGCATTGATCAGCTGGTTCGCGCCACGCAGCGATGGATAGGCCAGCCCCGCGTAGCGGCGGCCCCGGCCGGCCCAGTTCCACTGCAGCTTGTCGCCCGAGAAATTGAAATCCTTGCCGAACCGCCACAGATCAGCCCCGATTTCGAGGGCGTGGTCGGCGATGCTCTGCGGCGCCATGGGGTCGCTCACGATCACCGGGCGCCCCGTGCGCATGATGCCGGCCTTTTCCCGGCCGATGCTCTCGCGGTCCGGCCCGAGGAACTCGGTGTGGTCGATGTCGATGCTGGTGATGACGGCGCAATCGGCATCAATGATGTTGGTGGCATCCAGCCGCCCCCCGAGGCCCACTTCAAGGATGGCCACATCCAGCCGGGAATGGCTCATCAGGCGCAGGATGGCCAGCGTGGTGAATTCGAAGTAAGTAAGGGAGACTTCATCGCCATTTTGGGTCCTGGCGCTTTCCACAGCTTCGAAATGCGCTATCAGGTCCGAAGCAGGAATGATCTCGCCATGCACACGGCACCGTTCCTCGAAATGCACGAGGTGGGGCGATGTGTACACCCCGGTGCGGTAGCCCGCCTGCAGGGCCACGGCTTCCAGCATGGCGCAGGTGGAGCCTTTTCCATTGGTGCCCGCCACGGTGACCACGGGGCAGTCGAACCGCAAGGTCATCCGGCGCGCCACTTCACGGACGCGGTCCAGGCCCATCTCGATATTGCGGGGGTGAAGCTGTTCGCAGTGGCGAAGCCAGCCTTCCAGGGTGTGGATTTTGGTATGCATACAGGGCGGGATTGTCGCCCAGGCCGCAATTGGCGGATGATGCGCGGCATGACAACCTCACACATCACCGTCTACGGCATTCCCAACTGCGACACCGTCAAGAAATCCCGCGCCTGGTTCACGGAACAGGGGCTGGACTACGCGTTCCATGATTTCAAGAAACAGGGCGTTCCCGCCGCCCGCCTCCCCGGCTGGATGTTGGCCGTCGGCTGGGAGAAGCTGGTCAATCGCCAGGGAACCACCTGGCGCAAGCTGGACTCGAACGTCCAGGCAGCCGTGCAAGGCGAAGACAGCGCCAGTGCCCTGATGCAGGCCCAGCCCAGCGTGATCAAGCGCCCGGTGGTCGAGTGGCAGCAGGGCGGCAAGACCCACATCTCGGTGGGTTTTGCCCCCGATCTGTGGCAAACCTGGATGGAACGGCCTGCGGCCGCGTGAATCAAGCGCACAGACCGGGGAAATTGCACAAATCTTTACGCAGATTTACGGCGACCAGGCCCTGGATTGACCTTGCCGGCCTAAACTTTTCCACAGTCTGGTGCGTTATGTACCGACCCGAAAGGAGTTTCTCCATGAAAAAGATCGTCATTTTTTCCGCCATGGCGGCCATCGCCACCATGGCCAGCGCGCAGGAGCAGGGCCGCGTGCTCTCCGCCACCCCCGTCGTGCAGCAGGTCGCCACGCCGCAGCAGGTGTGCGGCAATGAAACGGTGTACAGCGGCAACCGCACCAGCGGCGCTGGCGCCGTGATGGGCGCCATTGCCGGTGGCGCCGCCGGCAATGCCATCGGCAAAGGCAGCGGCCGTGCCGCCGCCACCGCCATCGGCGTGCTGGGCGGTGCCGTACTGGGCAACCAGATCGAAGGCGGACAGCCCCAGTACCAGAACGTGCAGCGTTGCACCACCGAGACGTACTACGAAAATCGCACGGTCGGCTACGACGTGGTCTATGAGTACGCCGGGCGCCAGTACACCACCCGCACCCAGACGGATCCGGGCCGCTGGATTCCCTTGAGCGTGCAGCCCGCGGGCCAGACCTACTCCACGCAGCCCGACCCGTACGCTTCGCAAGGCGTGTACAGCCAGCCTGGCGTGGTGACCTCCACCTATCCCGCGCAACCGGTGTACCAGCAGCCCACCTATGTGACGCCGCCCGTCACCGTGATCGAATACGGCTACGACAGCCGCCCGTACTACCCGCACCACCGCAATCCCTACTGGCGCTGAGCCCCTGGCGCCAGCCATCGCAAAGAGCCCTTCGGGGCTCTTTTGCTTGGGCGATCTGCGGGCGGGGGGTTTTTAGTGGGGCCCCGCCGGCCAGGCCGCCGCCCCCCTGCCCTAAAATCGCGGGTTTCCTCCAACCTTATCCAGCGCACCCATGACCACCGAAAAAATCGACGGCGTGTCCGTCACCACCCAGGCCAATGTGTACTTTGACGGCAAGTGCGTGAGCCACGGCATCACCTTCCCCGATGGCACGAAGAAGTCGGTGGGCGTGGTGCTGCCCGCAACGCTCACCTTCAACACCGGCGCGCCGGAAATCATGGAATGCGTGGCGGGCTCGTGCGAGTACAAGCTGACGGGCACCGACAACTGGGCGAAGTCCTCCGCTGGCGAGAAGTTCAGCGTGCCAGGCAACTCCAAGTTCGACATCCGCGTGACCGAGGCCTACCACTACATCTGCCATTTCGGCTGAACCGGCATTTCCATCGACAAGAACAACGGACGACCGCACATGGCCACCATTCTCCAAAACCTGCCCCTGGGGCAAAAAGTCGGCATCGCCTTCTCGGGCGGCCTGGACACCAGCGCAGCCCTGCACTGGATGAAGCTCAAGGGCGCCGTGCCCTACGCCTACACCGCCAATCTGGGCCAGCCCGACGAACCCGACTACGACGCCATCCCCCGCAAGGCGATGGAGTACGGCGCCGAGAAGGCCCGCCTGGTCGACTGCCGCACGCAGCTGGCCCACGAAGGCATCGCCGCGCTGCAGGCCGGCGCCTTCCACATCTCCACCGGTGGCCTGACCTACTTCAACACCACGCCGCTGGGCCGTGCCGTGACCGGCACCATGCTCGTGGCGGCGATGAAGGAAGACGACGTCAACATCTGGGGCGACGGCTCGACCTTCAAGGGCAACGACATCGAGCGCTTCTACCGCTACGGCCTGCTCACCAACCCCTCGCTCAAGATCTACAAGCCCTGGCTGGACCAGCTGTTCATCGACGAGCTGGGCGGCCGCGCCGAGATGTCGGCGTTCATGACCCAGGCCGGATTCGGCTACAAGATGAGCGCCGAGAAGGCCTACAGCACCGACAGCAACATGCTGGGCGCCACGCACGAGGCCAAGGACCTGGAGTTCCTGTCCAGCGGCATCCGCATCGTGAACCCCATCATGGGTGTGGCGTTCTGGAAGGACGAAGTGACCGTCAAAGCCGAGGAAGTCTCGGTGCGCTTTGAAGAAGGCCAGCCCGTGGCCCTCAACGGCGTGGAGTTCAACGACCCGGTGGAACTGATCCTCGAAGCCAACCGCATCGGCGGGCGCCACGGCCTGGGCATGAGCGACCAGATCGAGAACCGCATCATCGAAGCCAAGAGCCGCGGCATCTACGAGGCCCCGGGCCTGGCGCTGCTGCACATCGCCTACGAGCGCCTGGTGACCGGCATCCACAACGAAGACACCATCGAGCAGTACCGCATGAACGGCCTGAAGCTGGGCCGCCTGCTGTACCAGGGCCGCTGGTTCGACCCGCAGGCCATCATGCTGCGCGAGACCGCCCAGCGCTGGGTGGCGCGCGCCGTGACCGGCACCGTGACGCTGGAGCTGCGCCGTGGCAACGACTATTCGCTGCTCAACACCGAATCGCCCAACCTGACCTACGCACCCGAGCGCCTGTCGATGGAAAAGGTGGAAGACGCGCCGTTCAGCCCGCTGGACCGCATCGGCCAGCTGACCATGCGCAACCTGGACATCTCGGACACCCGCGACAAGCTGGGCGTGTACTCGCGCGCCGGCCTGCTGTCGCTGGGTGGCAATGCGGCACTGGCGCAGCTGGAAAACGACCGCAAGTGATGCTGGCAAGGGCGCGGGCGGCCGGGAGCACGCCCGCCTCCGCGCCCTGCCAAACAGGCACAAAAACATGCCCTGCCGCTGGACAGGCAAGCGCGAGATGCTATAAAATAAATAGCAAAGCCACCGATCAGGTGGCTTTTTTTATGCGGCTCCGGCTGCCGGTGTTCTGGCGGGCTCCGGGTGCCTGTGCAGAAGGCTATACCACCACGGGCTCGGGCTCCAGCCGGATGCCGAAGCGCTCGTACACGCTGGTCTGGATGGCCTTGGCCAGGGTCATCACCTCGCCGCCGGTCACGCTGTCGGCACCCCGTCCCCGGTTGACCAGCACGAGGGCCTGCTTTTCATACACGCCGGCCTTGCCGATGGACTTGCCCTTCCAGCCGCAGGCATCGATCAGCCAGCCCGCGGCCAGCTTGATGCTGCCGTCGGGCATGGGGTAGTGCACGATGCGCGGCTCGCGCGCGATGATGTCGGCGCACTGGTCCGGCGACACCGTGGGGTTCTTGAAGAAACTGCCCGCATTGCCCACCACGGCCGGATCGGGCAGCTTGGCGCGGCGGATGTCGCAGACCCAGCCGAAGATCTGCCGCGCCGTGGGATGCTCCACGCCCTCTTCCATGCGGCGGCGCTCCAGGTCGAGGTAGCCCAGCACCGGTTTCCAGGGCTTGGGCAGGCGAAAGCGCACATGGGTGATCACCGCCCGGCCTTCCAGTCCCATGCCGCGCGGCAACCCGCCCGCATCCAGTGCCTCCGACGGCGCATGCTTGAACACCGAATCCCGGTAGCCAAAGCCGCACTGGGCGGCATCCAGCGTGAACGTCCGGCCCGTGGCCAGGTCCATCGCGTCCAGCGACTCGAAGCGGTCCTGCAGTTCCACGCCATACGCGCCGATGTTCTGCACGGGCGCAGCCCCCACGGTGCCCGGGATCAGCGCCAGATTCTCCAGGCCCGCGTAGCCCTGCTCCAGCGTCCAGGCCACGCAGTCGTGCCAGACCTCGCCCGCGCCCGCCTCCACGATCCAGGCCTTGGGCGTGTCCTCCACCAGGCGCAGGCCCTTGATCTCCATCTTGAGCACGACGGGTTTCACATCGCCCGTCAGGATGATGTTGCTGCCACCGCCCAGGACGAATTTGGGCGCCGCGGCCAAAGCGGCAGCGTTCAGCACGGCCAGCACATCGGCCGCCGAGCGCACGCGCACCAGGGTTTGGGCGCGCGCAGCGATGCCAAAGGTGTTCCAGGGCTGCAAAGGGGCGTTTTTCTCGACTACCATTGGCCCGATTGTCGCACCGGGCCCTTCCGGCCCCCTGCGAATTGCACCGTTTCCCCTGAGATTGAGAGCCACCATGCCATCTTTTGACACCGTCTGCGAAGCCAACCTCGTCGAAGTGAAAAACGCGGTCGAGAACACCGCCAAGGAAATCGCCACCCGCTTCGACTTCAAGGGCACTTCGGCCAGCATCGAGATTAAGGACAAGGACATCACGCTGATCGGCGACGCCGACTTCCAGCTCACCCAGATCGAGGACGTGCTGCGCAACAAGCTCACCAAGCGCAACGTCGATGTGCGCTTTCTCGACCTGGGCGATGTCCAGAAAATGGGTGGCGACAAGGTCAAGCAGGTCATCAAGGTGCGCAACGGCATCGAGAGCGAGCTGGCCAAGAAGATCCAGAAGCTGCTCAAGGAGAGCAAGCTCAAGGTGCAGGGCGCCATCCAGGAAGACAAGGTGCGCGTGACCGGCGCCAAGCGCGACGACCTGCAGGCGGCCATGGCGCTCATCCGCAAGGACGTGACCGACGTGCCCCTGTCCTTCGACAACTTCCGCGACTGAGATGGAGCACCCCCTGAGTCGCTTCGCGCCTTCCCCCTCCAGGGGGACGACGCCCTCGCTGCGGGGCGGCCCTGGCTTGGCGTCCCTCACCTGGGCCGCGCCAGTTCCGAGGTACGGGGGAGGCGCACAGCGCCATCGACGAATGACGATCCACTCCTTTGCCCTGGCCGCGCTGGTTGCTCTGTGCTTGGCCCCGTCCTGGGCCCATGCGCAGGCGGTGGCGCTGGCGGGCATGCTGGGCAGCAAGGCCTTGCTGGTGGTGGATGCCAACCCACCGCGCGCGGTCGGGGCGGGCGATGAATACAAAGGCGTGAAGGTGATCGCCGTCACCGGGGACGAGGCCACCGTCGAAGTCAAGGGAGCGCGCCGCACCCTGCGGCTGGGCGAGGCCCCCGTGAGCGTGGGCAGCCGGGGAGGCAGCGGCAAGCGCATTGTGCTGATGGCCGACAGCCGCGGGCATTTCGTCAACAGCGGCACGATCAACGGCCGCGTGATGCAGTACATGGTCGACACGGGCGCCTCCACCGTGGCCATCGGGCGGCCCGACGCGGAACGGATGGGCCTGAACTACCAGAGCGGCCAGCCCGTGCGCATGAGCACCGCGAACGGAGTGGCGCAAGGGTGGCGCATGAAGCTCGACTCGGTGCGCATCGGCGACGTCGAGGTGTTCGGGGTCGAAGCCGTCATCACCTCGCAGGCCATGCCCTACGTGCTGCTGGGAAACAGCTTCCTGACCAAGTTCCAGATGACCCGCATCAACGACCAGATGGTGCTGGAAAAGCGCAACTGAGCCCCCGACGCGCACCGCCATGTCCGTCCACCATCACGCCGGCCACCACCATCACGCCGGCCACCACCACCACGCCGAAGGCGAATACGAGGACCTGCTGAGCCTGTGGGCGGACCTGGAATCCGCGCTGTCGGTGCTGCTGTCCCGCCCGCTGCAGGTGCAGGACTTCGCCGCCAAGGTGCGCCAGTTCGATGGCTGGCTGCAAGACCTGGTGGCGCACGATATCGACGCCGCCCTGTACCTGATGTTCCAGCTGGCCTCCACGTCCACCGTGGGCTACAGCGCCTCCCACGCCCTGGTGTGCGGCACGCTGTGCCACATCATGGCCCATGAGCTGGAGCTGCCCGCGCGCGAGCGCGACAGCCTGGTGCGCGCGGCCTTGACCATGAACATCGGCATGACCGCCCTGCAGGACGAACTGGCCGAGCAGCGCGAGCGCCCCACCACGGCCCAGCAGGAGGCCATCAAGAGCCACCCGCTGGAAAGCCAGGCACTGCTGGAGCGCCTGTTCATCAATGACGCGCTCTGGCTGGACGTGGTCGGGCAGCACCACGCCAGCATTGCCGACCGTGTGCCGCTGGCCCAGCAAGAGCCCGAAGACCGCCTCACCCGCGTCCTGAGCACCATTGACCGCTACGCGGCCATGATCAGCCCGCGCAAGTCGCGCGCCGGCCGCAGCGCGACCGATTCGGTGCGCGCCCTCGTGGGCCAGGAGGTGGACCAGCGCGACGAAGTGAGCTACACCCTGGTGCGCTCCATCGGGCTGTGCCCGCCAGGCACCTTCGTGAAGCTCGACAACGGCGAGACGGCCATCGTGCTGCGCCGCAGCGAAAAGGCCAACCACCCTTTGGTGGCAAGCCTGCTGGACCGCAGCGGCCACCACCACACCCAGCCCAGCCTGTACCAGACAGCCAGTGGAAAACCCCGCATCCAGTCCGCGCTGGCCCGCTCCGCCGTGGGGCTGGAGCTCAACCACCGCACCATGGTGCGCCTGGGACTGTATGCGGCACAGCACAGCGCGGGGCTGCGGGGACTCATCACCGGGCCAGGGTCCCTCTGACTCCGATGAAAAACCGGGTGGGGCCATGCAAAAAAAAGGCGGCTCCCGGCCGCCTTGGTGCCCGGCAGCGGCCAGCGCCGCCCGGCCTCAGCGCTTGCCGGGTGCCGCCTCGGCTCCCGGCTTGGCCTTCTTGCTGCCCAGGCGCGACTCCTTGCCTTCGATGAGCCGCTGGATGTTCTCCTTGTGGCGCCATGCCAGCAGCACGCCCATCACAACGATGGACGCGGCAATCGTGCCTTCGGCGTACCACACCACGCCATCCACCAGCAGGTAGTACACCGGAGCGAATGCCGCGGCCACCAGCGAGGCAAGCGACGAATACCGGAAGAAGAAGGCGATGATGAGCCAGGTGACGGCCGTGGCCAGCCCCAGCCAGACGCTGATGCCCAGCAGCACGCCCAGCGCCGTGGCCACGCCCTTGCCGCCCTGGAAGCGGAAGAAAACCGGCCACAGGTGGCCCAGGAAGGCGGCCAGACCCACCATGGCCACGGTGCCGTCCTCCAGCCCGTAGGGGCGGCCGAACCACATCACCAGCGCCACGGGCAGCCAGCCCTTCAGGGCGTCGAGCAGCAGCGTCACGATGGCCGCGGCCTTGCTGCCCGACCGCAGCACATTGGTCGCCCCCGGATTCTTGCTGCCATAGGTGCGCGGGTCGCTCAGTCCCATCACGCGCGTCACGATGACGGCGAAAGAGAGCGAGCCCAGCAGGTAGGCGGCCACGGCGGCGAGAACGGGATAGACGGCGGTCAAAGCAACTCCTCGGTAATCGGATGGTTCAGCCCTTGGAGGCTGTTCAATGGCTATTCATGGGCTGTTTTTCCCGGCGGCCTATTCTGCCAGCGCGCAATGCACGGGCTTCGCCCCCAGCAGTTGCACACACACCTGCGGGTCCAGCTGCACCAGAAAGCCCCTGCGCCCGCCGTTGATGGCGATGCGGGGCAAGGCGAGGATGGTCTCCTCGATGTACACCGGCATGGCGCGCCGTGTGCCGAACGGCGAAGTGCCACCCACCAGATAGCCACTGTGGCGGTTGGCCACCTCGGGGGCACAGGGCTCCACCGACTTGGCGCCGATCTGGCGTGCGAGGTTCTTGGTGGAGACCTTGCGGTTGCCGTGCATCAGCACCAGCAGCGGCTTGGCATCCTGGTCCTGCATGACCAGCGTCTTGACCACGGTGAAGGGGTCGAGCCCCAGCACCTCGGCGCTGTGCAATGCGCCTCCGTGCTCCAGATAGTCATAGGGGTGCTCGGTGAAAGCCACCTTGTTGGCCTTGAGCAACTGGGTGGCTTGGGTCTCGGAAACGTGTTCTTTCTTGGCCATGGTGCGGTGTGCGTAGGAAGCGAATGGTATCCAGTTGTGAACGCCCCTCGGCGGTCAGGGTGCGGCGGGCCGCATGGCCACCGCGGTCCTGCGCCGCCCCACCTTGCGCTTGCCGTACTGCTCGATGGCCGCCACCAGCGCCTGCGTGAACTGCTGCACCAGGGCCGACGGGACCCGCCCCTCGGCCGCCAGCACCTGCAGGCGCCGCTGCTGCAGCTGTGTTTCATCGAACGGCCTGGCCGCCAGCAGCCCGGCCTCCACCCAGCGCGCGGCCGTCAGATAGCTGGCCAGGGCCACATCCTGGCCGCCGAGCAGCGGCAGCAGCGCCGAGGAAAAATTGCTCTCCACGGCAGGCACGTAGCGCAGGCCCTGCACCGCGCAGCTCAGGTCAAACAGCTGCCGCCCGGTGATGCTGCTGGCCCCCAGCAACAGCGGGTAGCGCACTACATCGGCCACCGACACGCTGCGCTGGCGCGCGAGCGGGTGCTGCGCCGGCATGATGGCGTAGATCGGTGCAATGGCCGAATGCAGCAGCTGCAGCCCCTTCTCGGGAGCGACGCTGTATTTCAGCGCCAGGTCGACCTCGCCGCGCAGCGCCAGGGCCGACACCTCGTGCGGCACGGCCACCTGCAACTGCAGCTGCACCTGCGGGTGCGCCTGCCGGAAGGCCGACATCACCAGGGGCATGAAGGTGGCGGCGAAGCCCTCGGTGCAGGCCACGCGCACGCGCACCGCGCCTTGGGCCGACAGCCCCCGCAACTGCGCCATGAGCTCCACGGACTGCACGTCATGGGCGTTGGCATGCGCCAGCAGGCGGGTGCCCGCCTCGGTCAAGGCCATGCCGCGCGCCTGGCGCTCGAACAGCACCACCCCCAGGCTGTCCTCCAGCTTGCCAAGCTGGCGGCTCACGGCGGACGCGGCCACATGCAGACGCTGCGCCGCCTGGTTGACGGAGCCGGTGCGCGCCACTTCCAGAAAGTAGCGCAGGGGCAGGCTGAGCAGTGAAACGGGCATGGTGGGGCAATGAACAAAAAGAGAATGGTCAATTGCCAAATCTCTATCCATGGCAATGGTAAACCGGCGCCCATCTTGCATGGTTTAAGGCTCCAATTCACCCATGGCCGTGTGCCACAGCGGTGCCGCCTTCAAGGTGGCACCGCCTGCGCCACGGGCCCCACCTTCCGGAGTCCGCATGAAACGCCTTGTTCAAGCCTCTTTGCTGTCCGCCGCCCTGTCCTGCGCCGCCAGCCTCTCCCATGCCCAGGCGGCGCCCGCCGATGCGTGGCCCCAGCGCCCGGTGCGCATGGTCGTGCCCTTTCCGCCCGGCGGCGGCACGGATGCCGTGGCCCGCGCACTGGGCCAGAAGCTGTCGGTGCGCCTGGGCAAGCCCGTGGTCATCGACAACAAGCCAGGGGCCTCCACCATCATCGGGACCGAGGCCGTGGTGCGGGCTGACCCCGACGGCTACACGCTGCTGGTGTCTGGCTCCACCAGCTACACGGTGAACCCGGCCCTGCGCAGCAAGCTGCCCTACGACCCCGCCAGGGACCTGGTGCCCGTGGCCACCGTGGCCCGCGCGCCCCTGGTGCTGGTGGTCAGCGCCACCGCGCCCTACAAGGACCTGAACGCGCTGATCGCCGCCGCCAAGGCCGCGCCCAAGGGCATTCACTACGCCACGTTCGGTTCCGGCTCGGGCCCGCACCTGGCGGGGGCGCTGCTGGAGCAGGCCGCGGGCATCAAGCTGCAGGACGTGCCCTACCGGGGCAGCAGCCAGTCGCTGATGGCCCTCATCGGCGGGGAAATCCAGCTCGGCATCGACACCGTGGCCGCCGCCGCGCCGCAGGTGAAGGCCGGCAAGCTGCGCGCGCTGGCGATTGCGGGCAAATCGCGCTCGAGCATGCTGCCCGGCGTGCCCACGGTGGAAGAACTGAAGCTGCCCGATGCGGTGTTCGACGCCTGGTATGCCATTGCCGCACCCGCCAGGACACCGGCGGCCATCATCAGGAAGCTGGTGGCTGACGTGGAGGCCGTGACCCGCGACAGCGGCATGCAGGAGCAGATGCGCGCCCAGGGCATGGAACCCGTGCACCTGGGGCCCGCGGCCACGCGCGCCGTGATCGACGACGAGATCGGCCGCTACCGTGCGCTGGCCCACCGCGCGCAGATCGTGGTGGAGTGAAGCTGACACAAGGAGAACACGATGAACCGAGAGCAACTGATCCAGAACGTCCAGCGCTACTTCGACGACGGCCGCTTTGCCGGCGACCTGCGCCGCCGCGTGGCCTGGCGCACCGAGAGCGACACCGGCAAGGTGCCGCCTGAACTGCGCACCTACCTCACCGACGAAATGGTGCCGTGGCTTGCGCCCCTGGGCTTCGAATGCCAGGTGCTGGACAACCCCTCGCCCCTGGGCGGGCCCTTCCTCATCGCCCGGCGCGTGGAAGACCCGGCCCTGCCGACCGTCCTGACCTACGGGCACGGCGACGTGGTCAATGGCCAGGAGAGCAGCTGGCGCGAAGGCCTCTCGCCCTGGGAACTGACCATCGAGGGCGAGCGCTGGTATGGCCGTGGCACCGCCGACAACAAGGGCCAGCACACGGTGAGCCTGGCGGCCCTGGCCCACGCCATCGAGGCGCGCGGCGGCCGGCTGGGCTACAACGTGACCTTGATCATGGAGATGGGCGAAGAGGCCGGCTCGCCCGGCCTGGGCGCGTTCTGCGAGCAGCACAGCGACGCGCTGAAGGCCGACCTGTTCGTCGCCAGCGACGGCCCGCGCGTGAACGCGGGCCACCCCACCCTCTTCCTGGGCTCGCGCGGCGCGATCAACTTCTCGCTCACCGTGCGCAGCCGCGACAAGGCCTATCACTCGGGCAACTGGGGTGGCGTGCTGGCCAATCCGGCCACCGTGCTCACGCACGCGCTGGCCACGCTCGTCGATGCCAAAGGCCGCATCCTCGTCAAGGGCCTGCTGCCGCCCGCGGTTCCCGGCAAGCTGCGCACCGCCCTCAAGGATGTGGTGATCGGCGCAGGCGCCGACGACCCCGCGCTCACGCCCGGCTGGGGCGAGCCGGGCCTCACGCCGGCCGAGCAGTTGGTGGGCTGGAACACGCTCGAAGTGCTGGCCCTGGGCGCGGGCTCTCCCCAGCGCCCGGTCAATGCCATTCCGTCCGGTGCGGTGGCGCACTGCCAGCTGCGCTTCGTGGTGGGCACCGACTGGCGCAACGTCGAGCGCACGCTGCGCGAACACCTGGACGCCCGAGGCTTCACCGACGTGGCCATCGGCATGGGCATGGTGTGCGGCGCCACGCGGCTGGACCTGCACAACCCCTGGGTGGACTGGACGCTGGCATCGCTGCAGGCCAGCGCGGGCCAGCGCGCCACGCTGCTGCCCAACCTGGCGGGCTCGCTGCCCAACGACATCTTCGCCGACCAGCTGGGCCTGCCCACGTTGTGGGTGCCGCATTCGTACCCGGCCTGTGCCCAGCACGCGCCCAACGAGCATCTGCTGGCCTCGGTGGCGCGCGAAGGGCTGGCGGTGATGGCGGGCTTGTTCTGGGACCTGGGCGAGGCCCAAGGCGTGCCGTGGAAAGCCGGCGCGCTGAGCACACCAGAAGCCCCGGCGGCGGCGTGAGCTACTGGCCGCGACCCATTGCGCGTGGCCTGAAAAACTGGCGCGGCCCCAGGCGAGAGACACCAGGCAAGGGCCGCCCCGCAGCGAGGGTGTCGTCCCCCTTCAAGGGGGAAGGCGCCGCAGGCGACTCAGGGGGAGCCCTTACAGTGCCGGGTCGCGCACTTCCCAGCGGATCGCGTCGATCGCCTGCAGCACCTCGGGCGGCAGCTGGGTGCCCCAGGCGTTCAGGTCTTCGTCGAGCTGCGCCACCGACGTGACGCCGATGATCGTGCTGGCCACCTGCCACTTGGTGTAGCAGAACGCCAGCGCCATCTGGGTGGGCGTGAGGCCGTTGTCGCGGGCCAGTTGGTTGTATCGGCGCGCGGCGGCCAGCGCCTCGGGGCGGCCCCAGCGCTGCTTGCGCACGGATTCGTACGTGGCGATGCGCGCACCCTGCGGGGCACCCGGGCCGGTGAGGCCGCTGCCGTCGTACTTGCCCGTCAGCAGGCCAAAGCCCAGGGGCGAATACGCCAGCAGCCCGACATTCAAGCGATGGCAGGTTTCATCCAGGCCGTTTTCCCAGGTCCGGTTGATCAGGCAATACGGGTTCTGCACCGTGGCCACGCGCGCCAGGCCGTGCTGCTCGGCCAGGCGCACGAACTCGTGCACGCCATAGGGTGTTTCGTTCGACAGGCCGATGTGGCGCACCTTGCCAGCCTTGACCAGGCCCGCCAGCGCGTCGAGCTGCTCGCGGATGGGGTTCTGCGACGTTTCCTTGGCCGGGTCGTAGTACAGGTTGCCAAAGGCAGGCACGTGGCGCTCGGGCCAGTGGATCTGATAGAGATCGATCACGTCGGTCTGCAGGCGGCGCAGGCTGCCCTCGCACGACGCCACGATGTCGGCGGCGGCCATGCCCTTGCCTTCGCGCACCCAGGGCATCCCGCGCGAAGGGCCCGCCACCTTGGTGGCCACCACCAGCTTCTGGCGCGCGCCGGGGTTCCGGGCAAACCAGTTGCCGATGATGGTTTCGGTGGCGCCAAAGGTCTCGGCCCTGGCGGGCACCGAGTACATCTCGGCCGTGTCGATGAAGTTCACGCCACGGTCGAGCGAGCGCGCCAGGATGGCGTGCGAATCGGCTTCACCCACCTGCTCGCCAAAGGTCATGGTGCCCAGACAGATGGGAGTGACCTGCAGATCGCTGGTGCCGAGTTGGATTTTTTGCATGGGAAGAAGGAGTACGGGCAAACGAAGGACTGCGCAGAATAATGGATTTCGCCGTGCTCTGCAGGCCGCCTCGCCATGCCCGAAGGCCCCTGCCCCGCCATCCCGCGCGAGCTGGCTGCCGCCCTTGCCGGCGGGGCGATCGAGGGCTCCGACCACAACACGTCCATCGGCAAGGACCGTCCAGCTCCACCCGCAAGTCCACCGCATCGCCGCTGAGCCACCAGCCGCGCAGGCGACACCGAGGGCGGCAGGCATCCGGCCGCCCCATTACCATCCGGGAGCACCCGCAGGCCCTGGGCTTTGCGGGACTTTCCTGCCGCCCCACTTCGCGCCGCCGCCCATGTACACCCCGCTCAAGCCCTCCCGCAGCAGCACGCTGCCCCTGCGCCACCTGAACTACCACGTCCGCCACTGGGGGCCCGAGCAAAGCCCGCTGCCCACGCTGGTGCTGCTGCACGGCTGGATGGACGTGAGCGCGTCCTACCAGTTCACGGTGGACGCGCTGCGGCAGGAGCGCCGCATCATCGCGCCCGACTGGCGCGGCTTCGGCCTGACCTCCGCCGCCCAGGCCGACCACTACTTCTTTGCCGACTACCTGGCCGACCTGGACCTGCTGCTGGACCACTGCGCGCCCGGCGAAGCCATCGACCTCGTGGGCCACAGCATGGGCGGCAACATCGCCATGATGTACGCGGGCGTGCGGCCCGAGCGCATCCGCCGCCTCGTCAACCTGGAGGGCTTCGGCATGCCCGCCTCGCGGCCCGAGCAGGCGCCCAGGCGCTATGCGCAGTGGATCGACGAGCTCAAGCAGTTGCGCAGCGGCGAGCTGGCCCTCAAGACCTACGACAGCCAGGACGGCGTGGCCCGCCGCCTCATGAAGACCAACCCGCGCCTGTCCGAAGACAAGGCCCGGTGGCTGGCCGGCCACTGGGCCCGGCCCAACGCGCAGGGCCAGTGGGAAATCCTGGGCGACCCGGCCCACAAGATCACCAGCGCGCAGCTCTACCGGCTGGACGAGGCGCTCGCGCTGTACGGCCGCATCTCCGCGCCCGTGCTGGCCGTGGAGGCCAGCGACGACAGCCTGGGCCAGTGGTGGAAAGGCAAGTACAGCCTGGAGGAATACCACCAGCGCCTGACCCATGTGCGCGACGTGCGCACCGCCGTCGTGCAGGACGCCGGGCACATGCTGCACCACGACCAGCCCGGGCAGGTGGCACAGCTCATCGAGCAGTTTCTCGCCCCCTCCTGAGCAGCCTTCAAGCAAAAATGGCCTCCAGCGCTTATCCATCAAGCGCTGGCAGCTATCATTTTTGAAAGACCCGGCATCCGATGGCGCCACCACGGGCCAAGGCGGCCCGGGCGGGCGGCCCGCCTGGGGGCTTTGCCGGGGCGCGATGCCGTCCCATGAGAAAATCGCTGGTTATTCCACAGAACACACAGGACAAGAATCATGGACGCAGAACGCATCAACCTCATCGGCACCACCCTCGGCGACCTGGCCCTGCGCACGCAAGAGTTACGGAGGTATCTTTGACTTCGATGCCAAATTCGAACGCCTGCGCACGGTAAACGCGTCGCTGGAAGACCCTTCGGTCTGGAATGATCCCAAAAAGGCCCAGGAGCTGGGCAAGGAACAGAAGTCGCTGAACTCCGTCGTGCTCACGCTCGACAAGCTCACGCGCGAGCTGGCAGACAACACCGAGCTCTATGAAATGAGCAAGGAAGAAGGCGACGAACCCGGCCTCCTGACCATCGAGGCCGAGACGGCCAAGCTGCGCCCGCTCATCGAAGAGCTGGAGTTCCGCCGCATGTTCAGCAACGAGGCCGACCCGCTCAACTGCTTTGTGGACATCCAGGCCGGCGCCGGCGGCACCGAGGCCTGCGACTGGGCCAGCATGCTGCTGCGCCAGTACCTCAAGTACGCCGAGCGCAAGGGCTTCAAGACCACCGTCGAGGAAGAAACCCCGGGCGACGTGGCGGGCATCAAGAGCGCCACGATCAAGGTCGAGGGCGAATACGCCTACGGCCTGCTGCGCACCGAAACCGGCGTGCACCGACTGGTGCGCAAGAGCCCGTTCGACTCGTCGGGCGGCCGCCACACCAGCTTCGCCAGCCTGTTCGTCTACCCCGAGATCGATGACTCGATCCAGATCGACATCAATCCGGCCGACGTGCGCACCGACACCTACCGCGCCTCCGGCGCGGGTGGGCAGCACATCAACAAGACCGACTCGGCCGTGCGCCTCACGCACATCCCCACCGGGATCGTGGTGCAGTGCCAGGACGGCCGCAGCCAGCACGGCAACCGCGACATCGCGTGGCAGCGACTGCGCTCGCGCCTGTACGACCACGAGATGCGCAAGCGCCAGGAAGAGCAGCAAAAGCTCGAGGACACCAAGACCGACGTGGGCTGGGGCCACCAGATCCGCAGCTACGTGCTGGACAACAGCCGCATCAAGGACCTGCGCACCAACGTCGAGATCTCGGCCACGCAGAAGGTGCTGGACGGCGATCTGGACGCGTTCATCGAAGCCAGCCTGAAGCAGGGCGTGTGATGCACGCCGAGGCCATCATCTTCGACATGGACGGCACCATGATCGACTCCATGCCCTGGCACGCCAAGGCCTGGGTCGAATTCACCCGGCGCCGCGGCATGGACATCGACGTGCCCGATCTCATGGCGCGCACCACGGGCCGCAACGGCACCGAGTGCATCCGCGAGTTGCTGGGCCGCGATGTGCCGCAGGATGAGGCCGACGCGCTCACCCGCGAGAAGGAAGACATCTACCGCGAGCTGTTCGGGCCCCGCTTCACCGAAGTGGCGGGCTTTCGCCGCTTTGCCGCGCAGCTCGGCGAACGCGGCCTGAAAGTGGCCGTGGGCACCGCCGGCGATATCCACAACGTGCAGTTCGCGATGACACGCCTGGGCCTGGAGCCCGCGCCCCTGGCCATCGTGCGCGGCGACGAAGGCCTGCCCGGCAAACCCCAGCCCGCGATCTTCCTGGAGGCGGCGCGCCGCATCGGCGCCAGCCCCGCACACTGCATCGTCTTCGAGGATGCGCCTTTCGGCATCGAAGCCGCGCGCCGCGCGGGCATGCGCGCCGTGGCGATATGCAGCACGCACAGCGCGCAGGAACTGGCCGGACCCCACGTGCTGGCCGCCGTGCGCGACTACACCGAACTCATGAACACCGACTTTCTGGAGAGCCTCCATGTTGCAACTGCATAAAGCCGACGGAAGCGGAGAAGGCGCCGGCCCGGCCGTCGCCATCCGCCGCGAGGACTACACCGCGCCTGCCTACTGGATCGACAGCGTCGAGCTCACGTTCGACCTGGACCCCGCCAAGACCCGCGTGCTCAACCGCATGCTGCTGCGCCGCAACCCCGAGGTGGCCGAGCAGCCGCTCAAGCTCGACGGCGAGGACCTGAACCTGGCGCGCGTGCTGGTCAACGGCCAGGGCACCTCGTTCAAGATGGAGGGCTCGCGCCTGGTGCTGGAGAACCTGCCCACGGGCACGGACGCCTTCGCGCTCGAGATCTTCACCACCTGCTGCCCCGCCAAGAACACGCACCTGATGGGCCTGTACGTGAGCCAGGGCACGTTCTTCACGCAGTGCGAGGCCGAGGGCTTTCGCCGCATCACCTACTTCCTGGACCGCCCGGACGTGATGGCCAGCTACACCGTCACCCTGCGCGCCGACAAGGCCCAGTACCCGGTGCTGCTGTCCAACGGCAACCTGGTGGACAGCGGCGACCTGGAGGACGGCCGCCACTTCGCCAAGTGGGTGGACCCGCACAAGAAGCCCTGCTACCTGTTCGCCCTGGTGGCGGGCAAGCTGGTGGCCCGCGAGCAGAAGATCAAGAGCCGTTCGGGCACCGAGCACCTGCTGCAGGTGTACGTGCGCCCCGGCGACCTGGGCAAGACCGAACACGCCATGAATTCGCTTATGTACAGCGTGGCCTGGGACGAGGCCCGCTTCAGCCTGCCGCTGGACCTGGAGCGCTTCATGATCGTCGCCACCAGCGACTTCAACATGGGCGCCATGGAGAACAAGGGCCTGAACATCTTCAACACGAAGTACGTTCTGGCCAGCGAGGCCACGGCCACCGACACCGACTTCGCCAACATCGAAAGCGTGGTGGGCCACGAATACTTCCACAACTGGACCGGCAACCGCGTGACCTGCCGCGACTGGTTCCAGCTGAGCCTGAAGGAAGGCCTGACCGTCTTTCGCGACCAGGAATTCAGCCAGGACCTGGCGGGCAGCCCCTCGGCCCGCGCCGTCAAGCGCATCGAGGACGTGCGCGTGCTGCGCACCGCCCAGTTCCCCGAGGACGCGGGCCCCATGGCCCACCCGGTGCGCCCCGACAGCTACGTCGAGATCAACAACTTCTACACCGTCACCATCTACGAAAAGGGTGCCGAGGTGGTGCGCATGATGCACACCCTGGTGGGCCGCGACGGCTTCGCCAGGGGCATGAAGCTGTACTTCGAGCGCCACGACGGCCAGGCCGTGACCTGCGACGACTTCGCCCAGGCCATCGCCGATGCCAACCCCGCGAGCGACCTTGCACGCCTTCTGCCCCAGTTCAAGCGCTGGTACAGCCAGGCAGGCACGCCGCGCGTTCGGGCCACGGGCCGCTACGACGCCGCCACGCGCTGCTATGCGCTCACGCTGTCGCAAAGCTGCGCCCCCACGCCCGGCCAGCCCGCCAAGGAACCCTTCGTCATCCCCGTGGAGCTGGGCCTGCTCAGCGACAGCGGCGCCCCCCTGCCCCTTCACCTGGCGGGCGAAGGCGCCGCGCAGGCAGCCTCGCGCGTGGTGGTGTTGACCGAAGCCTCGCAGACGTTGACCTTCACGGACCTGGACAGCGAACCCGTGCCCTCGCTGCTGCGCAACTTCAGCGCGCCCGTGGTGCTGGACATCGACTACACCGATGCCCAGCTGCTCACCTTGCTGGCGCACGATGCCGACGCCTTCAACCGCTGGGAAGCGGGCCAGCGTCTGGCACTGCGCATTGCTATCAATACAATAGCTGACAGCGCACAACAGACAAGCGCTGGAGGCCGTTTTGATCACCAGATCCTGCCGGCCGCGTTTGTGGAAGCGATGCGCGCGGTGCTGCGCAACCCCCTGCTGGATGCAGCCTTCAAGGAACTCGTGCTCACCCTGCCGTCCGAGACCTACATCGCCGAGCAGCTCGATGTGGTGGACCCGCAGCGCATCCACGCCGTGCGCGAAGCCATGCGCGAACAGCTGGCCCTGTCGCTGCAGGCGGACTGGGAGTCGGCCTGGGAGCAGAACCAGGACACCGGCGGCTACAGCCCCGATCCTGTCTCTTCGGGCCGCCGCGCGCTCAGCGGGCTGGCGCTGCACATGCTGTGCATCGCCGCCCAGAAGACGGGCGATGCGGTCTGGCCCGGCAAGGCCTACCAGCGCTTCAAGGTGGCCAGCAACATGACGGACCGCTTCAACGCACTGACCGCCCTGGTGGCCAGCGGCAGTGAACTGGCGGCCCCTGCCCTGGCACGCTTCCATGCGCTGTTCAAGGACGAACCTCTGGTCATCGACAAGTGGTTCGCGCTGCAGGCCGGCGCGCCGGACCGTGGCGGCAACGTGCTGCCCGCCGTGCGCCAGCTCATGCAGCACCCTGACTTCAGCCTGAAGAACCCGAACCGCGCGCGCAGCGTGATCTTCAGCTACTGCAGCGCCAACCCCGGCGCCTTCCACCGCGCAGACGCGGCGGGCTACGTGTTCTGGAGCGACCGCGTGATCGAGCTGGACGCCATCAATCCCCAGGTGGCCGCACGCCTGGCCCGGGCCCTGGACCGCTGGAAGAAACTCGCAGACCCCTGGCGCACCTCCGCGCGCGAAGCCATCGCCCGTGTTGCCGCCAGGCCCGCGCTCTCCAACGACGTGCGCGAGGTCGTGACCCGTGCACTCGCCGAATAAACCACGACCAAGAAAGGACTGACATGGCAAAAAGCATCAGCCTGACCCGCTACCTCGTTGAACAGCAACGGGTGGACGGCCTCATCCCCTCGCAACTGCGCCTGCTGCTGGAAGTGGTGGCCCGCGCCTGCAAGAGCATCAGCCACGCCGTGAACAAGGGCGCGCTGGGCGGCGTGCTGGGCACGGCCAGCAGCGAAAACGTGCAGGGCGAGATCCAGAAGAAGCTCGACATCATCGCCAACGAGGTGCTGATCGAGGCCAACGAATGGGGCGGCCACCTCGCGGCCATGGCCTCGGAGGAAATGGACGGCATCTACCTGGTGCCCAACCGCTATCCGCAAGGCGAATACCTGCTGCTGTTCGACCCCCTGGACGGCTCCAGCAACATCGACGTGAACGTGAGCATCGGGACCATCTTCAGCGTGCTGAAAAAGCCCGATGGCGACCGTGGCGTGGAGGAAGGCGACTTCCTGCAGCCCGGCACCCAGCAAGTGGCTGCGGGGTATTGCATCTATGGCCCGCAGACCACGCTCGTGCTCACCGTGGGCGACGGCGTCGCCATGTTCACGCTCGACCGCGAACAGGGCTCGTTCGTGCTCACCGAGGAGAACGTCCGCATTCCCGAGGACACCAAGGAATTCGCCATCAACATGAGCAACATGCGGCACTGGGACACGCCCGTGAAGCGCTACATCGACGAGTGCCTGCAGGGCAAGGACGGCCCGCGCGGCAAGGACTTCAACATGCGCTGGATCGCCAGCATGGTGGCGGATGTGCACCGCATCCTCACCCGCGGGGGCGTCTTCATGTACCCCTGGGACAAGCGCGAACCCAACAAACCCGGCAAGCTGCGCCTGATGTACGAGGCCAACCCCATGGGCTGGCTGGTGGAGCAGGCCGGCGGCGCCGCCACCAACGGCAAGCAGCGCATCCTGGACATCCAGCCCACCCAGCTGCACGAGCGCGTCAGCGTGATCCTGGGATCAAAAAATGAGGTGGAGCGCGTGACAGCCTACCATTCCACGCTATAATCTGAGGCTTACGCCGGTGTAGCTCAGTCGGTAGAGCAGCTCATTCGTAATGAGAAGGTCGGGTGTTCGATTCATCTCTCCGGCACCAAGTCAGTAAAGAAAGCCCCGCTATTGGATAAATGGCGGGGCTTTCTTTTTTGCGCATGCCAGGAGGGCCTGCTGCCCGGCAGCACCGCCCTTTCTGGCTGCTCAGCGCCCAAAAACACGCAACCCGGCCAGCAAGAGCACGGCCAGCGCCAGCACCAGCGTGGCGGTCTGCCAGAAAACGACCGGATTGCGCTCCACCAGCGGTGCCGCCCTGCGGCGCTGGAACCGCAGCCCTGGGGACTGCAGGTCGTGGATGAACTCCGACACCGCCTCCTGGCGCCTGGCCGGATCGGGGTGCAAGGCCTTCTGCAGCACGGCATCCAGCCAATCCGGCAGGTCGGCCCGCAAGTGGCGGACCGGCACGTACCGCAGCCGTTTCACGTCACCCGCCGAGCGGATGCGCACCACCTGCAGGCCATACGGCAGCTGCCCGGACAGCATCTGGTACGCGAGCACCGCCAGCGAGAACAGGTCGGAACGCGCGCTGCCCCCCATGCCCGCAAAATACTCCGGGGCGGTGTACTGCAAGGTGCCGGCAATGGATGAGCCCATGTCCAGACCGTGCGCTTCCTCGGCCAGGCCAGCGACCAGCGTGGAGCCGAAGTCGATGATCCGGGCGGTTCCCGTGCGGTCAATCATCACGTTCTCCGGCCGCAGGTCCTGGTGCAGCATTTCCTTGCCATGGAAGGCCTGCAGTCCCTTCGCCACTTGCGCCACCAGGCTGCGCACCGCGTCGAGATCCGGGCGGGGATGGTCGATCATCCACTGCGCCAGGGTCTGGCCCTCCACGAATTCCATGGCCACGTAGACATGCTGGCGCGGCCGGTCGCTGGTGTGTGGCCGGAGCACATGGGGGCTATGGATACGCCGCGCCACCCACTCTTCCAGCAGGAAGCTGTTGAGATAGCCGGCGTCATCGCGCAACGCCGTCGATGGGGTCTTCAGTACCACCTGCTGCCCCGTCGCGTCGTCCACCGCGAGGTGCACGTGGCTGCGCGCGCTCGCGTGCAGTTCGCGCACCACGGTGTAGCCTTCGAAACGCATCCTGGGCGACAGCGGCGGCGCGAACGCGAGGCCTTCGCGCAGCGCATGCAGGCGGTGGGCTTCAGGATCGGGCAGCGCATCGATGCGCAGGATCTGCACGGTCATGTCGTCGTCGGCGCCGCGGGCCTGCGCACCCTCCACGAGATCTTGCGCGGCCTGATCGAAGTCCCCGGGGAACCGTGCCAGCGCCGCATGCACTGCGGCTGCATCGAAATGCGTGTACGCACCGTCGGTGGCCAGCACGTAGAGGGCCCCCACATCGGCCGGCAGGCAGCAATAGTCGATCTCGACATGGGCACTCGTGCCGAGCGCGCGGCCGAGGAACGATTCGGCCGACGACAGGTGGACACGGTGATCCTGCGTCAGCTGCTCGAGCGACTGCCCGTGAAGGCGATAGATGCGCGCATCCCCCACATGCAGCACATGGACGTCGCGGCCTTTCAGGATCAGCGCGCTGAAGGTGGTCACATAGCCGCGGTCCTTGTCGAAACGCGCGTGGCTGCGCATGGTCTGCGCATGCAGCCACGCGTTGGTGGCACTCAGAACGCGCTGGGCCGAGCGGCGCACCGACCAGGCGTCGGAGGTGGCGTAGTAGTCGTCCAGGAAACTGCGCACCGAGGCCGCGCTGGCCTCCTGGCTGACCGTGCTGGACCCTATGCCATCGGCCAGGGCGACGACGATCCCCTTGGAGCCGCGCAGCGGCTCACCGGGCAACATGGCACCATGGAAGTCCTGGTTGACGCCCTTGCGCCCCGCCCGCGAGTGCTGGCCCAGCGTGACGCGCAGCCCGCCCGGATCCGTGCCGTGGCCCATCAGCGGTCCATGGCGCTGCACGCCACCGCCAGCCCACGCAACCGGCGCGGCCCACCCGCCAGCCGCCGCGCGGGGGCCGCCCCGCCGCGCTGGCGGCGTCCCCATGCCCGCAGCGCGCAGCGGCGAGGTCGCTCAGGGAGAAGCTCAGGCATGGTGGCGCTTGGGCGCGGTCTTGTAGTGCGTGGAATACAGAGTGGCACCGACGAAGGTCAGGCCTCCGACCAGATTGCCGAGCACCGTGGGAAGCTCGTTCCAGATCAGATAGTCCATCAGCGTGAACTTGCCGCCCAGCATCAGGCCGGTGGGAAACAGGAACATGTTGACGATGGAATGCTCGAAACCCATGTAGAAGAAGATCATGACCGGCATCCACATGCCGATGGCCTTGCCCGAGACCGTGGTGGACATCATCGCGGCGACCACGCCGGTGGAGACCATCCAGTTGCACATCACGGCACGCACGAACAGCGTGAGCATGCCGGCAGCGCCATGGGCGGCATAGCCCACCGTGCGGCCCTCGCCGATGTGGCCGAGCTTCTCGCCGACGGCATTGGGCGCCTCGCTGAAGCCGAAGGTGAAGATGATGGCCATGAACACCGCCACCGTCAGTGCGCCCGCGAAGTTGCCCACGAACACCAGGCCCCAGTTGCGCAGCACGCCCGCCCAGGTGGCACCTGGGCGCTTGTCGAACACCGCCAGCGGTGCGAGCGTGAACACGCCCGTCAGCAGGTCGAAACCCATCAGGTACAGCATGATGAAGCCCACGGGGAACAGCATGGCGCCGACCAGCGGGTTGCCGGTGTTGACCGTGACGGTCACGGCAAACGCGGCCGCCAGCGCCAGGATGGCGCCGGCCATGTAGGAGCGGATCAGCGTGTCGCGGGTGGACATCAGGAGCTTGGATTCACCGGAGTCGACCATCTTGGTCACGAACTCGGCAGGGGCAAGGTAGGCCATTGAATTTCCTTTGGGACGGGAGACTATTGACAGCGTCCCGGACGGCGGGCCGGCGGAACGCGCAAGGAGGAAAAAAGAAAACGGCGTCCGCTGCGCCGTCCTCCAGTCATCTGGAGGAGACGCAAGGGACGCCGTTATCCTTGGATGCGCGATTCCTTTGCCCGCGGAAGACCACGGACGGTGGGTTGGCAAGCCGCCTTTAGCCGACAACCACTTCTCTCCATGCAAGTTCCATACCCCTGATGGAATGGTGCATCGGAGCGTGGCCCGTCCCTCTCTGGCGCATGCGCGGCGACCACCGCAAGAAATGAGCCTCCACTCGGTGCGGCACCGGCACCACAGTGGGTCACCAGTGCCTGCCCGCCCCGTTGCGGGGCACCGCGACGCTATCTATGAGGACTTGGCGCCTGACAGCGCAGACTGCGCAAAGGCGAGATCGGGCAGGGACAGCGTGGCCTCCGCCACCTCGAGCAGCCGGCGGTTCTGGTCCATCGAGGTTTTCTGCAACACGCGGAAGGCGACTTCCTCGTTCATGCCCAGGCGGGCCATCAGCACCCCCTTGGCGCGCTCGATCACCTTGCGTTCGTTCAGCGTGCGGCGCGCCGCCTCCAGCTCGGCCTCCATGCCGGCCATGCGCGCCGACTGGGCCTGCAGCAGTTCCAGCAGCGAAGCCGATTCGGCCCCGTGCGTGCCGGCCGCCGCCTCCGGCACGGACGTGGGTGCAATCGCGATGTCGAAGAACCGGTCCACCGCGTGCGTGCGCTGCGGCGGGTTGTCGCGCAGGCCGCGCAGCAGGCCCCTGGAGTCCTGCAGGTCCTGCTGCGCTTCGAGGATGCGAGCCTCGCAGTCCTCGCGCAGACGCTGGACCAGTTCGACCTGCAGTTGCCACAGCGCGTTGATGCGCTCCGTGCACACGTCGAACCAGGCGTCGCTCAGGTTGCTGTCCAGGGCGGCGCCGGGGCGCACCACGCACAGCGTGCGCCGCAGCCGCTCCAGCTGGGCCATGCCGGGGGCAAGCTGCTGCTGCTCCCAGCGTCCACGCAGGGCCGGATCGGCAAACTCGGAAAACACGCGCAAGCTGCGCTCCTGCGCGTCGATGAGGTGCAGCACCCGCTGCTGGTGCGCGTCGCTGCCCTGGCCAGAGGCATAGAGCAGCGCGCCCATGGCGCGCTCCTGGCCCGCCTCTTCCTGCGCCTGCACCAGGTGCAGCAAAGCCACCAGCTGGCGCGATACGCTGGGCAGCCCCGCCGCATCGGCCACATGGAAGACCAGCTCGATCAGACCCGCGATCAGGTGGCTGAACGCAGCGATCGAGTCGTGTGCGGTCATCGCCTGCTTGTCAATCTGGCTGCGCAGCGCGGGCAGAGAATCAAGCCCCAGGAGGGCCCACGCCATGAGCGACAAGGCCTTGGCCGTCGCGCCCTGTTCGGGTTCCACATGCTGGGCAAATTCCTGGCGCAGTCGCGCCTCCAGGGGCAGCACCTCCTGGATGATCCGGCTGCGCATGTCGGCAAAACGCTGGGCATTGGACGCCAGGTAGGCGCCCGATGCGCCGCGCTCGCGCTGCAGACCTTCTATCAGCTGGCCGATCGTGTCCACCAGAACGGCCCGGCTGGCGAGGTGGCGCACCGCGTCGATCTCCAGCTGGCGCGAGCGCAGCACAAGGGTCGAAACGGTCAGGGACGCGGCCTGGTCGGGCATGCGGGAACTCCAGAAAATCGATACGAGGGAATGCTAACCCCAGAACCTGCCGCGCGCCCGCCAAGCCTCCAGGGGCCTGCGCGGAACGCGATGCAATGCACTTCCGCACAACCCGGCCCGAAGAGTTGCCGGGACACGGCCTCAAGAGACCTCAAGGGCAGGCCCTCAGGCCATTGCAATGCTGATGCGCCCACCCTCGGCGCGCACGCCGTGCGCCCGCACCGAATGCTCGGGCGCCTCCAGGCATTCGCCCGTGCGCAGGTCGAAATGGTTCTTGTACAGCGGCGAGGCGACGACGACGCGCTCGCCCAGGTTGCCGATCAGCCCGCGCGAGAGCACGCTGGCGCCCGACTTCGGGTCCACGTTGTCGATGGCGAAGAACTGGTCGCTGCCGGTGCGGAACACCGCCACATGGCGGTTGGCCACCAGGGCGCAGACGCCGGTGCTGGGCAGGATGTCGTCGACCGCGCAGATGTCGGTCCAGGCAAGGGGGTCGGTACTGTTCATGGGAAGTGCGCTCATGGGAGTTCTCCGTTATTGATTCATTGCGCTACAGGTTGCCCGCAGCGCGCGCAACTGGCGCAGCCGACACCAGTGCCCCACGCAAGGGCCGCCCCGCCGCGAAGGCGGCGTATCCAGCGCATGCGCTGGGGGCGCCCCCCCTCCCGGACTCGCACAGCGCGTCGAGAGAAGGGTGAAGGCGCGAAGCGACTCAGGGGCTGCTTCATGTCAGGCGGCCTGGCGGATGGGGATGACCTTGGCGCCGCGCTCCTCCGCGCGGGCCGGGCGGATCTGGCCGCGCTCCTCGACGAAGAGCACGTTCTCGTCGGCCTTGTCGCTGTTCACGAACGAGCGGAAGCGCTTGCGCGTCTCGGGGTCGGTCACGGCGGTCTTCCATTCGCACTGGTAGGTATCGACCACGTTCTGCATCTGCGATTCGAGCTCGGCGCACAGACCCAGGCTGTCCTTTTGCAGCACGTCCTTGAGGTAGTCGAGGCCACCTTCGAGGTTCTCGCGCCAGGTGCTGGTGCGCTGCAGCCGGTCGGCCGTGCGCACGTAGAACATCAGCACCCGGTCGATCATGCGCACCAGGTCTTCCTTGGACAGGTCGGACGCGAACAGCTCGGCATGGCGCGGCTTCATGCCGCCGTTGCCGCAGATGTAGAGGTTCCAGCCCTTTTCGGTGGCGATGATGCCGATGTCCTTGCCCTGCGCCTCGGCGCATTCGCGCGTGCAGCCCGAGACGCCGAACTTGATCTTGTGCGGAGCACGCAGGCCCTTGTAGCGGTTCTCCAGCTCCACGGCCAGGCCCACGCTGTCGCCCACGCCATAGCGGCACCAGGTCGAGCCCACGCAGCTCTTGACCGTGCGCAGCGACTTGCCGTAGGCATGGCCGGACTCGAACCCGGCGGTGATCAGCTCTTCCCAGATCAGGGGCAGTTGCTCCAGGCGCGCCCCGAACATGTCCACCCGCGCACCGCCGGTGACCTTGGTGTACAGGCCGTACTTTTTGGCCACCTGGCCCACGGCGATCAGGCCGTCGGGCGTGACCTCGCCACCGGGCATGCGCGGCACCACCGAGTAGGTGCCGTCCTTCTGGATGTTGCCCAGGTAGTAGTCATTGCTGTCCTGCAGGCCGGCCAGCTCCTTCTTGAGCACGAACTCGTTCCAGCACGAGGCGAACACGCTGGCCGCCACCGGCTTGCAGATGTCGCAGCCCATGCCCTTGCCATGCTGGGCCAGCAACTCCGCGAAGCTCCTGATGTTGCCCACGCGCACCAGGTGGTAGATCTCCTGGCGCGAGTACGCGAAGTGCTCGCAGATGTGGTTGTTCACGGCCATGCCGCGGCGCGCCATCTCGGCTTTCATGACCTGGGTGACCAGGGGCACGCAGCCGCCGCAGGTGGCACCGGCCTTGGTGCAGGCCTTCATCTCTGCGATGGTGCAGGCGCCATTGCCCACGGCTTCGCAGATGCCGGCCTTGGTGACGTTGTTGCACGAGCAGATCTGTGCCGTGTCGGGCAGGGCATCCACGCCCAGGCCGGGTTTGGCCTTGCCATCGCTGGACGGGAAGATCAGGAACTCGGGGTCCTCGGGCAGCGTGATGCCGTTCAGGGCCATCTGCAGCAGCGTGCCGTATTCGGTGGCATCGCCAATCAGCACGGCGCCCAGCAGTTGCTTGCCGTCTTCGCTGATGACGATCTTCTTGTAGACTTGGCGGCGCTCGTCCACATACTGGCAGGTGCGGCTGTGGGGCGTTTTCGCATGGGCGTCGCCGATGCTGGCCACGTCCACGCCCATGAGCTTGAGCTTGGTGCTCATGTCGGCGCCGACGAAGGCGGCGTCGGTCTCGCCTGCGATGTGGCGGGCGGCCACACGGGCCATGTCGTAGCCGGGTGCCACCAGGCCGAAGGTCTGCTCGTTCCACGAGGCGCATTCGCCGATGGCGTAGACGTCGTGGTCGCTGGTACGGCAGGCGCTGTCGATGGCCACGCCACCGCGCGGGCCGACGGCCAGCAGGCTCTGGCGCGCCAGCTCGTCGCGCGGGCGGATGCCGGCGGAGAAGACGATCATGTCCGTCTCCAGCCAGGTCCCGTCGGCAAACACCATCCGGTGGCGCGCACGGGCGCCATTGGTGATCTCCTGAGTGTTGCGGCCGGTGTGTACCTGCACGCCCAGCTCCTCGATCTTGGCGCGCAGCACGCGGCCGCCGCCCTCGTCCACCTGCACGGCCATGAGGCGCGGGGCGAACTCGACCACATGGGTTTCCAGGCCCATGTCGCGCAGCGCCTTGGCGCATTCCAGACCCAGCAGACCGCCGCCCACAACCACGCCGGTCTTGGATTTGGCGCCCGAGGCCTGCATGGCCTCCAGGTCTTCGATGGTGCGGTAGACGAAGCAGTGGTCGCGGTCGCGCCCCGGCACCTGGGGCACGAAGGGGTTGGAGCCAGTGGCCAGCACCAGCTTGTCATAGTGCAGCACCTCGCCGTCGACCGTGGTCACGGTGCGAATGCGGCGGTCCACCGAAGCGGCCCGCGCCGCCAGGCGCAGGGTGAAGCCGGTGCGCTCGAAGAAGCCGGGCTCGACCAGGGAGAGTTGCTCGGCCGTGGTGCCGCTGAAGAAGGCGGAGAGGTGCACCCGGTCGTAGGCGGGGCGTGGCTCCTCGCACAGCACGGTGACCTCGACGCCGGTCATGCCGGTCTCGGCCAGGCTTTCGAGGAACTTGTGGCCGACCATGCCGTGGCCGATGAGAACGATTTTCATGCTAGTGATCCTGCAATGGACCGGGCCGCCCGGAGGGCAAGTGCAGGGATGCTGTGCATCGGCAGCCCCGAGGGAGGCAACCAGTGCACCTCACCCTCCGCAACGGCACGGGTGTGGATTGGAACGACCCCACGAGAGGCTCATAGCCTCGCTCGTCCGGGGGTTCCGCCATCATTAGCGGAGGGTGTTGGTCGGTCCGACGGCAGCTTTACCGGCAGACATGCAACGGTAGATCGCAATATCCATGCCGCCCTTTCAACCCCTGCGGCCACATCGCGCTCGCCAGGAGCGGGCAAGCGGGTTGGCATCAGCGACCCGGCCGGCACGGAGTCGCATCAATGCGGTGCAAACCATCACCAAATCAGGGCATCGCCTCAGGTTGGGACAAATTGCCGCAGGCAGACCGCGTCGGAATGCCCCAGGGACAGCCAGGAGTTCTGATACCTGGAAGGCGTGCCGTGTGCTGGTTTGTTGCCATTCTTTCTTTTTCAAACGTGCCCGCCTCATGCAGACTGAGACGATGCAGTCCGGCCGGTCAGGACACCTGTTCAGTGCTCCTGAAAGGATGGCCAGCCAGGGCAGGAATCCCAGAGCTTTTTTTTCCTATATGAGGACTACCAACATGAGCGTGGAACGCAGAGGCAGCGCGGACAGGCGCAGCGGAAAGGACCGCCGGCAAGTGGAAAAAGGGCCGCCCACCAACTATGAACGCAGGCGCACGGTCGAAGCGCGGCAACCCGAGCTGACGGAACTGCACCTGAGCGAAGAAGAACTCAAGGCACTGGGATTCGCGCAGGACCAGCCAGCACCCCAAAAACCAACCTGATCGCTGCGACCTGGCAGCAGCCACGTTTTCAATGCTGTTTCGTGCGCGGCAGGGTATCCGTCGCAAGCACCGCCCAGGCAGGCGGCTGGACTCGCCCACCCTCTCCTCTTGCACCGCCCGTTGGCACGTCACGCCGTGGCGAGCGCGAGTCGCAGGATCAGTTTTGCATCGCCTTGTTTTTTATTCGCCGTGCAGCGTGAGCAGGCGGTGCGCGACCATGTCCAGCGCGGGCCGCGTGTTTCCCTGCTTGTCCGTCCAGACTCTTGGCGTGATGCTTCCCGCCAGCGCCACAGAGTCTCCATCGCGCAGGGCGTGCATGGAGGCGCAGACCCCTGCCTCAAATGCAATCACGTTGACGAACAGCGTCTCGCCA
This sequence comes from Acidovorax sp. GW821-FHT09A11, assembly GCF_059418365.1. NCBI lineage: Bacteria > Pseudomonadati > Pseudomonadota > Betaproteobacteria > Burkholderiales > Comamonadaceae > Acidovorax > Acidovorax sp. GW821-FHT09A11. The sequence continues at coordinate 86,596 of NZ_JBWKPS010000002.1, forward strand.
TCCGCGGTGCTTGCTCGCACCTTGGAGACGGTAAAAGGCTTCCCGGCCTTGTCAGTACGCCGCTCGGCCTCGCCATACAGCCTGCCGGCCACCAGTCCATCGATCATGAGAGTCCTTTGCGGGGCGAGCCGCTACTTTGGTTTTGGCGGGGGCAACCGCAACACGGGCTGACCACATGTCAGCACTACCTCGACAGGGAGCCTGCTGATCAGCGGGGGCTCGGTATCGCCACCATGCCTGCACAGCACGCAGCAGCAAGCCGCCTTTCATTTCACCCCAGGCCGTGTGGCATGTTTTTCCGCGACCAAGCAAAAAAGCCCAGAACCTTTCGGTTCTGGGCTTTTGCTAACAATGGTCGGCGTGGCGGGATTCGAACTCGCGACCCCTTGCACCCCATGCAAGTGCGCTACCAGGCTGCGCTACACGCCGACAAGACTTAGATTATATGCAGAAAAAAGGTCAACCCAGAGAAAGTAGCGCCCGAATTTCAAATAATTCTTTGCGCACCGCATTGGAGTCCAGCGTGATGCCCATCGCATCGATGGAAAGATCGCGTGCGCTGTCCACCAGCATGCTGGGCATCTCGGAATCAAACCCGTTCATCGCGCCGTCGGCCCCTGCCTCATCGCGGGCGGGATGCGCAAGCTCCTGCAGGCGATTGCGCGCGCCACTGATGGTGAACCCCTGGTCATACAGCAGATCCCGGATGCGGCGGATCATGAGCACTTCATGATGCTGGTAGTAGCGCCGGTTGCCACGCCGCTTCATGGGGCGCAGTTGAGTGAACTCCTGCTCCCAGTAACGCAATACGTGGGGCTTGACGCCACAAAGCTCCGCGACCTCACCAATCGTGAAGTAGCGCTTGGCGGGGATCGAAGGAAGGGGGGTGCCCATGGGTGGTGGATTCAAACCGGTCAGCCAGCTAGCGTACTGCAGACGCGCACGGACCGCCAGTCATCGGCAACATTCTGGTCACAAAAACGGCACAAATTCACGATCCGGCAGCCGTCTGGATCTGTTCCTTGAGTTTGCTGCTGGCGTGAAACGTCACCACGCGGCGTGCCTTGATCGGAATGGCCTCGCCCGTGCGCGGGTTGCGCCCGGGCCGTGGTGCCTTGGTGCGAATCTGGAAGTTGCCGAAACCCGATAACTTCACATCCTTGCCCTCCACCAGGCTCTGCGAGATCAGGTCGAAGAATGCGTCGATCATGTCCTTGGACTCGCGCTTGTTCAAGCCAATCTGGTCAAACAGCAGATCGGCCAGTTGTGCCTTGGTCAGCGCTGGCGTTTCCAGGCTTTCGACGGCGAATTCGATCATGGCGTCAGCTCCCTTGAACATCATCAGACACGCAGCCGTGCGCCCATGCGCTGGGCCAATTGCCCCACCACCGCTTGAACAGCGGCATCGATCTCGGCCTCGGTGAGCGTCGCCTCGTCGCTGCCCAGAGTCAGGCGCACCGCCAGGCTCTTATCCCCGGGAGCCAGGCCACCGGCGGGTGCCTCTTCGCCCGCACGCAGCGCCTTGGGCCGGTACACATCGAACAGCACGGCCGAACGCAGCATTGCGCCGGGCACCGCTTGCTGGACCGCCGCCATGACCTCGGCATGGGTGACCCGCTCAGCGACCACCACCGCCAGATCACGTTCGACGGACTGGTGCTTGGCCACGGACTTGAATTGGGGCACTGCACGCTGCAATACGGCATCCAGTTCGAGTTCAAACATCACCGGCGCTTGCGGGAGCTCCCACGATTGGCGCCACTGCGGGTGCAGCTCGCCCACGAAACCCACGGCCCGCCCGTTGAGGAGCACCCGCGCGCAACGGCCGGGGTGCATCGCAGGATGGACGGCCGGCTCGAACGTGGCTCGCAGCGGCGCCAGCAAGGCCTCGAGATCGCCCTTCACATCGAAGAAGTCGATCGACTGCTCCTTGCGGCCCCACTGGAGCGCATCGTTGGGTCCATAAGCCAGACCGGCCACGCGCATGGGCTGGTGAAAGCCTTCCACCGTGGTGTCGCTGTTGGCCACGCTGGCATCCCGCAGGAACACACGGCCCAGCTCGAACACGCGCACGCGCTCGGCGCGGCGATCCAGGTTGAACTTGAGCACCTGCAGCAGAGAGCCCAGCAGGCTCGAGCGCATCGCGCTCATCTGGCTGGCGATGGGGTTGAGCAGCTTGATGGGCTGCGCGTTGGCCGCCAGCTCCCGCTCCCAGCGCTCTTCCACGAAGCTGAAGTTGATGGTTTCCTGGTAACCCAGGCCCGCCAGCGTACGGCGCACGGCGAACGGGCTGCGCGTGGCCTCGGCCGGCAGCTTGGGGGTGATGGGGGCCAGCGGCGGCGTCGTGGGCAGGTTGTTGTAACCCACCATGCGCGCAACCTCTTCGATCAAGTCTTCTTCGATGGTGATGTCAAAGCGGTAGGCCGGTGGCGCCACGGTGAGAGTGCCATCGCCTTCCGTGAACGGCAGGCCCAGGCGCCTGAACACGTCAGCGCACTGCAACTGCGTGAGCGGCATGCCGATGACCTTGGCCGCGCGCGCCACGCGCAGCGTGACGGGCTGGGGCACGGGCAGGTTCACGCGCTGGTCGTCCATCGGGCCGCAGGCCGTCTCGGGCGTGCCGCAGATGTCGATCACCAGCTGGGTGATGCGCTCGATGTGCTCCACCGTCAGCGCAGGGTCCACGCCGCGCTCGAAGCGGTGGCCCGCATCGGTCGAGAAGTTGTAGCGGCGCGAACGCCCGGCCACTGCCTTGGGCCACCAGAAGGCAGCCTCGATGTAGATGTGCTTGGTGTCGTCCGAGACGGCGGTGGCGTCCCCGCCCATGATGCCGGCGAGCGACTCGACCTGCTGGCTGTCGGCGATCACGCCGACCTTTTCGTCGACGGTGATGGTGTTGCCGTTGAGCAGCTTGAGCGACTCGCCCGCCTTGCCCCAGCGCACATCCAGCCCGCCATGGATCTTGTCCAGGTCGAAGATGTGCGAGGGACGGCCCAGCTCGAACATCACGTAGTTGGAGATGTCCACCAGCGGCGACACGCCGCGCTGGCCGCAGCGCGCCAGGCGGTCGAGCATCCACTGCGGCGTGGTGGCGCGGGTGTTCACGTTGCGCACCACGCGGCCGCTGAAACGGCCGCACAGGTCGGGCGCACTGACCTTGACGGCCAGGGTGTCCGAGACCGTGGGGGACACTGCAGGAAACGCCGGCTGCGAGAGCGGCACGCCGGTCAGCGCCGAGACTTCGCGCGCAATGCCGTACACGCTCAGGCAGTGCGCCAGGTTGGGCGTGAGCTTGAGGGTGAATAGCGTGTCGTCCAGGTTCAGGTGCTCGCGGATGTCCTGGCCCACGGGCGCGGAGGCATCAAGTTCGAGCAGGCCGCCGTGGTCTTCCGACAGCTTGAGCTCGCGCGCCGAGCACAGCATGCCCTGGCTTTCCACACCGCGCAGCTTGCCGACCTTGATCAGGAAGGGCTTGCCGTCGTCGCCCGGCGGCAGCTCGGCGCCCACCAGGGCGCAGGGCACCTTGATGCCCACGCGCGCATTGGGTGCGCCGCACACGATGTTGAGCAGGGCGCCCTGCCCTACGTCCACCTGGCACACGCGCAGGCGGTCGGCATCGGGATGCTGCACGGCTTCCTTGATCTCGCCCACAACGATCTTCGCGAACGGCGGCGCCACGGGGCGCAGCTCCTCCACCTCCAGGCCGGCCATGGTCAGCGTCTCGGCCAGCTCGGCGGTCGAAAGGGGTGGGTTGCAGAACTCACGCAACCAGGATTCAGGGAATTGCATAGTCGAACTCTTGTACGGGGTCGTATACGGAAATTACCCTGCGCGGTCTCTCGGGACACATGCGCCAGGGTGAAAACGGCTGGGCGGACCGCCGGGCTGCCCGAATGGCAGCCGTCCGGCCCTGCTGGTTACTGGAACTGCGACAGAAAACGGATGTCGCCGTCAAAAAACAGGCGCAGGTCGTTCACGCCATAGCGCAGCATGGTCAGGCGGTCGGGGCCCATGCCGAAGGCAAAGCCGATGTATTTTTCGGGGTCCAGACCCATGTTGCGCACCACGTTCGGGTGCACCTGGCCGGAGCCGGCCACTTCCAGCCAGCGGCCGGCGAGCGGGCCGGTCTGGAACTGGATGTCGATCTCGGCGCTGGGCTCCGTGAAAGGAAAGAAGCTCGGGCGAAAGCGCAGCACCAGGTCGTCGCTTTCAAAGAAGGTGCGGCAAAACGCCGTGAAGATCACCTTCAAGTCCTTGAAGCTCACGTTCTCACCAATCCACAGGCCTTCGCACTGGTGGAACATGGGCGAGTGCGTGGCGTCGCTGTCCACACGGTAAGTGCGGCCCGGCGCGATCACGCGGATCTCGGGCATGGGCTGGCCGGCGTCGAGCAGCGCGCGGTGCTTCTTCACATGCTGCACCGCGTGGCGGATCTGCATGGGGCTGGTGTGGGTGCGCAGCAGGTTGGGCGCCTCGGGGGTGCCGCCTTCCACGTAGAAAGTGTCGTGCATGGAACGCGCGGGGTGGTCTTCCGGCGTGTTCAGTGCGGTGAAGTTGAACCAGTCGGTCTCGATCTCGGGGCCCTGGGCCACATCGAAACCCATGGAGCCGAAGATGCCCTCAATACGCTCGAGCGTGAGCGACACGGGGTGCAGGCCGCCCTGCCCGCGCTGGCGCCCTGGCAGGCTCACGTCCAGGGCCTCTGCCTTGAGCTGGACCTGCAGTTCCGCATCGGCCAATGCCTGGCGGCGCGCGGTGAGCGCGGCCTCGATGGCCTGCTTGGCGACGTTGATGGCGGCGCCGCGGGACTTCTTCTCATCCACCGACAGCTGCGCCATGCCCTTCATGAGCTCGGTCACGCGACCCGACTTGCCCAGGAACTGCGCCTTGGCGTTTTCCAGATCAGCAGGGGTGGCGCTTTGGGCAAACAGTTGCGTCGCGCTCTCGACCAGGGAATCCAACTCGTTCATATCGACTCTTGAAAATGAACAAGGGCTAGCGCCTTTTCAAGCCCTAGCCCTTGCTGTTATTGCGCAAGCAGCTATCAAAAAGATAGCCACCCATCGTGAACTCAAGCAGCCAGCTTAGCCTTGACTTGCTCCACGATGCTGCCAAAGGCAGCCTTGTCGTGCACTGCGAGGTCGGCCAGCATCTTGCGGTCGATCTCGATGGATGCCTTCTTCAGGCCGTTGGCGAACTGGCTGTAGGTCAGGCCCAGTTCACGGGCAGCGGCGTTGATACGGGCGATCCACAGCTGGCGGAACACGCGCTTCTTGGTGCGGCGGTCACGGTAGGCATATTGCCCAGCCTTCATTACCGCCTGTTTGGCGATGCGGAAGACGTTACCGCGGCGACCACGGAAGCCCTTGGCGAGGGCGAGAACTTTCTTGTGACGGGCACGGGCCGTTACACCACGTTTGACGCGAGGCATGTGAGTACTCCTTGTTCGTCGTTATTAAAGGCCAGCACCGGGCAGCATTTGTGCGATAGAGCCCATGTTGGTCTCATGCACAGCAACTGCACCACGCAGGTGGCGCTTGTTCTTGGTGGTCTTCTTGGTCAAGATGTGACGCTTGAAGGCTTGACCGCGCTTGACGGTGCCACCGGGACGAACGCGGAAACGTTTTTTCGCGCTGCTCTTGGTCTTCATTTTGGGCATGTGAATGCTCCTTTTCGTTGTGCTCGTGAGGCGTTTGCAAACCGATCTGCAAACTTGTTGGCCCCGAGCCACTTTTTCAGCCGGTATTCACCGGCTGTGCGGCAGTGCCTTCGCACTGCCTATCGCCGGAAGTGTCCCTTGCGGGCCACCCCAGGCAAATCTCTGTCTCTTCTGCGCGGACCGCTCAGGCCGCACTGCCCGAAGGCGTGCTTTCAGCGGCTGCCGGCTTGGGTGCAGCAGGCTTCTTCTTGCCCGGCGCGATCATCATGATCATCTGGCGGCCTTCCAGCTTGGGAAACTGCTCGATGATGATGGAATCGGCCAGCTCATCGCGAATGCGGTTGAGCAGCGCCAGACCCAGTTCCTGGTGGGTGATTTCACGGCCACGGAAACGCAGCGTGATCTTGCACTTGTCACCATCGGCCAGGAAGCGCCGGATGTTGCGCATCTTGATGTTGTAGTCGCCATCGTCCGTGCCCGGACGGAATTTGACTTCCTTGATCTCGATCACCGTCTGCTTGGCCTTCGCCTCCGCAGCGCGCTTTTGCTCCTGGTACTTGAACTTGCCGTAGTCCATCAGGCGGCACACCGGCGGGTTCGCTGTGGCAGCGATTTCCACCAGATCCACATCCAGCTCGCCTGCCATGCGCAGGGCTTCCATGAGGCTGACCACGCCCAAAGGCTCATTCTCTGGCCCGGACAGACGGACTTCCGGGGCCATGATTTCACGGTTCAGGCGGTGCTTGCGCTCTTCACGGTGGCGACGATCACGAAATTCAGTAGCGATGGCTATCTTCCTTCAATCAAAATACTACAAAAAATGTAGCTACAACCGCACAGCTGGCATGCGACAAAGCACGTTTTGAATCAAACTCAGGCTTTGGTGGCGATGTCCTGGGCGATCAGCTCAGCGAACGCTTCGATGGACATCACTCCGAGGTCACGATTGCCCCGGCCGCGTACTGCAACGGCGCCTGCGGCCTTTTCCTTGTCGCCCGCGACGAGGATGTATGGCAGCTTTTGCAACGAATGCTCACGTATTTTATACGTAATCTTCTCATTGCGCAGATCGACCGCCACCCTAAGGTCTTGATTCGGCAGCGCTTTTTGCAGCTTTGCAGCAATTTCGCGACAGTAATCGGCCTGCGCATCGGTGATGTTGAGCACCGAAACCTGCACGGGCGCAAGCCACACCGGGAATGCGCCCGCATAGTGCTCGATCAGCATTCCGATGAAGCGCTCCATGCTGCCCACCGTGGCGCGGTGCAGCATCAACGGGCGCTTGCGGCTGCCGTCTTCGGCCACGTACTCGGCGTCCAGGCGCTCGGGCAGGTTGGGGTCGATCTGCATCGTGCCGCACTGCCATTGCCGGCCCAGCGCGTCCTTGAGCGTGTACTCGATCTTGGGCCCGTAGAAGGCGCCCTCGCCTTCGGCGATCTCGAACTCGCAGCCCGAATGGCGCAGGCCATCCATCAGTGCCTTCTCGGCGCGGTCCCACGATTCATCGGTACCGATGCGCGCCTCGGGCCGCGTGGCCACCTTGTAGATGATGTCGGTGAAGCCGAAGTCCTTGTAGACCTTCTGCACCAGCGCCGTGTAGTTGGCGCACTCTTCCAGCACCTGTTCTTCGGTGCAGAAGATGTGGCCGTCGTCCTGCGTGAAGCCGCGCACGCGCATGATGCCGTGCAGGCCGCCCGTGGGCTCGTTGCGGTGGCAGGCACCGAACTCGCCGTAGCGCAGCGGCAGGTCGCGGTAGCTCTTGATGCCCTGCTTGTAGATCAGGATGTGGCCGGGGCAGTTCATCGGCTTGAGCGCGTACTCGCGCTTTTCCGATTCGGTGGTGAACATGTTGTCGCGGTACTTGTCCCAGTGGCCCGTTTTCTCCCACAGGCTCTTGTCCAGGATCTGCGGCCCCTTGACCTCCTGGTAGCCGTTGTTGCGGTACACGCGGCGCATGTACTGCTCCACCTCCTGCCACAGCGCCCAGCCCTTGGGGTGCCAGAACACCGTGCCCGGCGAATGCTCGTCCATGTGGAACAGGTCCAGTTCGCGGCCAAGCTTGCGGTGGTCGCGCTTCTCGGCCTCTTCCAGCATCGTGAGGTATTGCTGCAGCTCCTCCTTGGAGGTCCAGGCCGTGCCATAGATGCGCTGCAGCATCTCGTTGCGGTGGTCGCCGCGCCAGTAGGCGCCTGCCACCTTCATGAGCTTGAAGAACTTGAGCTTGCCCGTGCTGGGCACGTGGGGGCCACGGCACAGGTCTTCGAAATTGCCTTCGCGGTACAGGCTCACATCTTCATTGCTGGGGATGCTCGCAATGATCTCGGCCTTGTAGTGCTCCCCCAGGCCCTTGAAGTAGGCCACGGCTTCGTCGCGCGGCAGCACGCGCCGCACCACGGGTTCGTCCTTGGCGGCCAGCTCGGCCATGCGCTTTTCGATGGCCACCAGGTCTTCAGGCGTGAAAGGACGCTTGTACGCGAAGTCGTAGAAGAAGCCGTTTTCGATCACCGGGCCGATGGTCACCTGCGCCTCGGGGAACAATTCCTTGACGGCATAGGCCAGCAAGTGGGCCGTGGAGTGGCGGATGACTTCCAGCCCATCGGCATCCTTGGCCGTCACGATCGCCAGCGGGCTGTCGGCCGTGATCTGGTAGCTGGTGTCCACCACCTTGTCGCCAATCTTGCCGGCCAGGGCGGCTTTGGCCAGGCCCGAACCAATGGATGCGGCCACTTCGGCCACCGTGACCGGACCCGGGAATTCGCGCTGCGAGCCGTCGGGAAGCGTGATGTGAATCATGGGATAACTCTTTCTTTTCGATCAGTGCAATGGGTGCGGGCACGCGCCAGGCCCAAAAACAAAAAAGCGCGGAACGGGTCCGCGCTTTCTGGAGGAGGTGTGCAATCTCGTGCAGGCGCGAACAGCCAGCCTCAACGGCCGGTCAACATCTCCGATGTAGTTCGCGGTGTCATAACCAGATTGCCTTTCTCGCTCTTGTGCAGTGAATTTGCCTTCATTTTACCCCTGCCGCCCTGGATCCTCCATTTGTGCCGGCGTTTACCCGGGGTTCAATGGTTTTTGCGCCACACAGTTGCGTTGCAAACACACGCCACCGCGCTCGCGAACACCGCGTGATGCCTGGCGGCTCGCCAAAATGTGAGACAGTAATGCGCGCGAGCGCAGGCAGCATTCGAAACGACAGCGATACCACGCCCAGATGCCTGGCGAAGATGCCCCGTGTGTATTGGCGCGTGACTTGACTTGCCTGCAAGGGCCGCCAGTGCTCTTGCCAGGACACGACCGCGCGCTCAGCCCGTGCAACGCACGCCCGCCCTGCAGACCAGCCGCCACGGGCCCATTGGCTTATGAGAACGTTTATGCACCCAGAGATTTCCGTCGTCATCCCGGTCTACTGCGAAGAAAAGGGAATCCACGTCACGCTGCACGAAGTGGATAGATTCCTCAGCGCGACAGCATCTTCCTGGGAAATCGTGGTGGTGGATGACGGGTCTCGCGATGACACCTGGGGCCAGCTCAGCGCCATCTCCCAGAAAATTCCGCAGTTGAGGGCCCTGAAGCTGAGCCGCAACTTTGGAAAGGAGGCCGCGGTCTCCGCGGGAATGGAAGCCGCCAGGGGCAAGGCGGTTGTCATCATGGATGGAGACATGCAGCACCCCCCTTCCCTGCTACCCCAGATGATCGAAACATGGCGCAGCGGCACGGTCGACATCGTGGAGGCCGTCAAATCGAACAGGGGCGACGAAACCCGCCTGTCTGCGGCACGCGCCAAGCTCTTCTACTTCATATTGAGGGTGTTCTCGGGCCACGACCTCAAGGGTGCCTCAGACTACAAACTGCTGGACCGGCGGGTTGTCGACGCCTATCTCACCATGAAGGAGCGCAACGTTTTCTTCAGGGGCATGGTGAGCTGGATGGGCTTCCGCTCGATCCAGATTCCCTTCGAAGTGGAACCGCGGGTCGCTGGAGACTCCGGCTGGTCCGTCTTCGGATTGATCCGCCTTGCGGCCGTGGCAGTCACCAGTTTTAGCTCCTTCCCCCTGCACCTGATCACGATTTTCGGCGCGGTATTTCTGTGTTTCTCTGTGCTCCTGGGCATGCACACCATTTACATGAAACTGAGTGGAATGGCGGTTGACGGATTCACCACGGTCATACTGCTGCTGCTGATCATCGGCAGTTTTCTGATGATGGGCCTGGGAATCATTGGCGAATACCTGGCACGCATCTATGACGAAGTGAAGTACCGCCCGCGATACATCGTTTCCACGGAACTGCCCAAGGACGGGCCTTGACCCGATACGCACCGGTGCCGCCAGGGCGGCGCCACTGTGCCTGGCACGGGAACACCATCCATGGCATGCCAGCAGACGGCCGGTGAAAACAAACCTTTGTGGCAACAGCCCTTCCGCCACCACCTGCCCCGCAAGCCCACACTCACAATTACGGATACCCGCCACTGCCATGCCAAAGCTATCAAAGCTCCTTCGCTACGGCGTCGTGGGCGTTATCGGGGCGGTGTCGCACATGTCCACGCTCTTCCTCCTGGTGGAATTCGATTTCGCGGGCCCTGTCGTCGCCACCACCGCCGGGTTTCTGGTGGCGCTGCTGATCTCCTACGCAATGAACAGGATATGGACGTTCGGCTTCACCGGAAGCTATTGGGCATCGCTCGTCAAGTACTGCATCGTCTCGGTGATCGGACTGGGCCTGAACATCCTCATCATCAAGCTGTTCACGGACTATTTGGGCCTGTGGTACGGATGGGGAGCCTTCTTCGCCGTGGGCGCCGTCGCACTCAACAATTTTGTTCTGAACAACGCCTGGACCTTCACCCAGAAAGCCCCGTCCCGTTGATGCCACACGGCAGATAGCTGTCTGCCAAGAACATCCACATGGAAACAGAAGACATGCCGACAGCACCCCCTCCATCTGCCGACAGATCGCCGAGTCATTGGATTGCACTGCTCTTCATTGCGCTGCTGGGCGCGATCCAGATCTATTTTTACGACATCACGTTCCACGGCCCGGATCAGATCAGGGACATGGAAATTGCACGGAAGCTGATCCACAACGGCGAATGGCCCTTGCGCGGCCCTCCACTTTTTGGAGAACGCCTGAGCCTGCCCCCCGGGTTTTACTATCTGCTAGCGGCCCCCCTGCTGATCCGGGACAGCGAAGTTTCCGTATTCATCGCCTTCGGCATCCTCTTCGCGTTGTCGGTGTGGTACCTGTGGAGGAACATCAGCGCCTGTTTCGGCCCGCGGTGTGCGCTTGCCTACGCCGTGCTGGCATTCCCGGTCTTTTCATCGCTGTATACCCACAGCGCCTGGAATCCAGCCCTGGTCATGACACTCAGCAACGTGGTTCTGGGTCTGTTCATCCAGCTCGTGCAACATCGCCGCCACGACTGGCTGGCACTTCCCCTCGTTGCATTCCTGCTGGTGCAGATCCATCCCTCTGCCGCACCGCTGCTCGTGGGTTTTGCAGCCTACGTGCTGCTGAACCCTCGTGTGCTCTCAAGCCCCAAGACGATCACCACCGTGTTCGTCATCATCGGCATGACGGCGTTGTGGGCCGTCATGTCAGGCATCGTGGAAAAACTCCAATCCACAGCACCCCATCCAGCCGCAGCGCAACCCACCCAGGGGTGGCTCACCAATCTCCTGGATGTCGGCAAGTGGCACGACGTCCTCCTGATGCCCTACAGCACCATCGCGGCGATAGAGCCTGCCATAGCACCCTTGAGAAGCCTCACCGGAATCCTGCTCGCGGTGATGCTGGCCGGACTCCTGCTGAGCATCGCCGCCTGCCGCACAGACCGCACCATTCGCTGGATATGGGCCACCACGGTGCTCTGGTTCGCGGTGTCCATGGCGTTCCTGAGCCAGGGAGCCTTCTGGCACCTGGACGTCATACACCCCTGGCTTGCCTTGCTGGCTGCTTTCGGGCTGGCACGCGCAAGCGACAGGCTGCGGCTCTCCAGCCTGCGCTTTCACGGGCTGGCTGTCGCAGCCTTCGTGCTGGTCCTTTCGGCGCACGTACTTTTCTATGGCCAGCTTGAAAAACGCGGAAAGTACGACCTCCTGGTGGCCCCCTTGTTCTTCCCGAAGCTGGAAGAGGCGGGCTTCAAGATCCCGGGATATACATACAGATACCTGAACGACCTGCGCACAGCACTGGCCGACCGGGGCATATGCCAGGCCGACATTGCAGGCCTGAGCTCCATGCTGGTGCGCGATGCCACGAACAGGACATTCCAGTTGCCTTCCTGCGCCCCGGCAACCCCGCAGTCTCAGGACTATTTCATCCACTCCCGGCAGGATGCGGCGAGGTTTGATTTCACGAAGGGGCTGGAGATCGTCGATTCCGTCGGCGAGACGGATATCCATGCAGTAAGACCGCTGGGCATCAAGATCAACGGCATCGCCACGCACAGTGTCACATCGGACAGCAAGCTCGACTACATGACGTACCTGCCGGCACGGCTTGAAGGCGGGCTGACTATCGCACTTGCGCACCAACCGGAAATCACCCTGCGCGTGGCGTTGCGCTGCGGCAGGGACTATCCGATGCAGGAGCCAGAAAGCTGGGTACTCCAAGGCGCCAGCATCAAGAAGCCGCTGGTATCCGCGCACCACAGGTACCTGGGGTCCAACTACTACGATCTGGAGTGGACGCTTGCCTTGCCTCCCGGCGCATCGGACGCCACCGTCTCGTCGACGCTGGGCGCCATTGATTGCGATGTGTCGGCCATCGCCCGCGCGCCCACCGCGCAAGCTGCGCCGTGACGGCGGTAGTGCCCACCTTCGCCCCGTAGAGCGGGCACCTCACTGCGCCTGCCATTCGAGGAGCGGTGGAAGCTGCGGCGAAACCCCATGAAAAAAGCCACCCCGCAGGGTGGCTTCTTGTCTTGCTGTCTCCCCATCCCCCTGTGCGGGGGACGCCGGATCAGTGGAACTGCTCTTCTTCGGTCGAACCCGTCAGGGCCTTCACGCTGCGAACCGTCCTGGATCACCTCGGTCACGTCACACAAAATCTATGGAATCCCGGAGTTTGAGGGGATGCGAGCGTCTAGCTGCCGCGTTAGGCCGAGTAGCCCTAAGAGTCGGGAGAGAGGAGATGGTACCTTCTCTCAATCTCAGGCAGCAGACGCTGAATAACTTCGCTCAACTCAACGCACTGTATTGGCGTCATCACGGGAACAGTCATGGAAACTCCTTGCGACCTGTGCTGCACAGCAAATGCGTTTCCTTGTGCATGCGCTACCGCATCATTGCGGAAATCTTCGACCGCAGCTAGCCAGCTTCGAAATCGCAGCAGTTCTTCCCGCACAGGAAACGCGGCTACTTCAAGTTCTTCTCTTAGTGCCTTAATCTCTGGAGACTTGTTGCCCGCCACTTGATCACCGTCCGCATAACCGCTGTTGTATAGCTGCATGAAGTACACCGCAGCCAGTTTGTTCAGATGCATCGCAGCCTCGGAACATTCGCGCGGCAACGGCAATACGCGGTCGTAGCTAGCGAGCACTACAGCATCATCCGCGTAAGCCACTAGACGAGAGTATGGCCGCCCTGTTTGCGCTTCATAATGCTGATGCTGAGCCCTTTCGGTCGCCAAGATTGCGTCAGCTTCCGCCGCATACAGCATGCGCGCCGCCAACTCTAGACAGGATTGCGCATCAACTAGAGCGGATATCCAAAGCAGTAAGCGCCCTCTCAATTCTTGACTCACAGTTAATCGTAAAAAAGTTGAAGAAGTGACAAATACCCCAGAGCCCTTTAGCGGGCGCTGGGGTGCATGCTGATTGGTGGTCCTGGGAAGAACTACACCACCGACACAAGGATTTTCAATCCTCGTGTCACTTGACCACAGATCAGTGGAACTGCTCTTCTTCGGTCGAACCCGTCAGGGCCTTCACGGAGGACGAGCCGCCCTGGATCACCGTGGTCACGTCGTCGAAGTAGCCTGCGCCCACTTCCTGCTGGTGCGACACAAAGGTGTAACCCTTTTCGCGTGCTGCGAATTCTGGCTCTTGCACCATCTCGGTGTAGTGCTTCATCCCTTCGCCCTGGGCGTATGCATGGGCGAACTGGAAGGTGTTGAACCAGTTGATGTGGATGCCGGCCAGCGTGATGAACTGGTACTTGTAGCCCAGTGCCGACAGGTCTTCCTGGAACGAAGCGATCTGCTTGTCGTTGAGGTTCTTCTTCCAGTTGAACGATGGCGAGCAGTTGTACGACAGCAGCTTGCCGGGGCAGGCGGCGTGCACGGCCTGGGCGAATTCACGGGCGAAGCCGATGTCCGGCACGCCGGTTTCGCACCACACCAGGTCGGCGTAGGGGGCGTAGGCCACGCCACGGCTGATGGCTTGCTCCAGGCCGTTCTTGACGCGGTAGAAGCCTTCTTGCGTGCGCTCACCAGTCAGGAAAGGCTTGTCGTTGGCGTCGTGGTCGGACGTGATCAGGTTGGCGGCTTCGGCGTCGGTGCGGGCCAGCACGATGGTGGACACGCCCATCACGTCGGCCGCGAAGCGTGCGGAAATCAGCTTCTCGCAGGCTTCCTGCGTGGGCACCAGCACCTTGCCACCCATGTGGCCACACTTCTTCACGGCCGCCAGCTGGTCTTCGAAGTGAACGCCTGCGGCGCCCGACTGGATCATGTTCTTCATCAGTTCGAACGCATTCAGCACGCCGCCGAAACCGGCTTCCGCATCGGCCACGATGGGCAGGAAGTAGTCGATGAATTCCTTGTCGCCGGGGTTGATGCCACGGCCCCACTGGATTTCGTCGGCACGCTTGAAGGTGTTGTTGATGCGGCGGACCATGGTCGGCACCGAGTCATATGCGTACAGCGACTGGTCGGGGTACATCGTTTCGCTGGTGTTGCCGTCGGCGGCCACTTGCCAGCCCGACAGGTACACGGCTTCGAGGCCTGCCTTGGCCTGCTGCATGGCCTGGCCGGCGGAGATGGCGCCAAACGCGTTCACGTAGCCCTTCTTGGCGCCGCCGTTGATCTTGTCCCACAGCTTTTCAGCGCCACGCTTGGCCAGCGTGTGCTCGATGGGCAGCGAGCCGCGCAGGCGCACCACGTCAGCGGCGGAGTAGCCGCGCTTCACACCCTTCCAGCGGGGGTTGGTCGCCCAGTCTTTTTCCAGGGCGGCAATTTGCTGTTCGCGGCTCAGTTGTTCGTTGAGGGATTGGGGCATGAGATCACTCCAGGGGTTGGTTGAAAACGCCGGGCTGCTGCGTGCTGCCCTTGGGGACAACTTTAAGTCTTCTATAAGACCTGCGCAAGCTCTTATGTCTTATAGAAGAGATAAATTTTCTTCTTTCAAAACAACAGCTTACACACAACATTTCTCAATACAGAAATTGATTTCTCATATCGAGAAAAATTGCGGCAATGCAACATCTATCGTATTCCAAATTATGAAATCTAATTTCCGCATTGCAAAAGATTGATCAAGAATCGGCTGGCGGCTGCAGAGCCTGCAGCCAATCCCCCCCGGCGATGCGCTGGGCGGACTCCACATACCTCGGGTTGATCTCATAGACCAGGCAGGGAACGCTGCGTCCTTCGACCTCGACCACGATGTCGCGCTTGGCATATTCGTCGCTCGGATTGGCGCCCAGGTCCTCGATCTCGTCCAGAACGGATTCCAGGGCCGGCGCGATGGCATAGACCTCGCCGGTCACCCACCGCCCTCCACCCAGCGTCATGCCGGGATACCCCCCGAGGTGATAGAGGCTGCCCGCCACCCGGGCCATCCCGATGAACCTTGGCGCCGGCCGCAGGCGGTTGATGTCGTTGGTGCCGCCGCGCCGCAGCGTTCCATAGACAAAGACATGGCGTGCAGGGGGGGCGGGCACGGATTCGTCGGGCATGATGCGCACTCTTTTTCGTTGAACGATCACCAGTCTAGTGAACACCACGCCCAGCCGCCCCTTCGCCTACGTGTGCCTGGCCCTCAGCATGGCGCTGGTCGGCAGCTATGTGGCACTGTCCAAGCCCCTGGCGACGGCACTGCCCGTGTTCCTGCTCGCATGGCTGCGCTTTGGCATTGGCGGCTTGGCGATGCTGCACTGGCTCAGAAAGCCTGTGGAGGAACCCCCGCTCACACGGCAAACCCGGCGGCTGCTGTTTCTGCAATCGTTTCTGGGCAACTTCCTGTTCACCGTCTGCATGCTGTACGGCGTGAGCCTGACCAACGCCGTCTCGGCCGGCGTCACCCTGGCCGCGATACCCGCTGCGGTGGCCGTGATGGGCTGGGTCTTCCTGCGCGAGAAGGTCGCGCCGCGCACCTGGGCGGCCGTGGCCTGCGCAGTGGCCGGCATTGTCTTGTTTTCGCTATCAAAACAAGAGCATTCAGCGCACATTGCACAAGCGCCAGATGCCCAAAACATGCAAGATCTGGCATGGCTGGGCCCCTTGCTTCTGGTGGGTGCCGTGGTGTGCGAGGCCGCCTATACGGTGATCGGAAAGAAGCTCACGGGCAGCCTCGGGCCCAAACGCATCACCTCGCTCATCAACCTGTGGGGCTTCGTGCTGTCCACCCCCTTCGGCCTGTATGCGGCCTGGCAATTCGACTTTGCCGCCGTGGGCTGGGGCACGTGGACGCTGCTGGTGTTCTACGCGCTGGCCGCCTGCGTGTGGACGGTCTGGCTGTGGATGACCGGCCTCAAGGCCGTCCCGGCGGCGCAGGGGGGCGTTTTTTCGGTGATGCTGCCTGTCAGTGCGGCCCTCGTGGGCGTGCTGGTGCTCGGCGAATCGCTCACAGGCCTGCAATGGGCGGCATTTGCCATTGCCCTGGCCAGCGTGCTGATGGCCACCCTGCCCTCACGCGCTGCCTTGCGCGTGGGCCGGCGTGCCAGCTGAGGCGCGGCCCACGGCCTGCGGCCTCCCCCCGTTCATGCAGCCAGGGGCCCCGCGCTGACCACGATGCCGTCTGCGTCGGCATACAGCCAGTCGCCCGGCCGCACCCAGACGCCCTGGATCTGCACCGCGACGTCGCGCTGCCCTTCGCCCCGCCGCTCGGTGGGCAGCGGCATCAGCGCCAATGCGCGGATGCCCACGGCGGCCGCATTGAGTTCGGCCAGATCGCGCACGCAGCCATCGACCACAAGGCCCGCCCAGCCATTGCGTGCCGCGGCGGCGGCCAGGTTGCCGCCCACCAGCGCCCGGCGCAGCGAGGCCCCTCCATCCACCACCAGCACGCGGCCCTCTCCGGGCGACTCCACCGCGGCCTTCACGTGGGTGTTGTCCTCGTGGCACTTGACGGTGCTGACCGCGCCCGCGAACGCAGCCACACCGCCAAAGCTCTGGAAGACCGGGGGCAGCACACGAAAGGCCCCGCCCATGTCCCCCTTGTGCACATCGCAGAAATCGCAGGTGCTGAATGTGTTGACAGGAAGTGCAGCGGTCATTTTCAAAGGCCTTTCAAACAGGAAAAGAAGGAAAGAGACGGGACGGGGCCTGCCGCCAGCGGTCCGTTTCCAGCTGCGGGCGGGCCACCGGCGCCGTGGTGCTTCCGGCATTGTCATACAGACCTCCCGGACGCCATCCAGGCCTGCGCCGCCATAGGGAAAACGCGTGCACACGCACCGCTTTGTCAAGGCAGGAGCGCCGCGCACGCGACTTATTGGCCCGCACGCGGCGCCACGGCTACAAATCGAGGCAAAAAAAGCCGTTTCTCCCTTGGAAACGCGTTTTTTTCCCAGTAGCATCAGCCTGCCAGTGGGACAGCCTAGTTTTCGCTGGTGAAAATTTACTTCCAACAAGGAAAACCCAACATGGCAACTGCAAAAAAAGCTCCGGCAAAAACAGCCCCCGCAGCCAAGACGGCTGCTGCCCCCGCCAAGAAGCGCACCCCCAACGCTGCCTTCATGAAGGCGCTCACGCCCAGCCCCGCGCTGGCCGCCGTGGTGGGCTCGGCACCGCTGCCGCGCACGGAGATCATCAGCAAGCTGTGGGTCTACATCAAGGCCAACAACCTGCAGGACGCCACCAACAAGCGCAACATCAATGCCGACGCCAAGCTCAAGGAATTGTTCGGCAAGCCCCAGGTGTCGATGTTTGAACTCGCCGGCCTCATTGGCAAGCACGTCAAGTAAGCGCTTCGCGCCCCCCGAAAAAGCCGGCTCTGCCGGCTTTTTTTCGTCCGTACCCAGGCAAAGTGTGGCGTGTAAACATCAATGCAAATGAGAATGACCCTCATTCGATGTAACATAAAGATGCACGAAGAAGCATGACTTTGTGACGTATTTCTCACAAGCGTCATTGCATCCGGCTCGTTTGCGGCGCACATCGGGCGCCGATCAGCACATCCCCCATCGACGGAGTCCATCTTGGCAAAATCACGCGCTCAGCGCCGCAGCACCGCGCTGCGTCAAACCGCATCCCCTGTTTCCACCGCCACCGGCGCATCGTCCGACATGGCCCTGCTGCCCCTGGGCGCCCTGATGCTGGCCGCCTCCATGGGCGCCATGGCCCAGTCCGGCACACCGGAAGCCACCATGTCCACCGTGACGGTGCAGGAAGCGGCCGAAGTGCAAGGCAAGGACACCCTGCTGCTCAAGAAGACCACCGTCGGCAAGGGCAACCAGGACATCAAGGACATCCCCCAGTCCGTGACGGTGTTCACCGAAAAGCTCATGAACGACCGCAACCAGGACGACTTCCGCGAGGTGCTGCGCACCACGGCGGGCGTGACCTTCCAGTCGGGCGAAACGGGTGAAGAAGACGTGCGCATGCGCGGCTTCTCGCTGGGCCTGGCCGGTGACATCTATGTGGACGGCATGAAGGACGCTCCACTGATCGAGCGCGACACGTTCAACAACGACCGCATCGAAGTCCTCAAGGGCTCGGCCTCCATGCTGTTCGGCAAGGGCTCGACCGGCGGCATCGTCAACCAGGTCAACAAGTACCCGCTGCTGATCGACCAGCACGAAGCCAGCTACACCTTCGGCACCGGCCAGTTCCACCGCGCCACGGGCGACTTCAACTGGAAGACCGGCGAAAACGCGGCCTTCCGCCTGAACGCCATGGTGCAGGAGTACGACAACTACGGCGCCAAGCAGGACAAGCGCGGCATTGCGCCCACCTTCGCCTGGGGCATCGGCACGCGCGATGAATTCTCGATCGGCCTGTACTACCTCGAATCCAAGGGCCGTCCGCTGTACAACCACCCCTGGCGCGTGGTCGACGGCAAGATCAACACGCCGCTCGAAGCCCGCAACTACTACGGCCTGGCCAGCGACCACAACGACACCTCGTCGCAGTACGTCACGCTGGGCCACATCCACCGCTTCGACGACAACGGCGAGCTGACCACGCGCCTGCGCTACGGCAAATACGAGCGCGACCTGCTGGCCAGCACCATCGGCTTTCAGAACGGCAGCATCACGCTGGGCCAGATCAATGGCAGCACCGTGCTGACCCGTGGCTCCAAGGGCCGCCTGGGCGAGAGCGAAGTGCTGCAGGTGCAAAGCGACTACAACAACACCTTCAACTGGGGCGGCCGCAAGCACGCGGTGCTGGCCGGCGTCGACTACTACGACGACGATGCCAAGCGCAACCAGAACTACGCCAACACCACGCCGCGCCCCAACACCACCGTGGGCTCGCCCAACGATGGCGCCTGGGTGGCCGACGGCCGCGCACCGGTGCAGTGGAACACCTTCACCTCGCGCAACCTGGGCCTGTACTTCCAGGACACGGTCGCGATCAACGACACCCTGAAGCTGGTGGGCGGCCTGCGCTACGACAACTTCAGGGCTTCCTACAAGAACGCCACCGGCGCGCTGAGCAACTCCCGCTCCGACAGCCTGGTCAGCCCCCGCGTGGGCCTGCTGTTCCAGCCCACCGAGCTGACCTCGTACTACGTGTCGTACGGCACCTCGTACAACACCTCGGGCGACACCTACCAGTTCGGCAACCCCGGCGCCGGCACGGCGCGCACGGCCAACACCGACCCTGAAAAGAGCCGCAACTTCGAGATCGGCAGCAAGTTCGAGCTGTTCGAGCGCCGTGCCCTGCTGGGTGTGGCCGCGTTCTACAGCCAGAAGTACAACGAGCGCAACACCGACCCCGACACCGCAGCCCAGCAAGAGCTGCTGTCCGGCAAGCGCCACGCCACCGGCATGGAATTCAACCTCGCCGGCCGCCTGACGCCCCAGTGGGAACTGTTCGCCAATCACACCTGGATCCCCTCGGCCAAGATCGACCACAGCAATGTGGTGGTGCCCGCCAACGGCGGTGGTGCCCAGGCGCAGGGCGACCGCCCAGGCCTCACGCCCAAGCACAGCGGCAGCGTGTGGACGACCTACGCCGTCACCTCCAAGGTGCGCGTGGGCGCGGGCGTGACCTACCGCGGCAAGCAAAACCCCGAAGGCTCGCGTGCCGTGTACGCCAGCGGCTTCGCGGTGATGGACGCCATGGTCGAATACGCGTTCGACGACAAGACCACGCTGAAGCTCAACGTCAACAACCTGTTCGACCGCACCTATGCGGACGGCCTGTACCGCGGCTTCTACACGCCGGGCACGGCGCGTTCCGTGCAGCTGTCGCTCAAGACGCGCTTCTGACGCGCATGCAATGCGCCTGTGGTGCGTTGCTGACGCACTGAAAGCGCCGATGTTTTGACGAAACGACACCGCCCCTTCATTGGGGCGGAGTCACAATCAGGCCCCATGTTCCTGCACATCCAAGACGTACTGACGGCCGACGAGGTCGCCCTGTTCCGGCAAAAGCTCTGGGCGGCCGACACCCCCTGGGTGGATGGCGCCCGCAGCGCGGGCAGCCAGGCCGTGCACCAGAAGAACAACCTGCAACTCGCGCAGGGCAGCGAGCTGTCGGCCCAGCTGCAAGGCATCGTCAAGGCCGCGCTGGCCCGCAATGCGCTGTTCTTCTCGGCCGCCCTGCCCCGGCGCATCTACAACCCGCTGTTCAACAACTACGGCGACGGCGCCAACTTCTATGGCCGCCATGTGGACAGCGCCGTCATGCACTCCAAGGCAGACAGCTGCTGGGTGCGCAGCGACCTGTCGTGCACGCTGTTCCTGACCCCGCCGGACGAATACGACGGCGGCGAACTGGTCGCCACCGAAGCCTGGGGCGAAAAACGCATCAAGCTGCCGGCCGGCGACATGATCCTGTACCCCAGCAGCACCGTGCACCAGGTGTCGCCCGTCACCCGCGGCCACCGCATCAGCAGCTTCTTCTGGGTGGAAAGCATGGTGCGCGGGCTGGAGCAGCGCCAGCTCTTGTTCGACATGGACTTGGCCCTGCTGCGGCTGCGCCAGAGCGTGGGTGAAACGGATCCTTCGGTCATCGCCCTGTCGGGCACGTACCACAACCTGCTGCGCATGTGGGCCGACGTGTGAGCGCCGCCCCTTTCGCTCCTTTATTGATAGCACCTTGCGCGCTCTGAACAAACGCCAGGTGCTTTTTTCATTGCCATGACCCACGTCCCCGCACGCCAACCGCTTCCTCCGGGCATCGTCAGCCTGGCCGACCACGAGCAGCAGGCCCGGCGGCACCTGGACGACAACGCCTGGGCCTACTTCAGTGGCGGCGCGGCCGATGAGATCAGCCTGCGCAGCAACCGCAGCGCATGGGACGCCCTGCCCCTGTGGCCCCGCGTGCTGCGTCCGCTGGCGGGCGGGCACACCCGCGTCCAGCTGCTGGGCCGCACGCTGGCACACCCCATCCTGCTGGCACCCGTCGCCTTTCAGCGCCTGGCCCACGCCGACGGCGAGTTGGCGATGGCCTACGCGGCTGCGGCCCTGGGCGCGGGGGTGGTGCTGAGCACCCAGGCGAGCGTGTCGCTGGAGAGCATTGCCCAGGCCGTACTGCCCGACCCCGGCCGCGGTCCGCTGTGGTTTCAGCTGTACCTGCAGCCAGACCGTGGCTTGACCCGCGCACTGGCACAGCGCGCCGAGGCCGCAGGGTTCGAAGCCCTGGTGCTGACCGTGGACGCGCCCGCCAGCGGCGCACGCGACCGGGAGCGCCGCACAGGCTTTCGCCTGCCGCCCGGCATCGGCCCCGTCAATCTGGCCGGCATGCAGGCGCCGCCCACCCCACCCCTCGGCGCGGACCAGAGCGCGCTGTTCGACGGGCTGCTGCACCACGCCCCCACGTGGGACGACGTGGCGTGGCTGCAGTCCGTGACCCGGCTGCCCGTGCTGCTCAAAGGCGTGCTGCACCCGGCGGATGCGCGCCAGGCCGTGGCGGCCGGCGTTGCGGGCGTCATCGTGTCCAACCACGGCGGGCGCACGCTGGACACCGCCCCGGCCACGGCCACCGCCCTGCCGCGCGTGGTGCAGGCCGTGGGCGGCGCACTGCCGGTGCTGGTGGATGGCGGCATCCGGCGCGGCACCGACGTGCTCAAAGCGATGGCGCTGGGGGCATCCGCCGTGCTGGTGGGGCGCCCGGCCGTCTGGGGGCTGGCCAATGCGGGGGCCACCGGCGTCGCCCACGTGCTGCGCCTGCTGCGCGACGAGCTCGAGATCGCCATGGCGCTCACCGGCTGCGCCACGCTGGCAGACGCCACGCCAGCCTTGCTCACCGCAGACAGCCCCGGCTGAGGCGGCGCCTTTGCGCCGGTTTCTCCCTCATGGCAGAAATGGCTTATTGCAAATGCGATAGATTCTTATTTATAATGGCGACACCTTCAACAGCCAGCCACACTGCCTGCCGCCATGATCGTCTGTGTTTGCCGCCGGATTTCCGACCGTGAGATTGCCCGCCACGCACGTGCGGGCATGAGCTTTGACGAAATCCAGTTCGAGCTGGGCGTGGCCACCCAATGCGGATGCTGCGAAAGCTGTGCCCGCGACGTGGTGGCACAGTGCAGCGCATCGAATCCGGTGGCGGCCCTGCACAATGAGGCAGCGCCGCAAACGATCCAGCTTGCCAGCTCCATCCTGGAAAGCAAGTCATGGAACTCCTCTCAACGCTCGCTGGCAGCCTGATCCTCGTCGCAGGCTCGGCCTGGTGGATCTTTCGCAAATAATCAAGGTCTTTTAGGGCGCTAGCGCTTGATCCACAAGCGCTAGCTGCTATCATTTTTATGTCTCACCCAGATCGTTTTGCCACCCCCGGGGGGTTCAGCCGCAACACCGTGATCGTGGGCTCCGTCGTCGCACTGCATGTTGCGGGCCTCTGGGCCCTGCAGTCGGGCCTGCTGCGCCGCGCGGCCGAAGTCATCGTGCCGGCGGAATTGCTGACGGAATTCATCGCACCACCCGCGCCCCCCAAGGTCACGCCACCGCCTCCCGCGCCGCCACCCCCTCCCAAGCCGGCCCCGAAGGCCGCCCCGCGCCCCGCACCCATGCCGGTGGCCATCGCGGACCCCACGCCCGCCCCCAATGCCCCCACGGGCATCACCACCCCGCAGCCGCCGGCACCGCCCATCGAGGCGCCCATGGCCCCGCCCGCACCGGCGCCAGCTCCTCCAGCGCCCCCCGCGCCGCCCAAGATCGAACTGCCGTCCAGCGACGCCGCCTACCTAAACAACCCCAAACCCAGCTATCCGGCCATCAGCAAGCGCATGGGCGAGCAGGGAAAGGTGGTGCTGCGGGTACTGATCGGCACCGACGGCCTGCCCCAGAAGGTCGAAATCAACAAGTCCAGCGGCTTCGACCGGCTGGACCGACAGGCCCAGGAAGCCGTCATGCGCTGGCGCTTCGTGCCCGGCAAACGCAACGGCGTGCCCGAGACCATGTGGAACCTGGTCCCTGTCAACTTCGTTCTCGAATAACCAAATCACCGCAAATCACCGCTTTAGGGAGTTTTTCTCATGGAATCGCAATTCGGCATCGCCAACGTCTGGATCCAGGGTGACTTCGTCACCCGCGCCGTCGCCATCCTGCTGCTGGCCATGTCGCTGGCCTCGTGGATCGTCATCCTCATCAAGGCGCTGGACATCATCAAGTTCAAGAAGCACGCCCGCACCGCGCAGGACTTCTGGCACAGCGAGGACTTCGCCGCCGGCCTGACCAAGCTGGGCACGGACCCTACCAACCCCTTCCGCCACCTGGCGCTGGAAGGCCGTGAAGCCACCGCCCACCACCGCAACACCAAGGCCCACCTGCACGACACGCTGGACGTGAGCGACTGGGTCACCCGCTGCCTGCGCAATTGCATCGACGAGTTCACCTCGCGCCTGCAGTCGGGCCTGGCCATCCTGGCCTCGGTCGGCTCCACCGCCCCCTTCATCGGCCTGTTCGGCACCGTCTGGGGCATCTACCACGCGCTGCTGGCCATCGGCACCTCGGGCCAGTCCACCATCGACAAGGTGGCCGGCCCCATCGGCGAAGCGCTGATCATGACCGCCCTGGGCCTGGCCGTGGCCATCCCCGCCGTGCTGGGCTACAACGCCCTCGTGCGCGGCAACAAGTCCATCCTGGGCGGCCTCAACAGCTTCGCCCACGACCTGCACGCCTACTTCGTCACCGGCGCCCGCGTGAGCGCGGCGGGCGAACAGGGCAAGGTGCTGCCCATGAAGAAAGGCGGCTGAGCCATGGCTTTCGGAACGCAAGACGATGCCGATGACGTGATGAACGAGATCAACATGACGCCGCTGGTGGACGTCATGCTGGTGCTGCTCATCATCTTCATCATCACCGTGCCCGTCATGAAGCACTCGGTGAACGTGGACCTGCCACGCGCCACGAACCAGCCCGAGAACATCAAGCCCGAGACGGTGCGCCTGTCGGTATCGGCCGACGGCAAGTACTACTGGAACGAGTCGCAGGTCACGGAGGAAGAACTCTTCCCGCGCCTGCAGGTCGAGGCGGCCAAGGAGCCGCAGCCCGATCTGCACATCCGCGGCGACAAGGAAGTGCGCTACGAGCGCGTGGCCCAGGCCATGGCCGCCGCGCAACGCGCTGGCGTGCGCAAGATCGGTTTCGTGACCGACCCCGCGCCCTGAAGACAGTCAATCAGTCAGACAATCCGCCAGCGTCCTGCGCGCCAAAAACCCGCCCGGCCCGGCCGCTGCACTATTGGCTGCAGAGGACGCGCCGGGTTTGTTCGTCTTTGGGTCGTTTTTCCTGCCCAGCCCGATGTCGGCGGGGGGATGTGAACCCGCTCGGGCGCCGAGAACGCCCTGGCTTCCTTCATCCTCTGAAGCGGCTCACCCGGCGGTGGAGAGGCGGGTCCCTGCAGAGACCCCACAGTGTTCTCTGCCAAGACTGACCCACAGCGGCGCCGCATCCGGGGTCAGTTCACACCTGGGCGGTTCCCGTCGGAGCGGGGTGACACCCGCCGCCCGAGACGTGACCGTTTCCGTTTCCCCCCGGCTGCTTGACCTACTTTCCCGCTTGAGGCTGCGTAAATCGGCGCCAAAACCAGCGGCGCACCATTCGAAATCAAATGTCTCACCCAGAAGAACAAAAAGAAACACTCCTGTTGCTTGACTTGTAATTGCGAATCGTTATCATTAGCAAAACGCACTGCAACGCACCAGGAACAACCTCATGCAAGCCACATTGACCGCCGCTTCGATCCTGCGCCCCGCCTCCGCCAGCAAGGGGGTTTCGCACGCCGACGGACTGGCCAGCCAACGCACCGAGCCCAACACCCCTACCGCCGCCGTGGACAGCAGCTCCCTGCTGCAAGGCCAGAAGGCCGTGGCCATCAGCCACAACGGATCGGTGTACCGCCTGCAGGCAACCAAGCTGGGCAAGCTGATCCTGACCAAGTAGTCCCTGGCAGCGGGCTCCAAGTTTCATCGTGGGGCGACTCCCGGGCTTGCTACAAGCTCGAAAGGGTCGTTTTTGCCAGCCAACGGGTTCGCCCGCGTAGCCAGGCTTTTTTTGCGGTCCCATCCCCGCCCCAGATTTCTCCATCACGCCATGAAAAAACCGGCCTCGCGGGCCGGTTTTTTCATTGGGGGGCACAGGACCTGAAAGCTCTTCAGCCCCCTGCCCCCTGCGGGCCCACGCCCTGGACTCCCGTCAAAGCCCCAGAGCGGCGATGCCGGCGCGCGCCACCTGCGCGTCCTCGGTGGACTTCACACCGCTCACCCCCACGGCGCCAAGGCACTGGCCGTCCTTGAGGATCGGCACGCCGCCTTCCAGCAGGCCGTCGATGGCGGGCGCGCTCAGGAAGGCCGTGCGGCCGCCGTTGACGATGTCCTCGTACACCTTGCTCTCGCGGCGCCCCAGGGCGGCCGTGCGGGCCTTGGACGGGGCGATGTGGGACGACACCGCGGCGGCGCCATCCAGGCGCTGCAGCCACAGCAGGTGGCCGCCATCGTCCACGATGGCGATGGTCACGGCCCACTGGTTCTTGAGCGCCTCGGCTTCGGCGGCAGCGGCAATGGCCTTCACGTCGGCCAGTTCGAGTTCATGCTTGGTTTTCATTGGTATACCCGCAAAGGAGAAGAATGCCGGGCCGCGGGAGTCCGCGCCGGCGGGGGAAAGACGGCAAGCATAGCGGCATACGCCCACCCCCTCACCCCCATGCAGGGTGAAAGAACCCTTACCAAAAGTAGGTGACCGGACGCGGATATTGGAAGGCCTCCAGCCGCCACCACCTAGAATTTGCACTGTCTGCGTCGTGCAGGCCAACAAGGAGAGACACAAGATGAATGACCAAGTCACCACCCTGGGGCACTCTGCGGGCTATGGCATCTCGCAGGAGGAGCGCCACAAGGTGCTTCGCAATACCTACTGGCTGCTCGCGCTGAGCATGATCCCCACGGTGCTGGGCGCATGGGTCGGCGTCGCCACCGGCATCACCCAGTCGCTGCGCGGCGGCGTGGGCCTGATCGTGTTCCTGGGCGGCGCGTTCGCCTTCATGTTCGCGATCGAAAAGACCAAGCGTTCGGCAGCCGGCGTGCCCGTGCTGCTGGCCTTCACGTTCTTCATGGGCCTCATGCTCTCACGCCTCATCGGCATGGTGCTGGGCTTCAAGAACGGCACCGACCTCATCATGACGGCCTTCGCCGGCACCGCGGGCGTGTTCTTCGTGATGGCCAGCCTGGCCAGCGTGATCAAGCGCGACCTCTCGGGCATGGGCAAGTGGCTGATGGTGGGCGCGCTGGTGCTCATGGTGGGCGCCGTCATCAACGTGTTTGTCGGCTCCTCGGTCGGCATGATGGCGATCTCGGTCGCTGCCATCGGCATCTTCAGCGCCTACATGCTGTATGACTTGAAGCAGATCCTGGACGGCGGCGAAACCAACTACATCAGCGCCACGCTGGCCCTGTACCTGGACATCTTCAACGTGTTCCAGAGCCTGCTGGCCCTGCTGGGCATCATGGGCGGCGAGCGCGACTGACCCCGTGGCGCGCTCCCGGGCGCCACCTCAAGGCAAAAAGGCTCCTTCGGGAGCCTTTTTCTTGCGCTTCGCACCGCCAAGCCCTCAATAGCGCGGCCAGCGTGCCGATAATGCAAGCACATGTATCGCAAAACCCGCTCCACCGCACTGCGCATGCTGGCCCTGTGCAGCATCCTGCTGCTGGCCGCCTGCAACAAGATCCCTGGCCTGGGCCCGGATCCCAGGATCGTCCAGCGCGAGGAAGAAGCCAAGGCCATCGGCGGCGCCTGCCGCCACGCGCTGCGCGGGCTGGAAGACTGCTACACCCTGAACCCCAAGGCCGCCAAGGCCTCGGTGTTCGCCGGGTGGAAGGACATGGACGCCTACATGCGTGAAAACAAGCTGGAAGGCACGCCTTCGGTGCTCGGCAAGGTGGTCGAGAAACCCGAGCGCGCCGAACGGTCCGGCGATATCGAGACCGAGCCCCGCGACGCGGCTTCGAACCGCAACCGCAGCTAGGGCTAGCGGGCCGCTCTCCCCCCGTGCGCGGCCAGGCCGGCGCACACCGGCTGCGGCGGCCCTTTCTCCCCTCAGGCGCGGTCGAACACCGCCATGCTTTCCACGTGCGCCGTGTGCGGGAACATGTTCACCATGCCGGCCGCCGTGCAGCGGTAGCCCGCCAGATGCACCAGCAACCCGGCATCGCGGGCGAGCGTGGCGGGATTGCAGCTGACATAGACGATGCGTTTGGGCGGGGTCCAGCCTTCGGCCCCGGCGGGCAGCGGGCCCGCACCCTCGGCGCCGATGCGCGCCTGCTCGATGTCGGCGAGCGCCTTGGCCAGCGCGAACGCGCCTTCGCGGGGCGGATCGACCAGCCACTTGTCGGCCGCGCCGTCGGCCACCAGCATCTCCGGGGTCATCTCGAACAGGTTGCGCGCTACAAAATCAGTAGCTGCCAGCGCTTTATGGTCCTGCGCTGCAGCCTGATTCAATGCATAGTTCTCGCGCGAGCGGGCCACCAGGGCCTCGCTGCCCTCGATGCCCAGCACCTCGCGCGCCTGCGTGGCCAGCGGCAGCGTGAAGTTGCCCAGGCCGCAGAACCAGTCGATCACACGCTCGTGGGGCTGCACGTCCAGCAGGCGCAGCGCGCGGGAGACGAGTACGCGGTTGATGTGCGGGTTCACCTGCGTGAAGTCGGTCGGCTTGAACGGCATGGTGATGCCGAAATCCGGCAGCGCATAGGAAAGCTGCTCGCCGCCCTCCTCGAGCAGCTTCACCGTGTCCGGGCCCTTGGGCTGCAGCCACCATTGCACGCCGTGATCGGCGGCGAAGGCGCGCAGCCGGGCGATGTCGCCGGCGCTCAGCGGCTCCAGGTGGCGCAGCACCAGGGCCGTCACGCTGTCGCCGCAGGCCAGCTCGATCTGCGGGCAGGTGTCGCGCGCATCCATGTCGGCGATCAGGGCCCGCAGGGGCATCAGCATGGCGTCTACATGGGGCGGCAACACGGGGCACTGCTGCATGTCCGCCACGTAGCGGCTCTTGCGTTCATGAAAGCCGATCAGCACCTGGCCCTTCTTGATCACATGGCGCACCGACAGCCGCGCACGGTAGCGGTAACCCCAGGCGGGGCCTTCGATGGGGCGCAGCACGGTGCCGGCCTTGACCTTGCCCAGGTGCCACAGGTTGTCTTCCAGCACCCGCTGCTTGACGGCCACCTGGGCGCCCACGTGCAGGTGCTGCATCTTGCAGCCGCCGCAGGCTCCGGCATGCAGGCCAAAGTGCGGGCAGCCGGGGCGCACGCGCTGCGACGATTCGCGGTGGATCGCCGTCAGGCTGGCCTGCTCCCAGTTGTTCTTCTTGCGGTGGGTGTTGGCGGTGACCAGCTCGAACGGCAGGGCACCGTCGATGAAGATGACCTTGCCGTCGGGCTTGCGGGCGACGCCCTGGGCATCCAGGTCCATGGACTGGACCTGCAGCCAGCCCTCGGGCAGATCGCCGTGGGAATCCTGCGCGGTGGGTTCAAACGAGGGGGATAGTTCTTTCGGTTCGCTCATCCCCCGATTGTCTCAGGCCCGGGCCGGTGCCTGCCCGGGGATCGCCGCAGCCTGCCGGCTCGGTCAGGTCAGCCGCGGTCCGCGCGCGCGGGGCGGCCGCCGACGGATCCCATGGATCCCGTGGCGCCCTGCGCGGACGCCAGGGGCAGCTTGTTGACGGTGAGGTCGCAGTTGTAATTGTCCGGCGTGAACACCAGCGTGGCGCCCGGCGCCACCAGCGGCAGGGTCTGGTGGATCTGGTAGGACATGTCCACCGGCGGTTCGGGCGCGCGGTACACGATGTCCTTGTCGGGGCCGTAGACCACGTAGCACGAAGCCGCGGCCGACTGGCTGAAAAGGGCGCCCAGCAGCGCGGCGGCAGCGGCAGTGGCGTATGGGAAGCGGGTCATGGTTCTTCTCCTCGATCTGGCATGTCTGCCTGGGATTATGGAGGCTTTGGCCTGCCGAGCCAATGCAGCCGTGGCTCCATGGCAGCGTCGCGCACCGCCGGGCCCCGCGCGCCCCTTCAACGCAGGTGCAGGTGGTTGGTGTGCTTGACCTCTTCCATCACCGCATAGGTGCGTGTCTCGCGCACGCCGGGCAGTTGCCACAGCACCGCGCCTGCGAACACGCGGTAGGCGTTCATGTCGGCCGAGCGCGTCTTGAGCAGGTAGTCGAACCCCCCTGCCACCATGTGGCACTCCATGATCTCGGGATGCACCTGCACCGCCGCCTTGAACTGGTCGAACACATTCGGCGTGGTGCGGTCGAGCAGCACCTCCACGAACACCAGCATGCCCGCCCCCAGCTTCAGCGGGTTGAGCCGCGCCTCGTAGCCCAGGATGAAGCCGTCGCGCGTGAGGCGCTGTACGCGCGCCAGCACCGCGGTGGGCGACAGCGCGACGGCGTCCGCCAGCTTGAGATTGGCAATGCGCCCATCTTCCTGCAGGATTGACAAAATCTTGCGGTCAATACGGTCCAGATCGGTTTCCATCGTCATGGTGGATAGTGATTTATTCTGACATACCGCCTATTTTCGACCATTTATTCATCCACAGACCAAGGATCATCGCATCCAGCCGCCCCCGGCAGGCCCTGGGGGCCCAACCACCAATACCCCTGATACCCACCGAAAGACACGCCATGACGCAGCCCATCGGCGCCCTGCCCTCTTCCACCAGCCCCGCCGGCTTTGCCCCGCGCTCGCCCCTGGCCAGCCCGTTGCGCGCCGCCATCACCGCGGCCTACCGGCGCCCCGAGCCCGAGGCCCTGGCCCCGCTGCTGGCGCAGGCCCGTTTGCCGCAGGCGATGGCGCAAGCGGCCGGGCAGCTGGCGCTGCGCATTGCGGGCGCCCTGCGCAGCCGCAAGAGCGCCGGGGGCCGCGCGGGCATCGTGCAGGGATTGCTGCAGGAGTTCGCGCTGTCGTCGCAAGAAGGCGTGGCGCTGATGTGCCTGGCCGAGGCGCTCCTGCGCATCCCCGACAAGGCCACGCGCGATGCATTGATCCGCGACAAGATCAGCAACGGCCAGTGGGAACCCCACCTGGGCAAGAGCCCTTCGCTGTTTGTGAATGCGGCCACCTGGGGCCTGCTCATCACGGGCAAGCTGGTGGCCACGCACAGCGAAGGCAGCCTGGGCGCATCGCTCGGCCGCCTGATCGGCAAGGGCGGGGAGCCGCTCATCCGCAAGGGCGTGGACATGGCCATGCGCATGATGGGCGAGCAGTTCGTGACCGGCGAGACCATTGGCGAAGCCCTGGCCAACGCCCGCCAGATGGAAGGCGAGGGCTTCCGCTATTCCTACGACATGCTGGGCGAGGCCGCGCTGACCAGCGAGGACGCCCAGCGCTACTACGCGTCGTACGAGCAGGCCATCCACGCCATCGGCAAGGCATCCGCCGGGCGCGGCATCTATGAAGGCCCCGGCATCTCGATCAAGCTGTCGGCCCTGCACCCGCGCTACAGCCGCGCGCAGTTCGCCCGTGTGATGGACGAGCTGTACCCGCTGGTGCTGCGCCTGACCGAGCTCGCGCGCAGCTATGACATCGGCATCAACATCGACGCCGAGGAGGCCGACCGGCTGGAGCTGTCGCTGGACCTGCTCGAACGCCTGTGCCACGAGCCTTCGCTGGCCGGCTGGAACGGCATCGGCTTCGTGATCCAGGCCTACCAGAAGCGCTGCCCCTTCGTCATCGACTACGTGGTGGACCTGGCGCGCCGCACGCAGCGCCGACTGATGGTGCGCCTGGTCAAGGGTGCCTACTGGGACAGCGAGATCAAGCGCGCCCAGGTCGACGGGCTGGACGACTACCCCGTGTACACCCGCAAGGTGCACACCGACATCTCGTACATCGCCTGCGCAAGGAAATTGCTGGCCGCGCCCGAGGCCATCTACCCGCAGTTCGCCACGCACAACGCGGAAACACTCGCCACCATCTACCACCTGGCGGGCCACAACTACTATGCCGGCCAGTACGAATTCCAGTGCCTGCACGGCATGGGCGAGCCCCTGTACGAGCAGGTGGTGGGCGCCGTCACCGCCGGCAAGCTGGGTCGGCCCTGCCGCATCTACGCCCCCGTCGGCACGCACGAGACCCTGCTGGCGTACCTGGTGCGCCGCCTGCTGGAAAACGGCGCCAACACCTCGTTCGTGAACCGCATCGCCGACGAGACCATCGCGTTGGAGGACCTGGTGAAGAGCCCCGTCGAGGTGGTGGACCAGCAGGCCGCCGCAGAAGGCGGCGCAGGCCTGCCCCACCCGCGCATCGCCACGCCACGGGGCCTGTACGGCCCGCACCGCGCCAACTCGCGCGGGCTCGACCTGTCGAACGAGAACACCCTCGCGCAACTGGACGCGATCCTGCAGGCCACCGCCAGCCAGGGCTGGACCGCCGGCCCCTTGCTCGGCGCCGACGCCGCGCCCGGCGCGCCGATGCCCGTGCGCAACCCCGCGGACCACCGCGACGTGG
Source organism: Acidovorax sp. GW821-FHT09A11 (assembly GCF_059418365.1). Classification (NCBI taxonomy): domain Bacteria; kingdom Pseudomonadati; phylum Pseudomonadota; class Betaproteobacteria; order Burkholderiales; family Comamonadaceae; genus Acidovorax; species Acidovorax sp. GW821-FHT09A11. Next base: position 118,535 of record NZ_JBWKPS010000002.1, read on the forward strand.
TGGGCCAGGTGCAGGAGGCCACGGCCGCCGACGTGGATGCGGCCCTGCAACACGCCCTGTGGGCGGCCCCCTTGTGGGCCGCGACGCCCCCGGCCGAGCGCGCCGCCACGCTCGACCGTGCCGCGGGCCTGCTGGAGGACCGCATGCAGCCCCTGCTGGGTCTGCTGATGCGCGAAGCAGGCAAGAGCTGCAGCAACGCGGTCGCCGAGGTGCGCGAGGCGGTGGACTTCCTGCGCTACTACGCCGCGCAGGTCGAATCCACCTTCGACAACACCACCCACCTTCCGCTGGGCCCCGTGGCCTGCATCAGCCCCTGGAACTTCCCGCTCGCCATCTTCATGGGCCAGGTGGCCGCAGCCCTGGCCGCCGGCAACCCCGTGCTGGCCAAGCCGGCCGAACAGACCCCGCTGATCGCCGCCGAGGCCGTGCGCGTTCTGTGGCAGGCGGGTGTGCCGCGCGGCGTGGTGCAGCTGCTGCCCGGCCAGGGCGAGACCGTGGGCGCCCGGCTGATCGGCGACCCGCGTGTGATGGGCGTCATGTTCACCGGTTCGACCGACGTGGCGCGCATCCTGCAACGCGCCATCGCAGGCCGCCTGGATGCCGCCGGCCGCCCCATCCCCCTGATCGCCGAGACGGGCGGGCAGAACGCGATGATCGTGGACTCGTCGGCGCTGGTGGAGCAGGTGGTGGCCGACGCGGTCTCCTCCGCGTTCGACAGCGCCGGCCAGCGCTGCTCGGCCCTGCGCGTGCTGTGCGTGCAGGAGGACGCCGCCGACCGCGTGGTGGAAATGCTCAAGGGCGCCATGGGTGAACTGCGCATGGGCAACCCGGGCACGCTGCAGGTCGACGTGGGCCCGGTCATCGACGCCGAGGCCCAGGCAGGCATCACCGCGCACATCGATGCGCTCAAGGCCAGGGGCCATCGCGTGTTCCAGCAGTGCCGCTGCAGCGCCGATGAAACCGCCCAGGGCACCTTCGTGCCGCCCACGCTGATTGAACTCCACGGCATCCAGGAGCTGCAGCGCGAGGTCTTTGGGCCCGTGCTGCACCTGGTGCGCTATGCCCGCAACGACCTGGACCAGTTGCTCGACCAGATCAACGCCACCGGCTACGGCCTCACGCAGGGCGTGCACACCCGCATCGACGAAACCATCGCCCGCGTGGTGAACCGCGCCCATGCGGGCAACGTCTACGTGAACCGCAACATGGTGGGCGCCGTGGTGGGCGTGCAGCCGTTTGGCGGCGAGGGCCTGTCGGGCACGGGCCCGAAGGCGGGCGGGCCGCTGTACCTGCTGCGCCTGCTGTCGCGGCGCCCGGCCGATGCGCTGGCACGCACCTTCGCCGCGGCGGACCGCACGGCGCCACCCGACGTGGCAGCGCGCGAACCCTGGCTGGCGCCCCTGCACGCACTGGAGCAGTGGGCACACACGCAGGGCCGCCCCGCGCTGGCGGACACCTGCCGCGCGTTCGCCTCCGCCACCCAGAGCGGCACGGCGCGCACCCTGCCCGGCCCCACGGGTGAGCGCAACGTCTACACCCTGGCCCCCCGGCCCCGCGTGCTGTGCCTGGCCCAGGCCGAAGGCGACCTGCTCACGCAGACCGCGGCCGTGCTGGCCTCGGGCGGCAAGGCCCTGTGGCCTTCCACCCAGGCGGGCTTGCTTGCACAGCTTGCCCCGGCCGTCCAGGCCAGCATCGCGGTGGCGGATCAGGTGCTGGACGACGGCCGCATCGAACTGTCCGCCGTGCTGCACCATGGCGATGCGGCTTCGCTGCACGCGGTGTGCGAGGCGCTGGCCCGCCGTCCCGGCCCCATCGTGGGCGTGACCGCATTGCCCCCGGGCGCCACCGACGTGCCGCTGGAGCGCCTGCTGATCGAGCGCGCACTGAGCGTGAACACCGCCGCCGCGGGCGGCAACGCGAGCCTGATGACGATTGGCTGAGGCGGCCTTGCCCGCAGGATCTGAATAAAAACTGCCCCCACGGCTTATCTTTCAAGCGCTGGCAGCTACTTTTTTTATAGCATTTGATCTGGACCACCCCGCGGCGGCGGATCTTCGCCGGCCGGTGCGGGCTGCCGGCCCTGCTCCGCCTGAAAAAAGGCCAGCTGGTCCAGGCCCCAGCGCCCCAGCACCTGGTAGGGCCCGGGCGAGCCGCGGCGGTTGTAGAGCAGCTGGAAGGCATCCACCCTCCATTCAAGAGGCTCCACGCCGTGTTCCTCCACGGCAGAAGGGCCGTAGAGGAGCGTCATGTGCGGCGTGAACGATGGCTCGGCACGCGCTGGCGCAGGGCCTGGCACGCACGCCCGCAGGGCTTGGTGCAGCGCCTGGTGCAGCGCCACCATGCCCGCCACGCCGGTTTCGCTGCCGCACAGGACCAGGGGCCGCCTGGACTGGCGCCCCTGAAAGCTCAGGCAGCGGTCCAGCCGCAGCGAAAACGCCGGTGCGCGAACTTGCGCGGCGGCCGCACACGCCCACCAGACCTTGCGGGGGCTGAACTCGGCATCCCATCCGAGCGAGGCCAGCGTCACATGCAACCGCTCGGTGCGCACCCTGTGGCCCTCCTCCACCTGGCGGGCGGCCGTCTCCTGGTCGCACAGCCGGACAGCGCGGGCGGCCACGGCGCCATCCGCCAGCACGGCGAAAAAGAGGTGGTGGTCATGGCGCCGCGCGGCTGGAGACAAGGGCAGGTTCTCCATCCCCGGCAGCCACCGCAGGCCGTCAGACATCCCGTTGGCTCCTGAAAAAAGGTGGCGTCCCCACGGCACGCCGCTCCTTGCGGACAAGGGTGGCACCGGTACGGACTCGCCCACCGCAGCCCACTGGCCAAAAAGTACAGTTTTTACGCCTCTTACCGGAGGATTGCCAAGGACGAACTGGGAGACCATCGGAGCAAGGCCCAAAGAACCCTCGCCGGCCCCGTGCCACGCCATGGATCGCCCGCCCACCGAAGGAGTCGCAAGATGTTCGATATTTCACAAGCCACCAACATGCTGACGTCCCTGGGCGTCTCCAGCACCCTGGCGGCCAAGGCGGCAGAGCGCACAGCCCAAAAGCATGCGGACGCCGATCCCCTCACCTTCCTGAAAGAGTTGAAGACCACGCTGGAAGAACTGTCCGCGGAAGGCTCCCAGGGCAAGACGGCGGGTACGGCGGCGACACCCGCCACCGTGTCGGAGACCCAGCCCTATCAATCAACCGCCGCCCTGTACAACAAGGACTCCGGGGCCACCACACAGGCCTCGGCCAAGGCCCCCTTCAGCAACCTGGAGGAATTCCGCGAGTGGGAAGACGGCCTGGGCGACACCTTCGCAGCAGACTATGAGCCACCAGACTATGTCAAGGTTCTTTCTTTATCACTTTCTGCGGGAGATGAGCGCACCGTCAGCCGCTACATGTTCTTCAAGAACCATCCCGAGTTTGCCGCTGACTACGAAGCCATCCGCAGCGGCAAGTTGTCCAAGTTCCCCACGGACGGTTCCACACTGGTGAAAAGCGACCTGTCGACGATGACCAAGGAGACGGCCACTTTCTACAAGAAGAACCCCGCCCAACTGCTTGCGGCAGAGGGCTTCAATATGGATCCAACGCTCGTCAAGATGCGCATGGACGGAAAGATTGACGCTCCAGAGGGCGTCCAAGTATCCGAATGGCTCATGGACAACAAATGGACCAAGGACGGGGTTGTTTCCCAGAACAATCGCGTGGTTCTTGCCCGATCCGACTACATCGGCCTGGATGGCAAGGGCGCCGGCACCTATCGTCTGGGCAAGTACGATACGGTGACGGGGAACATTATCGATACCGACGGGCGGGCCTACGATCCGCTCACCGGTGAAGTCCAGGCATAGAAACCCACGGACACCTTCCACCAACATTGAGCCACGCGGCGACATTTCCCGCATGCGGGCACCACGGACGCTTCTTTCAGCGCTGCATTGACAGCATGCCTCGATGTCCCGCGCATCCTGCAGGGCGACTCCCAATTCCGGCAAGGCGCTGGCGGGCCTGATCTTCTGCGTGGGCATGCGCCATTGGGCGAGATTCTCCGGCGTGTTGGGCAGCGTCCTTGCGATCGGGCTACAGCCCGCAATGCCCTTGAGCGGCGGCCCCGCGAAAACCGCAGGCCTCGTCGCGGGCCTGCCCTGATGGCCGCAACACGCGTTCAGTTTCTCTGGCGGGGTGGGTGAAGGAGCGTGACGCAGGCGCGGTCCGCATGCGGTTCTGACCCGCGGCTTGGCGCCTTCGCTACGCCTTTCTCCTACATCGCACCGGGAACCCATGGCAACACCCGGGCCCGCATGGGAAGATAGCCTGAGCACCACCGGACAGAAATAGGAAACCGAGTCGCCATGAGTATCGTCGTCTACTGGCAAGAACAGCCCGGGGTGCCTGGGATGGAGATTTTTGACTCCGGAAAACTCCAGGCCGCGCTGGCTCTGTGCGAGATCAAACGCAAGGAAGGAAAGCGCCATGTGTGCATCTCGAGCGAACTGGCGGAGAGCGTGGGGCATGCCGGTGTGAATACGGTGGCAGATCGGCGGCTGCCAGATGGCTCGCCCTACGATTGGACGAAGTCCCACCGTGGCGCGGGCCCCCAAAATCCTGGAGGCAAGACCGGCGGGCAGTGAAATCCCGCTACGAGGAAGCTTCTGCCCTGGCCACCCGGTGTGCAGCCGCGTCGCCGCACTGCCGCGCGCCAGCCCAAGCGACCCACTGGATGATTTTTCAACGTACCCAAGGGGCTGCCATGATCAATCCCATCCCCGCAAAACCCCAGACGCACGAGCCCGAAACTCCGGAGAGGCCGAATCCTGTGCCGAGCGAGTCCGAGCCGGAAAGCCGCCCCGTCCCCGCCTCGGTGCCGGAGAAGCCCGGCGAGGTGAAACCCGCGTATCCCGAGCCGGACATTCCCGGCCAGTAGCGCGGGCTGGACGCCCGCGCGGGCGCCTCCATCGGCAGCACGCAACACAACGCCTGCGTGGCCTGGATCGGCCCGTGATTCCAGTACGCCCCGCCCGCCCAGGCGAGCACCCCGTGTCCAGCGTTCCAGACCCTCTTATTGCAATTGATAATTCATTTGCAATAATATAAACCCATGGAACACCGCCACCATCCCTACTTTCATCGCAAGGCCTGGGAGCGCACGCACCCGATTCGTGCCTGCCGGATCTCCATGGGCGGCATGGTGACGCAAGGCCTGGCCGCGCAGCGCCACGGTATGGTTTTGCAGGGGCGCAGCGCCGACTGCGCGGCCGAAGCGGCGGGCGCATGAGGGGTGTTGCAAGCCTGCTGATGGCCGGCGCCTGGAAACGGGGCGTGGGTGCGCTGGCGCTGATCGCGCTGCTGTGGCTCGCCGTGGCCTGGGCGATCTCCTGATGACAGCCCTCCCCCAACACGCGGCGATCCGCCTGCGCAACCTGACCGTGGCTTACCGCGGCCACCCGGCCGTGCACCACGTGTCGGGTGACTTCGCACCGGGTTCGCTCACCGCCATCGTCGGGCCCAACGGCGCGGGCAAGACCACCTTGCTGGCGGCCATCATGGGCCGCGTCTCGCCGGTCGAAGGGGAGGTGCAGCGCGCCGCCGGCCGCATCGCCTGGCTGCCGCAGCAGGCCGAGATCGACCGCAGCTTTCCGATCCGCGTGTTCGATCTGGTCGCGCTGGGCCACTGGTCGCGCGTCGGAAGTCTGCGCGGACTCGACGCGCCGCAGCGCGACGCCGTGCACCACGCGCTCGATGCGGTCGGCCTGGCCGGCTTCGAACGCCGCGGGATCGCCGAGCTGTCCGCGGGCCAATTCCAGCGCGTGCTGTTCGCGCGCGTGCTGCTGCAGGATGCGCCAGTGATCCTGCTCGATGAGCCCTTCAACGCCATCGATGCGCGCACCACCGCCGACCTGCTCGCCGTAGTGGCCCGCTGGCACGCCGAGTCGCGCACCGTCATCGCGGTGCTGCACGATCTGGAACAGGTGCGCCGGCATTTCGACCGAACGCTGTTGATGGCGCGGCGCTGCGTGGCCTGGGGACCGACCGCAGAGGTGCTGCACGCCGAGCACCTGTTCCGCGCCCGGCAGATGGCCGAGGCCTGGGACGACGATGCGGCGTTGTGCGAGGAAGCCGCGTGACGCTGGCATCGCTGCTCCTCCAGCCGTTCTCCGAGTACGGCTTCATGCGCCGCGCGCTGGTCGCGACGCTGGCCCTGAGCCTCGGCAGCGCGCCGATGGGCACGCTGCTGGTGCTGCGACGCATGAGCCTGGTGGGCGATGCCATGGGCCACGCGCTGCTGCCGGGGGCCGCGCTGGGGTTTCTGATCGCCGGCTTCTCGCTGCCGGCCATGAGCCTGGGCGGTTTCTTCGCGGCGCTGGCGGTCGCGCTCGCAGCGGGCTTCGTGACGCGGACCACGTCGCAGCGCGAGGATGCGAGTTTCGCGGCCTTCTATTTGATCGCGCTCGCGCTGGGCGTGCTGATGGTCTCGACGCACGGCAGCAGCGTCGATCTGATGCACCTGCTGTTCGGCACCATCCTGGCCGTGGACGATGCGGCGCTGCTGCTCATCGCCAGCGTCGCCAGCGTGACGCTGGCCGTCCTGGCCGTGATCTATCGGCCGCTGGTGGTGGAGTGCCTGGACCCTGGATTTCTTCGCAATGTCGGCGGCCGCGGCATGCTGGTGCATGGCATCTTCCTGGTATTGACCGTCGCGAATCTGGTGGCGGGCTTCCAGGCCCTGGGCACCCTCATGGCCGTCGGCCTGATGATGCTGCCCGCCACGGCGGCGCGCTTCTGGGCGGCGGAAGTCTGGAGCCTGGCGCTGGTGGCGGCCGTCATCGCGGCGCTCTCGGGCTTCATCGGCCTGCTGCTGTCGTACCACGCGCAGTGGCCGTCGGGCCCGGCCATCGTGCTGGTCGCGGGCATCGCCTATCTGCTCTCCGTCGCCGCGGGCCCCCGCGACGGCCTTCTCTGGCGCCACCGGCGCCGTCCACACCGCAAGGCCTGAAATGACCCTCTCCCGCCGATCTTCCGTCGCGGCGCTGCTGCTGGCACTGGCTGCCTCTCCCGCGTTGGCTCAGTCCGAACGGCCACTACGGGTCGTTGCCAGCTTTTCCATCCTGGCGGACATCGTTCGCGAGGTGGGCGGCGATGCCGTCGACATCGTCGCCCTGGTCGGCCCCGATGCCGATGCGCACGTGTTCCAGCCCAGCCCGGCGGACGCCCGCCACCTGGCCCGCGCCGACCTGGTCGTGGTCAACGGCCTGGGGTTCGAAGGCTGGATCGATCGCCTGGTGCGGGCCTCGGGCTATCGCGGCAAGGTGGTCATCGCGAGCCAGGGCGTGAAGCTGCGCAAGGATGGGCACGGCCACGGGGGCAAGCCGGGCCACGGCAGCGATCCGCACGCCTGGCAGGACCTCGCGAACGCTGAGCGCTACGTTGCGAACGTGCGCGACGCGCTCAGCAGCGCGCGGCCTGCGCAAGCAGGCGTCTTCATCCAGCGCGCGGCGCGCTACACCGAGCAGATCCGGGCGCTCGACCGCGAGGTGCGTGCGCAGCTCGCGGCCGTGCCGCGCCCCAAGCGCCGGGTGATCACCTCGCACGATGCCTTCGGCTACTTCGGTGCGGCCTATGGCGTCGACTTCCTGTCGCCGCAGGGCGTGAGCACCGACGGCGAGGCTTCGGCCGCCGATGTGGCGAAGCTGATCGACCAGATCCGCCGGCAGGACGTGCGCGCGGTGTTTGTCGAGAACATCACCGATCCGCGCCTGGTGGAGCGCATCGCGAAGGAAGGCGGCGCGGTGCTGGGCGGCAGGCTGTACTCGGACGCGCTCTCGGTGCCCGGCACCGAGGCCGACACCTACCTCAAGCTCTTCGCGCACAACGCCAAGGCGCTGGCTTCCGGCCTGGCGGGGACGCGGTGACCGACGGATTGGCAGCCCACCCCGCGGCCTCGGGGCGCGCACCAGACTCCGTCTGTTCCGGCGTTGCCCATGGGCGTACCGCGAACGCGCGGTGCATGAGTTCTTCATCCCGTTGACGGTGACCGGCTGCGCGGCAATGCGGCGGCTTGCCCTTCCAGCACTGCCCCTGGCAGCTCAGTCCTCGTCCAGCGCCTGAAACCGGTCCGCCAGGAAATCCACCAGCGCCCGCACCGCCGGCAGCAGCCCGCGCCGCGAGGCGAACACCGCGTGGATGATCTCGCGGCGCGGCGCCCAGCCGGGGATTACGTGGACCAGCTGGCCGTGCTCGATCTGCTCGCGCACCATCATGGAGGGCAGCTGCACCACGCCCACGCCTGCGATGGCGGCGGCCCGCAGCGCCAGCATCCCGCGTGTGATCAGGCGCGGCCGGTGGCGAATGGCCGCCCGGGCATCCTCGGGGCCGACAAGGTTCCACACATGCTCGTGCTGCGGCAGGCCCAGGTCCATGCTCGGCAGGCCCGCCAGGTCGGCGGGTGTTTTTGGTATGCGATTGGACAGCAGGCGCGGACATGCCACCAGGCATTGCCCGCGCTCCGCAAGCACGCGCATCACCAGGTCGCTGTCCTCGATCGGCGGTGGACGCACGCGGATGGCCACGTCGATCCCCTCGCCCACCACGTCCACGCGCCGATTGGTTTCCTCCAGATGGATCTCCACGCGCGGATGCGCCACCATGAAAGCCGCCACCATGTCGGCGATGCGCGCATCGAGCAGCGCCACCGGGCAGGTCATGCGCACGATGCCCCGTGGTTCGGCATGCGCCAGCGCAATGGCTTCGTCGGCGGCCTCGGCCTCCACCAGCATCGCCTTGCAATGGCCATAGTAGGTCTGGCCGGTCTCGGTGACGGCAAAACGCCGGGTGGACCGCTGGATCAGGCGCGTCCCCAGGCGCTCTTCCAGCAGCGCGATGCGCCGGCTCAGCTTGGACTTGGGCATGCCCAGCGCGCGACCGGCCGGCGCGAAGCCGCCGTGGTCCACCACCTGCACGTAGTAGTAAAGATCGTTCAGGTCTTTCATCAGGGACAGGCCTTATCGTTCCTTAAATAGAACTCTGACGGCAAATATTGCCAACTACCGGGATCATCGTTCAAACCATATTCTCTATCCATCGGCCAAGACCTTTGTCTGGCGACGCAAGGAGATGCAAATGAAGAAAGTTCTCGGTGTCTACAGCGCTCCCCGTCCACACTGGGTGGGCGATGGTTTCCCTGTCCGCTCGCTGTTTGGCTATGACGGCCTGGGCCAGCACCTGAGCCCGTTCCTGCTGCTCGATCACGCGGCGCCGACGCCCTTCGGGCCAGCCATGCGCCCTCGCGGCGTCGGCCAGCATCCGCACCGAGGCTTCGAGACCGTGACCATCGTCTACCAGGGTGAACTGGAGCACAAGGACTCCACCGGTGCGGGCGGCCTGATCGGCCCTGGTGACGTGCAGTGGATGACCGCCGGCGGCGGCATCCTGCACGAGGAATTCCACTCGCGCGCCTTCACCGAACGCGGGGGCACCATCGAGATGGTGCAGCTCTGGGTCAACCTGCCCGCGAAGGACAAGATGGCCGCGCCGGGCTACCAGACCCTGGTGGATGCGCAGATTCCAACCGTGGACCTGCCCGAGGGCGCGGGCCGGGTGCGGGTGATTGCCGGCGAGTTCGACGGACATCGCGGCCCGGCGCGCACCTTCACGGCGATGGACGTGTGGGACATCCGTATCGGCCAGGGCAGCGTGGGCCGCTTCGACGCGAAGGACGGCCATACGCTGGCGCTGGTCGTGCTGCACGGCACGGTGCTGGTCAACGGCAGTGCGGTCGCACGCGAAGGCCAGTTGGTGCACCTCGAGCGCGCCGGCAGCGGCGTGGAGATCGAGGCCCACAGCGATGCGACCGTGCTGTGGCTGTCGGGCGAACCGATCGACGAGCCTGTGGTGGGCTACGGCCCCTTCGTGATGAACAGCGAGGCCGAGATCCGCCAGGCCATGGCCGACTTCAGCAGCGGCCGCTTCGGCCTGATGACGGCCTGAGCACACGAGGCTTTCCAGAAGGAAGGCCTCCCCTCTTTTCCCTTCGGCGCGGTGTTGGCTTTCCGGACTTGCTGGCCGGAGGGGCACGGCTGCGTCCCATCCGCCCGTCCCGGGCAATTTGCAAACTCCAGGAGATGACCATGAACACCCCCAACACCATCGCCAACTTCAGCGGCGCACGACCGATCATCGACCCTGACAACGCGGCGATGCTCCTGATCGACCACCAGAGCGGCCTGTTCCAGACCATCAAGGACATGCCCTTCACCGAGGTACGCAGCAACGCGACGACGCTGGCCAAGGTGGCAACGCTGGCCAAGATGCCGGTCATCACCACAGCCTCGGTGCCACAGGGTCCGAACGGCCCGCTGATCCCCGAGATCCACAAATACGCACCGCACGCGCAGTATGTGGCGCGCAAGGGCGAGATCAACGCCTGGGACAACCCCGAGTTCGTCGCCGCCGTGAAGGCCACGGGGCGCAGGCAGCTCATCATCGCCGGCACCATCACCAGCGTGTGCATGGCCTTTCCGAGCATCGCGGCGGTGCATGAGGGCTACCAGGTGTTCGCCGTCATCGATGCCTCGGGCACCTACTCGAAGATGGCCCAGGAGATCACGCTGGCGCGCATCGTGCAGGCCGGCGTGGTGCCGATGGACACGGCCGCCGTGTGTTCTGAGGTGCAAAAGACCTGGAACCGCGAGGATGCGCTGCAATGGGCCGAGGCCTACAGCGCCGTGTTCCCGCCCTACCAGCTGCTGATCGAAAGCCATGCCATGGCGCAGGAAGTGGCAAAGAGCCACGAGCCACTGGATTCGCAGCGTTCCTGAATCAGGGGCGGAACACGCCGTGGGGGTGAACGCTCCACTTCAGCAGCAGGTGTAGCAATGGTTGCCGCCGCTAGAGCCATGCATTGCACGCCCGCAGGCATCGCCATGAATGGATCTCACCCTCGCCCGACAAACGGCATCCTGGTGGCCATCACCGTGTGAAACAGCACGTTCGCCTCCAGAGGCGGGCTGGCCATGTACAGCACCGACTGCGCCACGATGTCGGCATCCATCAAGGGTTCGATGGCGATTTCCCCATTGGCCTGCGGCACGCCCTTGGCCATGCGCGACGCCAAGTCCGTCATGGCATTGCCAATGTCGATCTGGCCTACCGCGACGTTGTATGCGCGCCCGTCAAGTGCCGCAGTTTTCGTCAGACCCATCACGGCATGTTTTGTCGCGGTGTAGGCGGCCGAGTTGGGCCGGGGCGCGTGTGCAGAAATCGAGCCATTGTTGATGATGCGCCCGCCCTGCGGGCTCTGATCGCGCATGGTCCGAAAGGCCTGCTGCAGGATAAAACATGCCGTTCAGGTTCACATCCACCACGTCGCGCCACTGCTGCGGTGTCCAGTCCAAGAAGGAGCCGGGTGGATTGCCACGTCCCGCATTGTTGAACAGCAAGTCCACGCGCCCGAAGCGGGCGACGGCCTGTCCAAAGAGGCTTTCCACGGCGGCGGGGTCGCACACATCGGTGGGCACGCACAGCATGCGGGCTCCCGCGCCAAAGCTTGCCTGGGCCTGCGCAGCCACTTCTGCCAGGAGTGCGGCGCGGCGCCCTGCCAGCACGACGCGATAGCCGTTGCCCGCCAGGGCGAGTGCAACAGCCTTGCCAATACCGGAACCGGCGCCCGTGACCACGGCAACTTTTTCAGCGTTCATTCTTGGTGTCCATTCAATTTCGGGAAGACTGGCGGGCAAGCGCGCCATGCAGAAAGTCTAGCGGCACCGCGCCGAGGATGTCGGGTCGAAACGGGATCTCCTTGCGCTGGCTTGGCTGGCGGCTCTTCTCACGCAGTTGCGGCACCGCCCTCGGGATTTTTTGCCGTGCGTGCTCCCGCAGGGTTGCCGTCAACGCCTTCTTCGCCACATCAACATGGGCGACAGGGGCACCTTCCACAATGTTCAACAGATCGTCGTCGAGGGTCCGCTCCGGTTGCACAACGTTTGGGTGGGATGCCGAGGGACGCCGCAGGTCTCATCACGCGCCAAGGTGTTCGGCACTGCTGCTGCTCGTCAAAGAGCTGGGAGACGGAAGCGCCCCCTCACGGGGCAGGCGCAGGGGCCGTGGAGCCTTCGGGAAGGCCTTCGCGCCAGACCTTCACACTGGGGAACTCGCGGGTGCAGCCAGTGCACACCAACCTCTCCGCGTAGCGCATTGCTCCGGCAGCATCCCGCGCGACGACGCGCCGGTAGCTGGTTGCGCCGCAAAAGCTGCAGCGGTTGGTGGAGGTTTGCTTTTGGGGCTGCATGGAGAGGAATTTGTACATCGACTTCAGGGACGCACCGGCCAGCCCGTTGGCCGGGTGCCGGTACAGCTTCTGCGAAAAAAAGGGGGACATGCAGTGTGCCGATGATAGATGCGGACGGCCCGGCCGGTGCGCCGCGCAGGCAGTTGGCGGGAGGGTCATTGGGCATTCCCCGGCGGCACCGGGCGGAAAAACTCCCGATCGGCAGCCAGAGAGAGCGACGCAAGCCCAGGCTTTCAACCTCTTCCCGGGCGCCTGCGGATGATGGGTTTTGACCGTTCGCGTCCAGACGGCGCAGAGCGCCTTCAATCCAGTGCGAGCGCAGCCAGCGCCTTGCGCGGGCCCATCTTGCGCACTTCGTCAATCCGGGCCAGTTGCGCCGCACGCGGGGTGATGCCGCGCGTCTCCCATTTGTAGACCGACAGCGAAGAGACGCCCAGCAAGGTGGCCAATTGCGCCTGCTTGATGCCCTGCGCCGTGCGCATCTGGCGGAGCACATCGGGATGGAATTCGCCGTGCGGCTTCGCGGATGCACGCTCTGCAGACGCAGCCTCCGGCTCGGCCGCTTTGGGGACATGCCGCCGGGTGGCCTTGAGCTGAGACGCCAGCGCTTTGACCTCGCGCTTGAGCGCCGCGATCTCGGACCGGTGGCTGGTGACTGCCTTGCGCATGCCCTGCAGTTCGGGTTTGAGCTCCTTGCGGGCCATGCGGATCACTTCGGCGTGAAAGGCACTGGAAAAAGTACTCATGGCGGGGATCGTACGTGAAAGCCCCTCCCGGTGATGGGAAGAGGCTATGCACTCGGGTGGACCCCTGTCTGCGCATGCGGCAGGCATCCTGGGTGCGGACGGACCGCACACCAGAACACCTCCCAGAAGAACTGGCGATGGTCCGAAGGACGCCAGTTCACTCCCACTCGATCGTCGCCGGCGGCTTGCTCGATACGTCGTAGGTCACGCGATTGATGCCGCGCACCTCGTTGATGATGCGCCCCGACACCTTCTTGAGCAGGGCGTACGGCAGTTCGGCCCAGTCGGCGGTCATGAAGTCGCTGGTCTGCACGGCGCGCAGGGCGACCACGTAGTCATAAGTGCGGCCGTCACCCATCACGCCCACGCTCTTCACTGGCAGGAAGACGGTGAAGGCTTGACTGGTGAGGTCGTACCAGGTCTTGCCGGTGGCTTCGTCAACGTGGTTGCGCAGCTCTTCGATGAAGATCGCGTCCGCGCGGCGCAGCAGGTCGGCGTACTCTTTTTTCACCTCGCCCAAAATGCGCACGCCCAGGCCGGGGCCGGGGAAGGGGTGGCGGTAGACCATTTCGGGCGGCAGGCCCAGGGCCACGCCGAGTTCGCGCACTTCGTCTTTGAACAAATCGCGCAGGGGCTCCAGGAGCTTGAGGCCCAGCTGCTCGGGCAGGCCGCCCACGTTGTGGTGGCTCTTGATGGTGACGGCCTTCTTGCTCTTGGCGCCGCCGGATTCGATCACGTCGGGGTAGATGGTGCCCTGGGCCAGGAAGGTGGCGCCTTTGTGGCCTCCATCGCCAGCCTTCAGTTTCGCGGCTTCGGCCTTGAACACGTCGACGAACAGGCCGCCGATGATCTTGCGCTTGGCTTCGGGTTCGCTCACGCCGGCCAGCCTGCCGAGGAACAGGTCGCTCGCGTCCACGCGGATGACCTTGGCGTGCAGCTTGCCGACGAACATGTCCATGACCATGTCGCCTTCGTTCAGGCGCAGCAGGCCATGGTCGACGAACACGCAAGTGAGCTGGTCGCCGATGGCGCGGTGGATGAGAGCCGCGGCCACGGACGAATCCACACCGCCGGAGAGGCCCAGGATGACTTCTTCATCACCCACCTGCTGGCGGATCTGCTCCACGGCCTCGGCGATGTGGTCGCGCATGACCCAGTCGGGGTTGGTGCCGCAGATGCCGAGCACGAAGCGCTCCAGCAGCGCCCTGCCCTGCACGGTGTGCGTGACTTCGGGGTGGAACTGCACGGCGTAGTAGCGGCGGTCTTCGTCGGCCATGCCGGCGATAGGGCAGCTGTCGGTGCTAGCCATGAGCTTGAAGCCCGGGGGCAGTTCGGTGACCTTGTCGCCGTGGCTCATCCAGACGTTGAGCATGCCGTGGCCTTCGGGGGTGGTGAAGTCGGCGATGTCCTTGAGCAGCGCGGTGTGGCCGCGGGCGCGCACGGCGGCAAAGCCAAACTCGCGCTTGTGGCCGGTTTCGACCTTGCCACCGAGTTGCTGCGCCATCGTTTGCATGCCGTAGCAGATGCCCAGCACGGGCAGACCCAACTCGAACACGGCCTGGGGAGCGCGGTCGGTGGTGTCCTCGGTCACGCTGGCGTGGCTGCCGGAGAGGATGATGCCCTTGAGCGAGCCGTCCTTCGCGTAGTCACGCACCCACTCGTCCGTCACATCGCAGGGGTGCACTTCGCAGTACACGTTGGCTTCGCGCACGCGGCGCGCGATGAGCTGGGTGACTTGCGAGCCGAAATCGAGGATGAGGATTTTCTGGTGTTGCATGGCGGTGGGTGGTCGAGGGGATGACAAGAAACGGGGCGCCTGGTCAAAGGCTGGAGAGGTCGAGAAGTGGTACGCCGCTGCGCTGGGCGGCGGCTGCCTGCGCCGCATCGAAGGTGGCCAGGGGCAGGCGCAGGGAGCGGGCCAGCCACAGGTAGGCGGCGTCGAACGTGGGCAGGCCGGTGTCGAGCGCAACGTCTAGCACGGCCTTGTGCTGGGCGGGGGCCAGTTCGTGCAGCTCCACACGGTGGCGGATGGCTTCGAGCACGCCCCACAGGCCTTCGACCGATGCGGGCGGGATGCGGCCGCTGTGAACGCCGCTGGAGATGAGGTTGCTGCACTCCCACTGCCAAAGGTTGGGGGCCTGGGGCTCGACTTCGTCGCGGCGGATCAGGGTGTAGAGGCGGCGCGTGTGCTCGCTGGCCGCATCGGGCAGCAGCCAGGCGGCGGTGACGGAGGCGTCGAGGACGAAGGCAGTCATGCTGCAGCCCTGCCCTTGCGGCGCAAGGTGTCGGGAGTGGCCACTTCGCCTGCGGGCCGGATGCTGGCGTGCAAAGCATCCATCTGGCCCAGCTCGCGAGCGATCTGCTCGTCGGTGATGACGGGGCGGCGGCGCACGGGCAGCAGGCGCACGACCTCTTTGCCGTGGCGGGTGATGCGCACTTCCTCGCCCTGCTCGACCAGCTCGATCAGGGCGGAGAACCTGCTTTTGGCTTCGTAGATGCCGACGGACTGCATGGATGCGCGGACCCCAAAAAGAAAAAGTCTGGCCTGAATGGTGAATTCAGACCAGACTATATCATTCTGACCAGATATTTTCAATCAGGCCAGATTAGATCGACGGTGCTCAGTCAGCCCTGTAGTTGGGGGCTTCCTTCGTAATTTGAACGTCGTGCACGTGGCTTTCGCGGATACCGGCGGTGGTGATCTCCACGAACTCGGCCTTGTTGTTCATGTCGTCGATGGTGGCGCAACCGCAGTAGCCCATGGCGGCGCGCACGCCACCGGCCATCTGGAACACGATGGAGACCATGGAGCCCTTGTAGGGCACGCGGCCTTCGATGCCTTCGGGCACGAGCTTGTCGGCGTTGGGATTGCCGGTGGTCGATTCCTGGAAGTAGCGGTCGGCGCTGCCCTGCTGCATGGCGCCGATGCTGCCCATGCCGCGGTAGCTCTTGTAGCTGCGGCCCTGGAACAGGATGACTTCGCCGGGCGCTTCTTCGGTGCCCGCGAACATGCCGCCCATCATGATGGTGCTGGCGCCTGCAGCCAGCGCCTTGGCGATGTCGCCGCTGTAACGCACGCCGCCGTCCGCGATCAGCGGCACGCCCGTGCCCTTGAGGGCGGTGGCCACGCTGTCGATGGCCATGATCTGGGGCACGCCCACACCGGCCACGATGCGCGTGGTGCAGATGGAGCCCGGGCCGATACCGACCTTGACCGCGTCGGCGCCCGCCTCGACCAGCGCCAGCGCGGCCGCGCCGGTGGCGATGTTGCCGCCGATCACGTCGACCTGCGGGTAGTTCTGCTTGACCCAGCGCACGCGCTCGATCACGCCCTTGCTGTGGCCGTGGGCGGTGTCCACCACGATGGCGTCCACACCGGCCTTGACCAGGGCTTCCACGCGCTCTTCGGTGCCTTCACCCACGCCGACAGCGGCGCCCACGCGCAGGCGGCCAGAGGGGTCGCGGGCGGCGTTGGGGAAGCTGGTTTGCTTGGTGATGTCCTTGACAGTGATCAGGCCCTTGAGCTCGAATGCGTCGTTCACGACCAGGATGCGCTCGAGCTTGTGCTTGTTGAGCAGCGCCTTGGCTTCGGCAGGCGAGGTGCCTTCCTTTTCGTTGACGGTGATGAGCTTCTCGCGCGGGGTCATGATCTGGTGGACCTTGACGTCGTAGCGCGTTTCAAAGCGCAGGTCGCGGCCCGTGACGATGCCCACCACCTTGCCGCCGTCGCACACCGGAAAACCCGAGATGCCGAGCTGTTCGGACAGCTGCAGCACCTGCAGCACGGTGTGCTCGGGGGTGATGACGACCGGGTCGCGCAGCACGCCGGATTCATAGCGCTTGACCTTGGCCACCTGGGCGGCCTGCTCCTGCGCCGTGAGGTTCTTGTGCACGATGCCGATGCCGCCCTCCTGGGCAATGGCAATGGCCAGGCGCGCCTCGGTCACGGTGTCCATGGCGGCGGACACGAGCGGCAAGTTCAGTTGGATATTGCGGGAGAGTTTCGTCGCGAGGGACGTGTCCTTGGGCAGGACCTGGGAGTACGCTGGCACCAGCAACACATCGTCGAAGGTGAGCGCTTTTCCAAGAAGGCGCATGAGAAAGCTCCAAAAAACGGATTGTACCCGCGTCCGCGGGGCGCCGCAGGGCTCGCGCTCCTTTGCGCACGCACTGGCGGCTGCGTTGCTGCACGGCTAAACTTGCCTGCATGAAATTGCACAAGCTTGTTTTGCTGGCCGTTGCCTGCACCTGGGCCCTGGGTGCCGCTGCCCAATGGCAGTGGATCGACAAGGACGGCCGCAAGGTCTTCAGCGACCGCCCGCCGCCACAGGACATCCCGGAAAAGAGCATCCTCAAGCAGCCAAGCTACGCGACTGCACGCGTGCCCGCGGCTGCGGCAGCCGCCAGTGCGCCGGAAGCGGCCGATACCCCCGCCTCGGCTGCTGCGCCTGCGGCCGCATCCCCCCGCGCTCCCGCCAGCGCCGCCGGCAAGGACAAAGAACTGGAAAAGCGCAAGGCTGAGGCAGAGGCCGCCGAAGCCGCCAAGAAGAAAGCCGAAGACGACAGGATCGCCAAGGCCAAGGCTGAAAACTGCACCCGTGCGCGCGCGGCCAAGGCCACTTTCGAGACCGGCGCGCCGATCAGGCAGAGCAATGCACAGGGCGAGCGCGTCTTCCTGGACGAGGCCCAGCGCAATGCAGAGGTCAAGCGCATCGACACGATCATCGCCTCCGACTGCAAACGCTGACCGGTCATCCGTGGCAAAAAAACGGCGCCTGGGGCGCCGTTTTTGTTTCAATTGGTATCCCGATCAGTAGCCTGACTTGCCGCCCGGCCGCTGCCGCGCGAAGAGGCCCGTGGAACGCGCGCCCTGCCGGGCAAACCGCTCGCGGCGTGCCACCTTGGGGTCCACCTTGAGCTCCCGGTACAACTCCACGCGGTCCCCGTCCTTGAGCAGCGTCGTCTCGGGCATGGCACGGCCCCAGATGCCGCACGCCATGCCCTCGCGCCGCGCAGCCATCTGCCCGGCGGCTTGCAGGGCGTCGGCGAGCGTGCTTCCAGGGTGCAATTGCACAGTGCATTCGCTGACCTGCCGAGGCGCCAGCGAGACCAGCACGGTGATCCGCATCAGAGCGGGTGCGCGCGGGGTTGCGATGTCCGCACCAGCCGGCTCCTCAGCCATACACCTGTTCCGCGCGCTTCACGAAGGCATCGACCATGCTGCCCGCGATGCGGTCGAACACAGGGCCTACCAGCGCCGCCAGGGCCGCGTTGTCAAAACCGTAATTCAGGCTCAACTCCACACGGCAGGCCCGCTGGCTGCCATCGCCCACGGGGTGAAAAAGCCAGTCGCCGTCGAGCTGCGAGAAAGGCCCCTTGACCAGCCGCATCCGCACGCGCCGGCCTGCCTCATGGGTGTTGTGCGTCACGAAGGTCTGGCGGATGCCGCCAAATGAAATGCCTACCTCGGCGGTCATGCCCTCTGCGGTCTGCTCGAGCACGGCGGCATGGTCGCACCATGGCAGGAACTGGGGGTAGTGCTCCACCCCGGTGACCAGGGCAAACATTTCTTCGGGGCTATACCAGATGAGGACGGACTTGTGGACGGTTTTCATGCAGACGGCGCCTGCACCGGTGCGCGCAAGCCAGAGGAAATTAGAATCGCGGGTGCGAGACGACGACAATTGTAGGGAGGCCTTTTATCTCCCGGTTTGCGCCGCATCTTTTAAAGCGTGTCCTGCGCCTCAAGTACCCGCGTCCGGGTCCAACCTTTCGGGAAAGCCGGGGAAAGGCCCGGCCACGTTGTCGCAGTCCGCTTGCAGTATCGATACTTCGGCGCGTCCTGCGCCCATCTGCCGGGCCTTTCTCCGGTTTTCGCGGGCACGTAAAAGTGCAAACACGCTCTCACCCCATGGCCAAAAAACCAGATCCTACGTCCCGCATTGCCGACAACAAAAAAGCGGCCTTCAACTATTTCTTCGAGGAGCGCCACGAGGCGGGCATGGTGTTGCACGGCTGGGAGGTCAAGGCGCTGCGCGAGGGCAAGGTGCAATTGACCGACGGCTATGTGCTGATACGTGATGGAGAGCTGTACCTGCTCGGTTGCCTGATCAACCCGCTCAAGACGGCCTCGACCCACGTCAACCCCGAATCCGCGCGCACCAAGAAACTGCTGCTCAAGAAGGACGACATCAAGCGCCTGATCGGCAAGGTCGAGCAAAAGGGCTACACGCTGGTGCCATTGAACCTGCACTGGAAGAACGGCTTCGTGAAATGCGAGATCGCCCTGGCCAAGGGCAAGGCCGAGCACGACAAGCGCGACACCATCAAGGACCGCGAAGGCAAGCGCGAGGTCGAGCGCGCCATGAAGAGCAGAAACCGCTAGCCTGCGCGCCATCGCACGGCGGGCTCGGGCCGGGAAGCGCCACATCGATGCCAGCCCGGCCGTTTTTTTGCGGCGCCGTGGAATAAACCACGGTGCCCATGTGTTTGTCCCGGTGCAAGGCCGCATTCGCGCCGCCTGCACCCACTCTGGAGAAACCCATGAAGAAATTTGTCTCGATGGCGGCAGCATTCATCGCCGTTGCCGGTATGGCGGGCTGCGCCTCCATGGCCGACTCGCCCGTGAAAACCGTGGACGGCGTGCTCGTCGGCGCGGGCGGCATGACGCTCTACACCTTTGACCGCGACGCGGCAGGCAGCGGCAAATCAGTCTGCAACGGGCCCTGCGCCACCAACTGGCCCCCGCTCATGGCCAGCACGGCGCCGGGCGGCGACTACAGCATCGTGACCCGTGATGACGGCAAGACCCAGCTGGCCTACAAGGGCAAGCCGCTGTACTACTGGGTCAAGGACACCAAACCCGGCGACAGGACCGGCGACGGCGTGAACCAGGTCTGGCGCACTGCCCGCCCCTGAGGGCGAGCGCGCCCATCCCACCGCGCCATGAACCGCACCCAGGTTGTCGAGCAGTTGCCAGGCCTGCGCCGCTATGCCCGGGTGCTGACAGGTGACGCCTGGGCGGCCGACGACCTCGTGCAGGACACGCTGGAGCGCGCCTGCAGCAAATGGCTGCTGTGGCGCACCGGCAGCGATCTGCGCGCATGGCTTTTCACGCTCATGCACAACCTCTATCTCAACCAGCGCCGCGCGATGCCCGCGCTGGCGCCGCTGGACATCGAGGATGTCCGCGACCAGTTGCCCGGCGCGCCGGTGCCCTCGGACGACGCGCTGGACCTGGAACGCTGCCTGCAGCGCCTGCCCGCGGACCAGCGGGCCGTGCTGCTGCTGGTGGCCATGGAGGACATGAGCTACGAGGACACGGCCCGCATCCTGGCCGTCCCCGTGGGCACGGTGATGTCACGGCTGTCGCGCGCCCGCGCCCGGCTGCGGGTACTGATGGAGCGCACATCGGTGCCTGCGCCATCCCCCTCACCAGCCACGGAAGCAGCCGCCCCACAGACCCAGTCCCGGCCCCCGGCGCTGCGCCGCCTGAAATGACGACGACCCGCGACACTGCCATGGAACCGCGCTCCCACGCCCCGCCCCTCCCCGAAGACGATCCCGCCTGGCACGCCCTGGCGGACGGCCGCCTCCCGGCCGCGCAGGCCGCAGCCTTGCGCCAGCAACTGGAAGGCAACGAGGCCGCGCGGGATGCCATCGCCCATTGGCAACAGGGGCGCGACCAGCTGCAGGCACTGCACCAGGATCTGCTCCATGCCGCCGTGCCCGATGCGTTGCTGGCCGCTGCGTTGCGCGCCGCGGGACACCAGGAACGGCAGGCACAGTGGTGGCGCTGGGGCGGCCTGGCCGCGTCGGTGCTGCTGGCCTTCGCGCTGGGGTGGGCGGGGCGTGGCCAGTGGGCAGGCGGCCCGGCCCCGGGCCACCAGCCTCTGGCGGGCGATGCGGCAGCGCTGCTGGCCACGGCGCCGGTGCAGCGCTTTGCCCAGCAGGCCGCCGTGGCCCATGCGGTCTACCAGCCGGAGGTCCGCCATCCGGTGGAAGTCACCGCGTCGCAGCAGGAGCATCTGGTGCAGTGGCTCTCCAAGCGGCTGGGCAAGCCGCTGAAGGTGCCCGTGCTCGCCCCGCAAGGCTATGAGCTGGTGGGAGGCCGCCTGCTGCCGGGCGACACCGGGGCGCGTGCGCAGTTCATGTACCAGAACGCTGCGGGCCAGCGCATCACGCTGTACCTGGGCGCACTCGCCCCCACGGCCACCACGGCGCTTTCTCGCCACGGTGCGCCGCCGCCGCACGGCAACCCGCCCGCCACCACGGCCACGGCGGCAGCGGCCTTCCAGTTCACGCAGGAAGGCCCCGTGCCCGGTTTCTACTGGACCGAGGGAAGCTTTGGCTACGCGCTCAGCGGACAGCTATCGCGCGCGGAATTGCTCGCGCTGGCCACGGCGGTATACCGGCAGCTGCAGCTCTAGTGTCCCGAGTTAGAAATTCGGTTCATAAAGTAACTTCCAACTCGGGACACTAGCGTTCGCACCGGCCTGGGTTCAGGTCAGTTCAATCCAGGTCAGGCCAGGGCCGCCAGCGGGTGCGCGTGCGCGGGCCAGGGGCTGGCGAAGAACGGTGCCACCATCGCGGGCGCCACGTCCTCGATGCGGCCAGGGTTCCACTTCGGCGCATGGTCCTTGTCCACGGCCAGGGCGCGGATGCCCTCCACCGTCTCGCTCTGGCCAGGGCGCAGGAAGAAGCAGTGGCGCACCATGTCGCGCTCCATGCGCAGGTCGTCGGCCAGGCCCATGCCGCGCGCACGCCGGATCTGCTCGAGCACCACGTGCAGCATCAGCGGCGAGCGCTTGCGCAGCGTGGCCGCCGTGGCACGCGCCCAGTCGGTATCGGCCGCCTCGAGCGCAGCGACGATCTCCCCCACGCTGGGCAACGAGAAATATTGGTCAATCTGGGCTCTAGCGCTTGACTGGTGTGCGCTGGCAGCTATGAATTTGGAAGCAACGTAGTCACGGACCGCAGGGCCATCCGCAAATCCCCCGGCCCCCAGCGCCTCCCACACGGCGGATTGCTGGTCCGAGGGCAGGCAGCCATCCGCCAACTGGTTTTCGATGGCATCACCCGCGCCGATGGTGTCGCCCGTGAGGGCCAGCCACTCGCCCACGCGGCCGGGGCAGCGCGAGAGGAAGTAGCCGCCACCCACGTCAGGGAACAGGCCGATGGCCGTCTCGGGCATCGCCATCTTGGTGCGCTCGGTCACCACCCGCAGCGCTGCCCCCTGGCTGATGCCCATGCCGCCGCCCATCACGATGCCGTCCATGAACGCGATGTAGGGCTTGCCGTAGTTGTGGATCAGGTGGTTGAGCGCGTATTCCTCGGTGAAGAAGTCTTCCAGCAGGGGGTTGCCCTGGCTGCCCGCCTGGTGCAGGAAGCGGATGTCGCCGCCCGCGCAGAAGGCACCGAACGGGCCCTCCTTGTTGCTGCCGCGAATCGCCACCGCCAGCACCCGCGCATCGTTCTGCCAGGCCAGCAGGATGCCCATCAGGTCACGCACCATGCCCAACGACAACGCGTTGAGCGCACGCGGGCGGTTCAGGGTAATGAAGCCAACCTGGCCACGCACTTCGCTCAACACTTCAGACACTACCGTCTCCGTCATTTTTGTTCCTTCCAACCCAACAGTTCATTGAAAACCAGCGCACCGATCACCAGTGCGCCCCCCGTCAGCACTGCCGTGCCGGGCTTTTCGCCCGCGCCCAGCCATGCCAGCAAGATGCCAAAGATCACTTCGAGCAAACCGAGCAGCGCCATCTCGGGCGCCTTGAGCACACGCCCACAGCGCACGGCCAGCACACAAGGAATGGCCAATTGCACCACGCCCAGCAGCGCCAGCAGGGCCAGGTCATGGGCCGACGCCTGAAAAGGCAGCGCCAGCGGCAGCGTGGCCACCACCGAGATCACCGCGCCGACCAGCACCGCGGGCACCAGGTCCACCGCGTGGCCGTGGCGCTGCGAGTGTTGCACCACCGTCCAGTTGATGGCTGCCGCCACGGGCACGCACAGCGCCACCAGCGTACCCGCCAAGGGCAGGCCCGCCATCTGCGAACCATACATCCACGCAATGCCCAGCCCCGCCACGGCAATCGCAGCCCATGTGCGCGGGGCGATGTGGTGGCCGATGAACACCCGTGCGAACAGCGCGGTGAGCAGCGGCCCCACGGCCATCGTGACCAGCACATTGGCCACCGGCATGAGCACCAGGGCCACCATGAACGCCGTGAACATCACGCTCCAGCACACGCCTGAGATCCACAGCGCATGGCCACCATGGCGCATGGAGGCAAACACCGCCCTGCCCTGCAGCGCCGGCAGGATGACCAGCAGGGACAGCAGCGTGAAAAAGCTGCGCCAGAAGGTCACCTCAAAGCTCGCCGCATGTTCCAGGTGGCGCGTGACCACGCCAGCGATGGACCACATCAGGGTCACCGCCACCATCAGCACCACCGCGCGGGAATGTGTGAGTTTCAACATGGGGTTCGGGTTGCAGACGGAAAAAAGGCCACTGCGCAGCAGTGGCCCTTCCGGGGAAGCTCAGCCTATCAGGACCGGGAAGCGCGCTTGCGCTCATTCTCGGTCAGGTGGCGCTTGCGCAGGCGCACGGACTTGGGCGTGATCTCGACCAGTTCGTCGTCCTCGATGAATTCCACGCCGTATTCCAGCGTGAGGTCGATCGGGGGCGTGATCTTGATCGCGTCTTCCTTGCCGCTCACGCGGAAGTTGGTCAGCTGCTTGGTGCGCGTGGCGTTCACCACCAGGTCGTTGTCGCGGCTGTGGATGCCGACGATCATGCCTTCGTACACGGGGTCGTTCGCCTTCACGAACATGCGGCCACGGTCGTCCAGCTTGCCCAGGGCGTAGGTGAAGATCTCGCCGTCGTCCATCGAGATCAGCACGCCGTTCTTGCGGCCGCCGATGTCGCCCTTGTGCGGCTCATAGCTGTCGAAGATGTTGCTGATGAGGCCGGAGCCGCGCGTCAGGTTCAGGAATTCGTTCGTGAAGCCGATCAGGCCACGCGCCGGAATGCGGTACTCCAGGCGCACGCGGCCACGGCCGTCCGGCTCCATGTTCACCAGCTCGCCCTTGCGCTCACCCAGGGCCTGCATCACGCCGCCCTGGTGTCCTTCTTCGATGTCAGCCGTCACCAGCTCAATGGGCTCGCACTTCTCGCCGTTGATTTCCTTGAACACCACGCGCGGCTTGGACACGGCGAGCTCGTAGCCTTCACGGCGCATGTTTTCCAAGAGGATGGTCAGGTGCAGTTCGCCCCGGCCCATCACTTCGAAGATGCCTTCCTCGTCGGTCTCGCTCACGCGCAGGGCCACGTTGTGCTGCAGTTCCTTTTGCAGGCGGTCCCAGATCTGGCGGCTGGTCACGAACTTGCCTTCGCGGCCGGCCAGCGGGCTGGTGTTGACGCAGAAGTTCATGGTCAGCGTGGGCTCGTCCACCTTCAGCATGGGCAGCGGTGCGGGATTGGCAGGGTCGGTCACGGTCACGCCGATGCCGATGTCTTCAATGCCGTTGATCAGCACGATGTCGCCGGGGCCGGCCATGGGCGTCTGCATGCGGTCCAGGCCCTGGAAGGTCAGCACCTGGTTCACACGGCCCTTGACGGCCTTGCCGTCGGGGCCTTCCATGACGACCACGTCCATCATGGGCTTCAAGGTGCCTTGGCTGATGCGGCCCACGCCGATGCGGCCCACGAAGCTGGAGAAGTCCAGCGCCGAGATCTGCAGTTGCAGCGGGGCAGCCGGGTCGCCCGTGTTCGGGGGCACGTGGCTGAGGATGGTGTCGAACAGGGCCGACATGTCGGGGCCCCACTGCTCACCGGGCGCGCCTTCTTCGAGCGACGACCAGCCGTTGATGCCCGAGGCGTACACCACGGGGAAGTCGAGCTGCTCGTCGGTGGCGCCAAGCTTGTCAAACAGGTCGAACGCTGCGTTCACGACCTTGTCGGGGTTGGCACCCGGCTTGTCCACCTTGTTCACGACCAGAATGGGGCGCAGGCCCAGGGCCAGGGCCTTCTTGGTCACGAAACGCGTCTGGGGCATGGGGCCCTCTTGCGCGTCGATCAGCAGCACCACGCTGTCCACCATGGACAGGGCGCGTTCCACTTCGCCGCCGAAGTCCGCGTGGCCGGGGGTGTCCACGATGTTGATGTGCGTGCCCTTCCAGCTCACGGCGCAGTTCTTGGCCAGGATGGTGATGCCGCGCTCTTTTTCGATGGCGTTGTTGTCCATCACGGTATCGACGACCTTTTCGTGGTCGGCGAAGGTGCCGGACTGGCGCAGCAGCTGGTCGACCATGGTGGTTTTGCCATGGTCAACGTGGGCAATGATGGCGATATTGCGGATTTGTTTAGTCATAGTTTTTCCAATATGCCGCTGTGCGCCATGGACGCGGAATGCGGCGTGCTTTCCAAAATTTGTTGAATTTCCAGCGGACTCAGGAGCCTGTCCGGCACCAGCTCCCCGCCCACGATGTGGCCCACCCCCAGCAGCGCCGGGGGATTCTCGCCAAACACCGCCACGGCACTGGCATCGGGCCAGTTGCCACGGCGACGCACGCCCGACAGGAATCGGGCTGCATTCTCACCGTCCAGCGTGACACGCACGTGTTGCGCCAGCAGCGACTCGGGAGCTTCCAGGCTGGCCAGCCGTTCGGCCTCGGGCATGGCTTCCAGCTGTGCCAGCGTGACGCAGCGCTCCACGCCGATCCCGCCGGTATCGATGCGGCGCAGAAAGGTCAGGTGCGCCCCGCAGCCCAGGGCGGCGCCAATGTCTTCCCCCAGGGTACGGATGTAGGTGCCTTTGCTGCAGGTCACTACTATTTTGATAGCGCTTTGCGCTTGATCTGTCTGGACCAGCGTCAATTTCAGTGCGTGAATGACCACGTCGCGCGCCTCGCGCTCCACGGTGATGCCCGCACGGGCGTATTCATACAGCGCCTTGCCATCCTTCTTGAGCGCGCTGTGCATGGGCGGCACCTGGCGGATGGGGCCGGTGAACTGCTGCTGCACCGCCGCCAGACGCTCAGGGGTGAGCTGGGCAGGGTCGACATCGCAGCGCTGCACCACATCGCCCTCGGCATCGCCGGTCGTCGTCGTCGCTCCCAGCAGCGCCAGGGCCTCATAGGTCTTGGGTGCGTCGAGCTGCAGCTGGCTGAACTTGGTGGCCGCGCCAAAACACAGGGGCAGCACGCCGGTGGCCAACGGGTCGAGCGTGCCGGTATGGCCCGCCTTTTCGGCGCGCAGGAGCCATTTCGCCTTTTGCAAGGCGTCGTTGCTCGAAAGGCCGAGCGGTTTGTCGAGCAGCAACACCCCATGCACAGGGCGCCGCTGCACCCTGGTGCGTGGCGCTGGCTGCATGGCTAATCCTCTTTTGCGCGGGAAGAGACAGCCTTGGCAATCAAGGCATTCATGTCGGCCGCCCGCTCGGAGGTGCGGTCGAACACGAAGTGCAGCGTGGGCACCGTGTGGATGTGCAGGCGCTTGAACAAGCCGTTGCGCAGGAAACCCGCAGCCTGGTTGAGCGCCGCCTGTGTCTCCACAGGGTCGCCCGTCAGCAGGCTGAAGAACACCTTGGCATGGGCGTAGTCCGGAGTCACCTCCACGCCCTGCAGCGTCACCATGCCCACGCGCGGGTCTTTCAACTCGCGCGCGATCAGCTCCGTCAGATCGCGCTGGATCTGGTCGGCGACCTTGAAGGCGCGGTTGGGGGTGGAAGATTTCTTCGCAGCCATGTCGTCGTCACCGATGCCTTACAGCGTCCGCGCGATTTCCTTGATGTCAAAGAATTCGAGTTGATCGCCTTCCTTGATGTCGTTGTAGTTCTTGAGCTTGATACCGCACTCGAAGCCTTCCTTGACATCCTTGACATCGTCCTTGAGGCGCTTGATCGAATCGACTTCGCCCGTGTAGACCACCACGTTGTCGCGCAGCAGGCGGAAGCGTGCGTTGCGATGGACCATGCCCGAGGTGATGTACGAACCGGCAATCGTGCCGATCTTGGTGGCCACGAACACCGTGCGGATCTCGGCCGTGCCGATGATCTCCTCGCGCTGCTCGGGGGCCAGCATGCCGGACATGGCCACGCGCAGCTCGTCCACAGCGTCGTAAATGATGCTGTAGTAGTGCAGATCGACGCCATTGCCCTCGGCCAGCTTGCGCGCACCGGCATCGGCCCGCACGTTGAAGCCGATCACGATGGCCTTGGAGGCGATCGCCAGGTTGATGTCCGACTCGCTGATGGCGCCCACGGCGGCGTACACCAGTTGCACCTTGACTTCGTCGGTCGACAGCTTGAGCAGCGACTGCGCCAGCGCTTCCTGCGAACCCTGCACATCGGCCTTGACGATGATGGGCAGCATCTTCACTTCGCCTGCCGTCATGTCGGCGAACATGTTCTCCAGCTTCGCAGCCTGCTGCTTGGCCAGCTTGGTGTTGCGGAACTTGCCGGCACGGTAGGTGGCGATTTCGCGGGCACGGCGTTCGTCCGTGAGCACCATGAATTCGTCGCCGGCCTGCGGCACTTCCGTCAGGCCCTGGATTTCCACCGGGATCGACGGTCCCGCCGTCTTGGCCACCTTGCCGTTTTCGTCCAGCATGGCGCGCACGCGGCCATAGGTCTGGCCTGCCAGCACGATGTCGCCCACCTTGAGGGTGCCGGACTGCACCAGCACGGTCGCCACGGGGCCGCGGCCCTTGTCGAGCTGCGCTTCGATCACGAGGCCCTTGGCCAGCGAATCCACCGGTGCCTTGAGTTCCAGCACTTCGGCCTGCAGCAGCACCTGCTCGAGCAGCGTGTCGATGCCCATGCCGGTCTTGGAAGACACAGGCACGAACGGCGAATCGCCACCGTACTCTTCAGGCACCACCTCTTCGACCACCAGCTCCTGTTTGACACGGTCGGGGTTGGCATCGGGCTTGTCGGCCTTGGTGATGGCCACCACGATAGGAACACCCGCCGCCTTGGCGTGCTTGATGGCTTCCTTGGTCTGGGGCATGACGCCGTCATCGGCCGCCACCACCAGGATCACGATGTCCGTGGCCTGGGCACCGCGGGCACGCATGGCCGTGAAGGCCTCGTGACCCGGGGTGTCGAGGAACGACACCATGCCGCGCGGTGTTTCCACGTGGTAGGCACCAATGTGCTGCGTGATGCCGCCGGCTTCGCCCGCAGCGACCTTGGCGCGGCGGATGTAGTCCAGCAGCGAGGTCTTGCCGTGGTCGACGTGGCCCATGACGGTCACGACCGGGGCGCGCGGCAACAACTCTGCGTTCTGCTGCGTCGAATCGTCGTCGGTGAAGGCTTCCGGATCGTCCAGCGCCGCCACCACCGCCTTGTGGCCCAGCTCTTCCACCACGATCATGGCGGTGTCCTGGTCCAGCGGCTGGTTGATGGTGACCATCTGGCCCATCTTCATCAGCGCCTTGATCACTTCGGACGCCTTGATCGACATCTTGTGGGCCAGCTCTGCCACCGTGATGGTCTCGGGCACATGCACTTCAATGATGCGCGCCTCGACCGGTGCGGACTGCTGGTGGTCGTCGCGATGGTCGCGGTTGTCACCACGGCGGCCACGCGGGCCACCACGCCAGTTGTTGCGGCCGACACCGCCGCTGCTGTCGCCGCGGGTCTTGATTTCCTTCTTCTTGGCGGTGTCATTGGCCCAGCTGGAGGACAGCTTGGCCGACTTCACTTCCTTGCCGGCGCCGGGCGCGCCTGCGCCGGCGGCGGCCGGAGCCCCCGCACGCGCCACACCCGTGCCCACGGCCGGCTTGTGCAGCGTGCCCTTCTTGGCATCGCCCACCGCGGCGGGCTTGGCCACGGGCTTGGGTTCCTCGGGCTTCTTGGCCACCATGACCGCCTTCTTGGGCGTGGCCATCATGGAGCGAATGGCCGCGGCCTCGGCTTCGGCCTTGCGGCGGCGGGCATCCAGATCGGCCGCACGCGCGGCTTCCTCGTCGGAGCGGGCCTTGGACTCGGCAGCAGCCTTTTCGCGCGCTTCGGCCTGGGCGGCGCTGCGCGCAGCGGTTTCAGCGGCCTGCTCGCGGGTCGCTTCCTGCTTGACGGCAGAGGCCTGGGCCTTCTTTTCGGCTTCCTGCGCAGCGTAGGCGGCAGCACGCTCCTCGGCTTCGCGTTCGCGCTTTTCACGGGCTTCGCGTTCAGCGCGCTTCTCGGCCAGCTCCGCCTCCTGGCGGCGGATCAGCTCGGCCTGGCGGCGCGCTTCTTCCTCGCGGCGGGACAGCTCGAGATCCTCGCTGGAAACAGCAGCCTCCTGCGCCGCCACGGGCGCATGGGTTTCTGCAGACGCCTCGGCACCTTCATCGCGCTGGATGAACGTGCGCTTCTTGCGCACTTCCACCTGGATCGTGCGGGCCTTGCCCGTGGCATCGGCCTGCTTGATCTCGCTGGTGGACTTCTTCACCAGCGTGATCTTCTTGCGGTCGGCCGAAGCCGTGCCATGGCTGGCCTGCAGATAGGCAAGCAGCTTTTGCTTGTCCGACTCGGTCAACGCGTCGGAGGGGGCAGCCTTGCCCACGCCCGCAGCCTTGAGCTGGTCGAGCAGGGTTTCAGGCGATTTTTTGAGTTCGGTTGCAAACTCGGCGACAGTATTACTGGACATATGTGGTTCGTGCCTCCCTGACCTTTACTCTTGCCCCGCGAACCAGTGTTCGCGCGCCTTCATGATCAAGGCTTTGGCTTCTTCTTCAGACTGTCCGGTCAGGTCGGTCAGTTCATCAATGGCCAGATCGGCCAGGTCGTCACGTGTATGCACACCGCCTTCAGCCAACTTGGCAATCAGCTCGGGGGTGAGGCCTTCGAGGTCGCGCAGGTCCTGGGAGACCTCTTCCACGCTTTCCTCGCGGGCGATTTCCATCGTGAGCAGCGCATCCTTGGCGCGGGCGCGCAGCTCGTTGACGGTGTCTTCGTCGAAGCTTTCGATCTCCAGCATTTCCTGCAGCGGCACATAGGCCACTTCTTCGAGGCTGTTGAAGCCTTCGGAGATCAGGATGTCGGCGATTTCCTCGTCCACATCCAGCTTTTCCATGAACAGCTTGCGGGCCGTGTCGGTCTCGTTGGCCTGCTTCTGCGCGCTTTCGGCGGCGTCCATGATGTTGATCTTCCAGCCGGTCAGATCGGACGCCAGGCGCACGTTCTGGCCGCCGCGGCCGATGGCGATGGCGAGGTTTTCCTCGTCCACCACGACGTCCATGGCGTGCTTTTCCTCATCGACCACGATGGAGGACACGTTGGCCGGTGCCAGCGCGCCGATCACGAACTGGGCGGGGTCTTCGGACCACAGCACGATGTCCACGCGCTCGCCGGCGAGTTCGTTGGTCACCGCGTTCACACGGGTGCCGCGCACGCCGACGCAGGTGCCGATGGGGTCCACGCGCTTGTCGTGCGACAGCACGGCGATCTTGGCACGCGAGCCGGGGTCGCGGGCGCAGGACTTGATCTCCAGCAGGCCCTGCTCGATCTCGGGCACTTCCTGACGGAAGAGCTCGATCATGAACTCGGGGGCCGAGCGCGACAGGATGATGGGCGCGCCGCGCAGGGTCAGGTCCACTTCCATGATCATGGCCCGCACGCGGTCGCCGCTGCGCAGGTTTTCCTTGGGGATCATCTCGCTGCGGCGCAGGCGGCCTTCCACACGGCCGGACTCGACAATGATGTCGCCCTTGTCCATGCGCTTGACGGTGCCGGTGAAGATGCGCTCGCCGCGCGACATGAAGTCGTTGAGCAGCATTTCGCGCTCGGCGTCACGGATCTTCTGCAGGATGACCTGCTTGGCGGCCATGGCGCCGATGCGGCCGATCGGCACGGACTCGACACCCTCTTCGATGTACTCGCCGACTTCGATGTCGGGAATGCGGTCCTTCGCATCCATCAGCAGCTCTTCGGCTTCGGGATTCTGCAGGCCCGCGTCATCGGGCACGACCAGCCAGCGGCGGAAAGTCTCATAGTTGCCGCTGTCGCGATCGACGGACACGCGAATGTCCACCTCGCCCTGGTACAGCTTCTTGGTAGCCTGGGCCAAGGCCGACTCCACGGCGCCCAAGACCACATCACGCTCAACGTTCTTTTCGCGCGAAATGGCCTCAACCAACATCAACAATTCGCGATTCATGCGACGACTCTCCTGTTTCAATCACCCGAGGGCAGGGTCCGCGCGCTGCGGCCACCCACCCCAATTCATTCAGCCACTCAGGCGGACGCCGGCCCGGCCTTGCCTCCACGCCCCTTGAAATCCACGATGGGCGCCAGACGGACGTCCCGCACCTCATCCAGGGTAAAACCCAGCGCCTGCAGCGGCGCCGGAACGCGTTTCTTGCTCACCTTCTGGCCCGGCTTGACCGGCGGCTCGTCGCTCCAGACGATCTGCCAGCCTCCAGCTTCGGCCCGCTCCAGCGTGCCGCGAAATTTCTTGCGGGTGGCATTGACCTGCCCCGCCGCTGCGGCGCCGATGGGCGCCTTCAGGGTGATGTCGATGACCGAGCCCTCGAAGCGCACGAAGTCCTGCTCGTGGCGCAAGGGGCGGTCGATACCGGGGGAAGACACTTCCAGGCGCTTGTACTCGACGCCATCGACCTCCAGCGCAAATTGCAGCTGGCGCGTGACCTTTTCGCAGTCTTCGACGGTGACAAACTGATCCAGCGCCGGGACCGGCGCGTCGGCGGGCGGCTGCACCCAGGGCAAGTCAATGGTGATGCGCAGCAGACCACCGGCAGAGCGTTCGATCTCCACCAGGTCATATCCCAGGCCCGTCACAATTTGTTCAACGACTTGCTGTAATGCCACGTGTTCAGTTCAATCCCGGAAAACAACACGACTGACGCAAATCGGGATCCGGCGAGTCGCCGACCCCATGGTGGGAGCACTTCCTGTGCGCCCTTGTTTGCGTAAGTCCAAAACAAAAAACCCGATAACCCCCGGAGACCTTCCCCGACAGCTTCGAGCTCCAAAAGCATTCGACCAAAAAAAACGGGCGGTTGGTACCCGCCCGTTTGGTCGTGAGATTCATATTGTAGCGTGTAACGCCTTGATTTGCAAAGATGGACTGTGGTCAAACTGCCTTCTGAACCCGCCGGCAGGGGCCCCGCCGGCACAAAAATCCGGCGCCTGCGCGGCCAGCGGCGTTTCCGGCAGAAAGGTGCGCTGCTGCGCCCCGCCTGCCCAGCCGATTTGTCCTCGTCGTCCTAGTCGTCCTGGGCGCCGCGCGCCGCGCGCACGCGCTCGAACACGCCCTGCGCCTCGGCCCCGGCCGCCGAGGCATTGCGCGCGCCCGCCTGCAGGCTGCCCAGCAACCGGGCCAGCACTGGCGCCTGCGGTAGCAGCGGCCCCAGAAAAAGCGCGCTGGTGCCGCGGCCGATCAGCAGTGTGGGAAAAGTCTCCACATCCAGGTCCCCCGCGATCTCGGACTCGTCCTCGATGTCCACCCATTCGAACCGCACCCCGGGGTTCGCCCGGGCCAGTTCGTCGAACAGGGGGCGGTAGTCGCGGCAGGTGCCGCACCAGCCCGCGCACAGGCATACAGCCCACCAACCGCCAGCGGCGGCCTGCGGGGGCGCCCCTGAGGCGGGATCGGGCAACACGGCCGGACTTTCCATCAGCGTAACTCCTGGGTCATTCCGGCCGGGGACCCCCTGCGGCCGTGCGCAGAGGCCCTCCCGGGGGCCGGGTCTGGGTCTACATGCCGCGCCGCTCGCGGGCACGGTAGACCTCGATGGTACCCACACCGGGCGCCTGGTTGCCCCAGCTGTTGCGCACGAAGGTGGCGACCGCCGCCACTTCCTCGTCCGACAGGGCCTGCTGGAACGGGGGCATGCCGTGCGGACGCGGGTTGCCGGCGGTGGCGGGCAGGTAGCCGCCCTGCAGCACCACGCGCACCAGGTTGGTGGGATCGGCCAGCGTGACCGCGCGGTTGCCGGCCAGCGCGGGGAACGCCCCAGGCTCGCCCTGCCCCGCGTCGCCATGGCATTTCGCGCACTGCTGCTCATACACCTTCGCGCCCCGGGCCATGGCCGCGGAGGGCGGGGCGGGCGGCGTTGCGGGCGCGGGGCCGCCCTGCTGCGGCAAGGCCTGCAGGTATACCGCCATGGCGCGCGCGTCGGCATCGGTCAGGTACTGCGTGCTGCGGAACACCACCTCGGCCATGGGGCCCAGCACCGAGCCGTGCGGGGCCACCCCGGTTTGGAGCAAGGCCACCACGTCCTCGGCGGGCCATTCCTTGACGCCCGCCTCGGCCGCCGCGTTGAGCGCGGGGGCATACCAGTTCTGCACGGGAATCAGCCCGCCGGTGAAGGCCTTGGCATCCGTGGTGGCGCCCAGCGCGTTGCGTGGCGTGTGGCAGGCGGTGCAATGGCCCAGGCCGTTGACCAGGTAGGCGCCCCGGTTGTACTCGGCCGTCTGTGCGGGCTCGGGCCGGGGTGTGCCCGGGGTGAAAAACAGCGCGCGCCACACGCCCAGCGCCGCCTGCGTGTTGTACGGGAAACGCAGCGCATGCGCCCGGTTGGCTTCGGCGGCGGCGGGCACGCTTTGCAGATAGGCAAAGATGGCATCGGAATCCTCGCGCGTGACCTGGGTGTAGTTGGGGTACGGGAAGGCGGGGTACAGCAGGCGCCCGTCCTTGCTGCGGCCATGGTGCATGGCGCGCCAGAACTCGGCCGAGGTCCAGCTGCCGATGCCCTGCGCCTTGTCGGGCGTGAGGTTGGAGCTGTGCACCACGCCGAACGGCGTCTCGATGCCGCGCCCGCCCGCGAACGGCGCGCCGCCCTGGGTGGTGTGGCAGGCCATGCAGTTGCCGACACGGGCCAGGTACTCGCCGCGCGCCACCAGCGCGGGCGTGCCCTGCAGCGTCTCGGCGCCGGGCAGCGGCTCTTCGCCGCGCAGGTTCAGGGTGACCAGTGCCGCGGCCGTGATGCCCAGGGCGGCCAGCACGGAAGAAATCGTCCAGAGGATGCGTTTCATGGATGACATCCCTCTCAGCGCGCCGCGCCGGAAGCGGCCGCCACGGGCACCTCGGCCACGCCGCCGCAGCGGGCGGGCATGGGGGCGGGCAGCGTGCGGGCGGGTTTGCCGCCCCCTGCCACGGGCTGGGCGGCCAGCCAGGCGGACACGGCGCTCACATCGTCGGGCGTGAGCTGGCGGGCGATGTCGGCCATGCAGTCGGGCGCATGCGCGCGGCGCTGGCCGGTCTTCCAGGCGCCCAGCTGGCTGTTGAGGTAGTCGCGCGGCAGGCCCAGCAGGCCCGGGATGGACGGCGCCATGCCCGTCATGGCGTTGCCGTGGCACGACACGCAGGCCGGAATGCGGCGCGCGGCATCGCCCTGCTGCACCAGTTGGCGCCCCTGCTCCAGCGCGGCGGCCGGCGCCTGGGGTGCGGGCGGCGGCGGGTACGGCACATCTTGCGCGGCAAAGTGCTCGGCCATTTCACGCAGGTAGTCGTCCGTCAGGTGCTCGATGAGGTAGGTCATCTGCGGATAGCTGCGCCGCCCGTCGCGGAAGTTGAGCAGCTGGTTGGCCAGGTAGCCCGCCGGCTTGCCGGCGATGCGCGGAAAGTAGCCGTCGGGCGTGGCACGGCCTTCCTTGCCGTGGCAGGCCGTGCAGGCCAGCACGCGCGAGGACATCGACGACGCGGACACCGTGGCGGCCGGGGCCGCCGCAGCCGCCGCAGGACGAGGCACGGGCTGGGCCCAGGCGCCAGCACTCCACGCCAGCGCCATCGCGGCAGAGGCGCCGGCCAGGCGGGAAACAGGGCGCAGCAGGCTGCGCAGGCAATCGATCATGGGGTTTTATCAGTAGGGAAGCGGCCGGCCCGCACACATCGCGACGGACACCAGCACATGCCGCCACTCTACGCCCCGCCCCAAAAACAGTACAGATTCAGTTTCTAGTTAAAAATACAGATCAGTTTGCCCTGGATCAACCCCAGCCCCCCATGAAACGCTACGAACGCCACGCCGACGCCATTGCCCAGCTCATCCACAGCGGCGCGCTGCGCCCAGGCGACCGCGTGCCCTCGGTGCGCGAGGCCAGCCGCACGCGCGGCATCAGCCCGTCCACCGTGTTCGAGGCGTACTACCTGCTGGAGGCCCAGGGCCTGATCCATGCGCGCCCGCGCTCGGGCTACTACGTGAGCGCCCGGCTGCCGGCCGCCGAGTCCCGGCCCGCCGAGCCCCTGCCCTCGCAGCCGGCGCACACCTCCACCGGCGTGGCCATCAGCGACCTGGTGTTCGAGGTGCTGGGCCTGGCGCGCGACCGCGACCTGGTGCCCCTGGGCTCGGCCTTTCCGGGGCTGGAGCTGTTTCCGCTGGAGCGCCTGGCGCGCTGCCTGGGCAGCGGCATGCGCAAGCTCGACCCCTGGAGCATCGTGCAAAGCCTGCCGCCCGGCGACGAGCGCCTGCGCCAGCAGATCGCGCTGCGCTACGGCCTGCACGGCATGGCCGTGGACGCGCAGGAGATCATCATCACCAACGGCGCGATGGAGGCGCTCAACCTCTGCCTGGAGGCCGTCACCCGCCCCGGCGACGTCGTGGTGGTCGAATCGCCCACCTTCTACGCCGCGCTGCAGGCGCTGGAGCGTCTGAACCTGCAGGCGCTGGAGGTGGCCACCCACCCGCGCGACGGCATCGACCTGACCGCGCTGGCCGAAGCCCTGGCGCGCCAGCCCCCTCACCAGCCCGTCAAGGCCTGCTGGCTGATGCCCAGCTTCCAGAACCCGCTGGGCAGCCTGATGCCCGAGGACAAGAAGCGCGAACTCGTGGCCCTGCTCGCGCGCCACCAGATCCCGCTGATCGAGGACGACGTGTATGGCGAACTGCACTTCGCCCCCCACCGCCCGCCCCCGGCCAAGGCCTTTGACGGCGAAGGCCTGGTGATGCACTGCAGCTCGTTCAGCAAAAGCCTGGCACCCGGCTACCGCGTGGGCTGGGTGGCGGCGGGCCGCTTTGCCACGGCGGTGCAGCGCCTCAAGCTCATGACCACGCTCTCGGCCGCCACGCCGTCGCAGCAGGCGTTGTCCGAGTACCTGGCCCAGGGCGGCTACGACCGGCACCTGCGCCAGCTGCGCCGCAGCCTGGCGCAGCAGCAGGCGACGGCGCTGGCGGCGGTGGCCCGGCATTTCCCACCGGGTACGCGGGTCGCGCAGCCCGAGGGCGGGTACTTCCTGTGGGTGGAGCTGCCCCCGCAGATCGATGCCCTGCAACTGCACCGCCAGGCACTGCAGCAGGGCATCAGCCTGGCACCAGGACAGATCTTTTCGGCGGACCGGCGCTTTGCGAACTGTGTGCGCATCAACTACGGGCACCCCGCGCAAAGCCGCTTTGAAGCCGCCCTGGCCACCGTGGGCGCCCTGGCCTCGGCGATGGCACGAGAGCCGTCCGCTCCCACGAAGCTATCAAAACAGTAGCTGCCAGCGCTTACACATCAATCGCTTGGAGCCAGTTTTACCCAAATACCCCTTTTCACCGGGTTCCCTGGCCTCCAGGGCACCCGCCCTGCGGCGCATGCCCTTGCTTGCAGCAAACTGACATGCCGCCGCCGCGTTGGAAAGGCCCAACCTCGGGTTCTCCCGCCCTCGGCACAGCTCTTGCAACGGCATACTGGCGGCCGTCCGCAACCGGGGCAGCGCTACCAGCCTGGCCCCGCGAGGCCTTTTCCACCCCACCCGACGCCCACCATGGCAGCACCCCAGCATGTCCCGTTCCTGACCGTGGAAGATGAAGACGACTGGGTCGTCTCGTTCGCGCTGGGCCCCGTGGGAGCCAGTCGCCTCACGCTCACGCGCACGCCCCACCTGGAATTCATGCTGCGGCCCGAACAGCGCGGCGTCTCCGTGGGCGGCGTGGAGGCGGGCCAGCGCGCCACCCTGCTGGTGGCCGTGCAATGGGGGCACAAGTGCGTGGACGTGGTGTCCACCGCCAGGCGCTACAGCCTGGACATCAGCAAGGTCGATGCCGCCACGCGCACCGCCGCGCTGCGCGTGCTGGGCAAGATGAACTTCGACCAGCGGTTCCAGCTGGCCAACGCCCAGTAAGCCGCCGTGCGGGCGACCGCTCGGGTTCGCCGGGTCGCCTCAGGCCACCAGCGGGTCGAGCGGCCGCACCACCCGGCACGGGTTGCCCGCCGCCAGCACCCGCGCCGGCACGTCGCGCGTGACCACGCTGCCCGCGCCGATCACCGCACCATCGCCAATCGTCACGCCGGGGCAGATGATGGCGCCGCCGCCAATCCACACGTCCTCGCCGATGGTCACGGGCAGGCACAGCTCGACGCCGGTCGCGCGCTCTTCGGGCGACAAGGGGTGCGATGCGGTGTAGATCTGCACGCCCGGCGCGCACAGCGTGCGGGCCCCGATGCGCACCGGCGCGCCGTCGAGCACCACGCAGTTGAAGTTGAAGTACACGCCTTCACCCAGAAAAATGTTGTAGCCGTAGTCGCAGTGAAACGGTGGCGTGATCTGCACGCTGCCGGGCTGGCCCGGCAGCAGCTGCGCCTGCAGGGCTTGCAGCGCGGCAGCATCCGCCGCAGGCGCGTGGTGGATGGCGTGGCACAACTGGCGGGCGCGCAGGCGGTCGGCCACCAGCTGCGGGTCGGCGGCCATGTACGGCGCGCCGGAGATCATCTTGTCTTTCTCGGAGGTCATCGGGTGATTCTGCCCTGTGCCATCCCCCTCCACCGGCCCGCCTGCCCGCCCGCCTACCCAGCCAGCGCCGTCCACTTGCGCTCGCTCGCGGCGGACTCCACCACCTTCTCGATGAAGCGCACGCCTTCGGCCCCGTCTTCCACGCGCGGGTAATCGGCCTCCAGCGCGCTGGCGGTTCTGCCCGACGCCCGGGCGCGGATGTCGGCCGCCACGCCCAGGTAGACGTTGGCAAACGCTTCGATGAAAGCCTCCGGGTGCCCGGCCGGAATGCGCCCCGCGCGCAGCGCCGATTCGCTCAGCCAGGGCGAGCCGCGCGTGAGGATGCGGCGCGGCCCGTCCACCGGCGAATGCACCAGGTGGTTCGGGTCCTCCTGCCGCCACACCAGCGTGCCCAGCGTGCCGGACACCTGCAGGCGCACATCGTTCTCCAGCCCCGCCGCCACCTGCGACGCGACGATCACGCCGCGTGCGCCGCCCGCATAGCGCAGCAGCAGCTGTGCATCGTCGTCCAGCCGGCGGCCGGCGCCGAAGGTGGTGAGGTCGGCGCACAGCGCCTCCGGCCGCTGGCCGGTGACGGTGGCGGCCAGGTTCTCGGCGTGCGATCCGATGTCGCCCATGGTGCCCACGGCGCCGCTGCGCGCGGGGTCCAGCCGCCAGTCGGCCTGCTTGTTGCCGCTGCCCTGCTCCACCGCCGTGGCCAGCCAGCCCTGGTTGTATTCCACGGTGACCTTGCGCAGCGTGCCCAGGGCGCCGCTCTGCACCAGGTGGCGCGCCTCGCGCACCATGGGGTAGCCGGTGTAGTTGTAGGTCACGCCGAACACGGTGCCGGCCTTCTTCACAGCCGCCACCAGCTCATCGGCCTGCGCGCTGGTGTGCACCAGCGGCTTGTCGCACACCACATGAAAGCCCGCCTGCACAAAGGCCAGGGCCACCGGGTGGTGCACATGGTTGGGGGTGACGATGCTCACCAGGTCGATGCGGTCGCCCGGGCTGCGGCGCAGCTCGTCGGCCAGCAGGTCCTGCCAGCTGCCGTGGTTGCGGTCGTCCGCCAGGCCCAGCTCGGCGCCGGATGCGCGGGCCCGCTCGGGTGAGGATGACAGAGCGCCCGCCACCAGCTCGAACTGGCCGTCGAGCGCCATGGCCTTGCGGTGCACCGCACCGATGAAGGCGCCGTAGCCACCGCCCACCATGGCGCAGCGGAGCTTTCTTTCACTGGACATACGAAAAGCCTTTGCTCGCTGTGTGTTGTTGTCGGTTTGAGGAGCGCGGCTAGGCCTGCTTGTCCCGTGCAAAGACGGCATCGAATGCGCCCGCCGCGGGCTTGAAGTCGAGCCGCTTGCAGAACGCCGCGCTCTCGGTGGCGCCGTGCACGCGGTCCATGCGGCTGTCTTCCCACTCGACCGAGAGCGGGCCCTGGTAGCCGATGTCGTTGAGCGCGACGATGATGGATTCGAAATCGATCATCCCGCGCCCCACGCTGCGAAAGTCCCAGTGGCGCCGGGCATCGCCAAAGCTGGTGTGCCCGCCGAACGTACCCACCGTGCCGTCGCCCTTGCCCCACCACACGTCCTTCATGTGGGCGTTGTAGATGCGGTCGGCAAATTGGCGGATGAACTTGATGTAGTCCACGCCCTGGTAGGCCAGGTGGCTGGGGTCGTAGTTGAAGCCAAAGCGCTTGTTGCCGTCCACCGCCGCAATCGCGCGCCCGGCCGAGGCGATGTCGAACGCGATCTCGGTGGGGTGCACCTCCAGCGCGAAGTTGATGTCGTGCTCTTCGAACACATCGAGGATGGGGCCGAAGCGCTGGGCGAAGTCGGCAAAGCCCTTGTCCCAATACGCCTGCGTGGTGGGCGGAAACGCATAGATCGAATGCCACACCGACGAGCCCGTGAAGCCCGTGACTGTCTTCACGCCAAACCTGGCGGCGGCGCGCGCCGTGTCGGCCAGCTCGGCGGCGGCGCGCTGGCGCACGCCCTCGGGCTCGCCGTCGCCCCACACATGCGGCGGCAGGATGGACTGGTGGCGCTCGTCGATCAGGTCGCACACGGCCTGGCCCACCAGGTGGTTGCCGATGGCAAAACACTGCAGGCCGTGCTGGGCCAGCAGTGCGTGTTTGTCTTTGACGTACTGGGGCGACGACAGCGCCTCCTGCACGTTGAAATGGTCGCCCCAGCAGGCCAGCTCCAGGCCGTCGTAGCCCATGCTGCGTGCCAGCGGCGCGAGTTCTGCCAGCGGCAAGTCGGCCCATTGGCCGGTAAAAAGGGTGACGGGTCTTGGCATGGCGGCTCCCAAGGGGCGTGGGGTTGCAGGTGCGAAGCGGCAAGCAGCTATATTTTCAATAGCTGCTTGCGCTTGATGGATAAGCGCTAGAGGCTTATTTGACTCAAAAACACCATCAGAATGGCGAGTCTGGGAAGTAGAAACTCTTCGCGTTCTCTTTGGTGATCAGCACCGACGGGATGATCGTCGTCGCAGGCAGCTTCTCGCCCTTGATGCGCGCCTCGGCCGTCAGCTTGATCGAGTCGTAAATGAACTTGGGGCTGTACGACACATTCGCCTGGATCAGCGGGTTGCTGCCATCGGCCAGCGTCTTGATCATGCCCTTGGCACCCGCGCCGCCGAACACCAGCTTGATGTCCTTGCGCTTGGCCTGCTCGATGGCCTTGAGCACGCCCACGGCCATGTCGTCGTCGGCCGCCCACACGGCATCGATCTGCGGAAAGCGCGTCAGGTAGTCCTGCATCACCTTGAAGGCATCGTCGCGGTTCCAGTTGGCGTACTTGGCGTCCAGCAGCTTGATGTCGGGGTGGTTCTTGAGCACCGCGTTGAACGCGTCCATGCGCTCGTTGTCCAGCGTGGTCGCAATGCCGCGCATGGCCACCACGTTGCCCTTGCCACCCAGCGCCTTGGCGATGTACTCGGCCGGGATCTTGCCGAAGGCCGTGTTGTCACCCGCCACATACGCATCTTGCGCGCTGGTGTCGGTCAGTCCGCGGTCCACCACCGTCACGTACACACCCTTGGCCTTGACCTGGGCCACGGGCTTGGTCAGCGCCGCCGATTCGAACGGGAAGATGACCAGAGCGTTGATCTTGTTCACCGTCACCAAGTCCTGCAGCTGGTTGGCCTGCTCGGGCGCGCCGCCTGCGGTCTTCACGATGACCTGCAGGCCGGGGTGGGCCTTCTCCAGGTCCTTCTTGGCCTGGTTGGCCCAGTACACGATGCCGCCGGTGAAGCCGTGCGTGGCCGACGGAATGGCCACGCCCACCACCGTCTTGTTGGCCTGGGCCATGGCGGGGCCGGCGAGCGCCAGCGCTGCTGCGGCACCCACGGCCGAGAGGGCCAGGCGGCGGGTGAAGGAAGAAGTTGTCTTGCTGTTCATGATGCGTTGTCTCCTGTTGCTATTGCTTTGCTGAAAAATGGCCATGAAAGCCTGGCCGACTGGGGAACACCTCGAAAAATAAATTCACGTCAAGAGTGGCTGGAAAACTCAGCGAAGCGGTCCTGGCTAGGCGCTGTGTCGCAGGCTGTACGGCGAGTACGACAAGACGCAGCAACAACGCCAGAAGAGTTGTTCCGGCCACTCCGTCACCTTTTGCCACGCTGCATGAATGCGACGGCAATGATCACGAAGCCCTGCACCGCCGCATTCAGGTACACGCTGATGATGCTTGTGAGGTTGAGGATGTTGCTGATGACCGAGAGCAGGATGGCGCCCACCACCGTGCCGGTGATGCTGCCCGCCCCGCCCTTGAGCACCGTGCCGCCCACGATCACCGCGGCGATAGCCTCCAGCTCCCACAGCAGCCCCGTGGTGGGCGATGCCGAGCCCAGGCGCGGTACGTAGAGCAAGGTGGCGATGCCTACGCACACCCCGAGCAGCATGTACGTCAGGATCTTGATCTTGTGCACGTCCACCGCCGCGTACTGCGCGACCTGCTCGTTGGAGCCGATGGCCTGCACATAGCGGCCATAGGCCGTGCGGTTGAGAATCACGCCGCCGATGACAGCCACCAGCAGGAAGATCCACACGGGGATGGGCACGCCCAGCAGGTTGGCGTAATACACCGGGCTGTAGATGTCCGAAAGATCGTTCTCCAGCGTGATGGCCCCGCCGTTGGAGAAGTACGTGAGATACGCACGGAAGATGCCCAGCGTGCCCAGCGTCACGATGAAGGGCTCGATGCGCCCTTTGGTGATGAGCAAACCATGCACCAGCCCGAACACCGCGCCCAGCACCACCGCCAGCAGCATGCCCACTACCACGGCCGCCATCGGCGAGCCCAGCACGGGCGCCATCGCGTTCATGAACAGGATGACCGAGCCTGCGATCAGCGCCGCCATCGACCCCACCGACAGGTCGATGCCGCCCGAGATGATCACAAAACACATGCCCACCGCGATGATGCCGATGAAGGCCGTGCGCGTGAGCACGTTCATCACGTTGTCGTAGGTGGCGAAGTTGCTGTTGAGCAGCGTGCCGGCAATGCACAGCAGCACCAGCCCGATGACCGGGCCCAGCCCGTGCAGCTTGCCCCACCAGGCCGTGGCGCCGCCGTGGCGGCCCGCTGCGGTGGATGCGTTTTCAGCGGGTACCTGTGGCATGTGCGATCAACTCCTCTTCGGTCAAATGTGGTTCTTGCAGCGTGGTCTGCAGCCGCCCGGCGCGCATCACCGCCACGCGGTGGCACAGGCCGATCAGCTCCATCAGTTCGGAAGAAATCACCACCACCGCCAGCCCCTGCTCCGCCAGGCGCTGCACCAGGTGATAGATCTCGCGCTTGGCGCCCACGTCCACGCCGCGCGTGGGCTCGTCCAGCACCACCACGCTGGGCCCGGGGTGCAGCACCTTGGCCAGCGCCAGCTTTTGCTGGTTGCCGCCCGACAGCGAGGACGCGCGCACCTCCAGCGACCCGGTGCGGATGCCGAACTCCTGCACCGCATCGCGCAGCGCAGCCTGCTCGGCCGCCGGGTCGAGCCAGGGCTTGGCGTAGCGCTCCAGCGCCATCAGCGTCAGGTTGGGCCGCAGGCTGAAGTGCACGTGCAGGCCCTTGCCCTTGCGGTCTTCGCTCAGGTAAGTGAGGCCGTGGCGCGCCGCATCGCGCGGGCTTTTCAAATTCACCGGCTTGCCCGCCAGCTCCACCGTGCCGGCCGAGCGCGGGCGCAGGCCCAGCAGGCCTTCGAACAGCTCGGTGCGGCCAGCGCCCACCAGCCCGGCAAAGCCCAGAATCTCGCCGCGCCGCACGTCAAAGCTCACGTCCTCGGCCCAGCCCGGCACCGAGAGGCCGCGCACCTTGATGGCGGGCTCTCCACCCGCAGGCGCGGGCAGCTTGGGCGGGAACAAATCCGCCAGCTCGCGGCCCACCATCAGGTTGGCCATCTGCCGCCGCGTCACGCTGGCCGTGGCCTCGCGCGCCACCAGCAAGCCGTCGCGCATCACCACCACCTCGTCGGTGGTGCGCTCCACCTCGTCGAGCTTGTGCGATATGTAGATGATGGTCACGCCCGCAGCCTTCAGCCCGGCCATCAGCGCAAACAGGCGCTCCGTCTCGCCCGGGGTCAGCGTGGCGGTGGGCTCGTCCATGATGAGCAGGCGCGCGTTGCGGGCCAGCGCGCGGGCAATCTCCACCAGCTGCTTTTCGGCCACGATGAGCTTCTTCACCCGCGTGTCCGGGTCCAGCGGCAAACCCACCTGTGCCAGTGCAGCGCGCGTCTTCTCGCGCATCGCCTTGTCGTCCAGGAAGGGGCCGCGCTTGATCTCGTGCCCCAGAAAGATGTTCTGCGCAATCGTCAGGTCGTCCGCCAGGTTGAACTCCTGGTGGATCAGCACAATGCCCTGCGCCTCGGCCGCGCGCGAGCCACCGCCCGGGGCGCGCACCGCGCCGTCCACCACCACCTCGCCGGTGGTGGGGCTCTCGTACCCCGCCAGAATCTTCATCAGCGTGGACTTGCCCGCGCCGTTCTCGCCCAGCAGGCCATACACCCGGCCCGGCTGAAGCGCAAAGCCGACGCCGTGCAGCACGCGCACCGGGCCGAACTCCTTGGTCACAT
Source organism: Acidovorax sp. GW821-FHT09A11 (assembly GCF_059418365.1). NCBI lineage: Bacteria > Pseudomonadati > Pseudomonadota > Betaproteobacteria > Burkholderiales > Comamonadaceae > Acidovorax > Acidovorax sp. GW821-FHT09A11. Next base: position 162,277 of record NZ_JBWKPS010000002.1, read on the forward strand.
TGCGAAACTCGACAGCGACGCTCATCGTGTGGCCCCCACGGCATTGGCTTTGGTCGCAGAAGAAGACGCACGCGGCGACAGCGCCAGGCTTTGCTGCATGGCCAGCACGCCCGCGCCCACCACGCCCGCATCGTCGGCCAGCGGCGCGTACTGAATCTCCAGGTGCCGCGTAGAGAGCGCCAGCGACCGGTGGTACACGCTTTGCCGCACCGACGCCAGGAACAGCGGCCCCATGTCCGTCACCCGCCCCGCAATGAACACATGCGACGGGTTGAAGAAGTTCACGATGGACGCCAGCATCTGCCCCACCAGGCTGCCCGCGCGCTGGATGATCGCGTTGGCCGCCACATCACCCGCTTTGCTGGCCTGGGCCACGTCTTCGGTCGTCAGCGTGCCGGTGGCCTGCAGGCGCTCGGCCAGCATCGCGCTCTCGCCACGCTCCACGGCCTCCATCGCCATGCGCGCCATGGCGGGCGCTGCGGCCATCGCCTCGACACAGCCCTGGTTGCCACAGTGGCAGCGCGGCCCGCTCTGGTCCACGCAGATGTGGCCCACGTCGCCGGCCGAGCCATTGGCGCCCCGGTACACCTGCCCGTGGCACACGATGCCGCAGCCGATGCCCGTGCCCACCTTGATCACGAGGAAGTTGGGCAGATTGCGCTGCAGCCGCCACAGCTCGCCCAGCGCCATCAGGTTCACGTCGTTGTCCACAAACACCGGCGCGGCAAACGCCTCGCGCAGGTAGTCGCGGATGGAGAAGCCGTCCCAGTCGGGCATCAGCGGCGGGTTGACGAGCTGCCCGCTTTCAAAATCCACCGGCCCCGGCACGCCCATGCCGATGGCGATGACCTGCGAAGCCTGCATGCCGCAGCGCGCCAGCAACTCGCGCATCAGCCCCCGCACACGCGCCAGGATCACGCCCGGCCCCTGGCGCACATCGATGGGCTCGCGGTGCCGCGCCAGCACCGTCATGTCGGGCCGCATCACTGCCACTTGCATGCTGGTGGCGCCCAGGTCGGCGCCGATGACCACGCCCAGGGTTTCGCTCAAACGAAGGGTTTCGGCCCGCCGGCCGCCAGAGGATTCCTGCAGGCCCACCTCGTCGAGCAGGCCCTCGTCCAGCAGCGCCGCGACCATGGCGTTGGCCTTGCTCTTGGAATAGGCCAGGCGCTGCGCGAGCGCATTGCGCGACGCGCCTGCGGACCAGAAGATGGTCTGCAAGACGTCCAGGTCTTCGGTGCCGCAATGACTCCAGCGGGTGGATGGCAAGGCTTGTCTCCTGTCAATTTGTAGTGCAGCACCTCATGGGGGTGGGTGCTTGACAGGGATGCTATGCGGTCTACTTTGGCCGAGCAAGACTGAACTTTGACCTATTTTTATCCAAAGATTAGAGGACTTGTGAAGCCTTTCGCATCATATTTGCCACGTGCTGCGTTTTCAGCCCTTAGATACGGTGCTAACCGATATTTGAAACTGAGCGCTTCCAAGAGGCGAAAGCTTATCCTTAATCATCCTAAGCAAAGTTTGTTCAAACCTGCTATGAACATCATACGCCTCGCCAAGGGGAATTTTCTGATATTGAGCCAAGGCATAAGCGCGGTAAATTGGATCCGAAAACGAATACAAACCTGAATTGGAGTCGAAACGCAAAATCCCCCCATACTCGGGTGTGCAGAGTTTCGGCAATAAATATTTCAGATTTGCCTCGGGGTATTTTTCTTCCGTCCGTCGAATGCGATTATATATATCGGAACGTGCGGCGCCGCTTTCGCTGAGTGCGCTTAAGGCTTCAACAATCAACTGAGCGTTGGCATATTGAGTTTTTCGGCGCTGTTTAAGGGCCTTATCAAAGGCGCTTTTAATGCTATCCGAAGCTTCATCTACATAGGTCTTAACGGCATGCTCACAGTGCTCGCGCGTGAGAATCAAAGGTTCGCCATCGATAGTTTCTATTACCCTAGCAGCTATACACATATTAAGACAAAGGTGATGACACACTGACGCAAGACCGTTGGAGTGGCGAGCGACCAAGCCTTTGATTTCAGAGCTAAACCGCACATTTAGGGCCTTCTCGCCTTTTTCGATAATTCCTGATATCTCAGATTTCGTCATTAACGAAACATGAATCTCAGCGACACGGTTTCTCATTTCACTGTCGTAGTCAACCACTTGCCTAGCCGTGTCAACAGCGCCAAGAGCGATGATTTTGAGGTCGGCATACTCATCTGACAGATCCATAAAGACCTTCATAAGTTGGGACAGCTTCACCTTTTCACTATCATCAATCTTATGAAAATCTTCCAATACCCAGCACGCCTGCTGTGCCCCGAGAAAGCGACCTAAAGTTTGTGCGGTAAGTTGAGGAGGAAGAATACGAGATTCCTTCTGACTTGTATCGGAAGATGTCTGATTGCTTAGTTTTGCTTGAATAGCCAAATAAGAAGCACCGAGATCCACGCCCGTAACCGTTTTCACCACTCTTTGGCGCTCTTGAGTGTAGAAAGGCCCAAGCTGATCAAATGCATCAAGAATCAACTGCTCGAATTTCAAGCCCTTCATGCAGCGCGTGGTTATATGCCGTTCGTACAACTGCGTCAGCTTATTTACCAACAATGTGGTCTTTCCTGTACCAGAATGACCGTATACCACGATCTGTTTACCCGGCGTGGTAAGGGAATTCACCAATTTATCATTTACGGAATCTCGCTCCACGAAGGCGATACGCGCTGGTTTTGTTGGTGTAAAAACGTCACGTGTCTGATATTTCATATAAGAAATATAACAATCGGTTGCAAATTGTCCAGCGCTTTCTGTCAATTACATACGGCACTTTGCAGGCGTATGCGCAGTGCCGTGTTGCCTGCCACACCCTGAAAAGAAACGCCGTATGAAACGTCCGCACACCGCAAAAACAGCCTCTCGAAGGTATTGCCTTCCTTCAAGGGTCAGCACCGCCAGCTCCGCAGCAATCCTGTCTCGCGCCATGCCCGAAGCCCAGCCCGCCGCCCGCGCCCACAGCACGCCGCCGACGGCGGGAAGTTTGCTCTTTACTTCATAGCTATCAGCGCTTTGCCAACAAGCGCTAGAGCCTGTTTTCACTCATATTCCTGGTTGCATGAGCGTGCCTGCGCTGCATGGAGTGTCCCGCCCGGCTTAGCTCCCGCACGTGCCTAACGCAGATCACGCGGCACCACCCCCACCTCTCCGCACCACCGGCGGTAATCCGCCCGCCGATCAGCCGTGGTGATCCGCTGCAGCACCGTATGGTGCGGCCCCAGGTATTCCACACTCCCCTTGACCACCACATGCACCAGCAGCTCTTCGGAGCCCGTCGCCTCCCACCAGTCCACATTGCCAGCGGGCTCGTGGATGTAGTCGCCCGGCCGCACCACGCGGCCATCGTTCAGGCGGCGCTCGCCCGCCAGCGTCAGGGCGTGCACTTCGCCCGTGTGCCGGTGCAGGCCCAGCCGCGTGCCGGGCGACAGGCGCATCAGCTCTGCCCAGCCGGCATCGTCGGGCAAGAACTGAATGGGCAGGGACCACTTGCCCTCGCCTTCAGGAATCCAGTCCGCCAGGCCCGCACGCTCCAGCGTGTGGGCCACGATCACGTCGGCAAGGTGGTTGTTCGTTGTTGTCTTCGTCATGTCGGTGCTCCTGGGTAGCTATTGGTTGATGGCTTGCTTGATTGCTTGACCGCTTATTGCTCGGGGTGCTGGTGGCGGTGTTCCTGCGTGCGGCCGCCAAAGCCGTACGCGGTGGCGCGCACGTCCTGCACGTAGACATAGCTTTCGGGGTGGAGCGCGCCCAGCAAGCCTTCGAAGGCTGCGAACGCCTCGGCGATGTAGCGCGCCTTTTCGGCCTTGGTGTTGGTCTCGTCCACCACCTTGACGTCGAAGTAGAAGCTCGACTGTTTCAGGTCGGCCAGCGACCGGCCGGCGACGTACCAGTCGGCCGGGTCCACAAAGGTGATGACTACGGCGGTGAGGTCGCGCCGCTTGCCGAGCACGCGGGTGGTCAGGTCCAGCAGGGTTTCTGCGATGCGGGCAGACAGCTCGGGCGTGCGTTGGGCAGACACTTTGACGTTGAGGATGGGCATGGAGGGCTCCTGTTGAATGCGTTGGGTTGATAAGGAGCCTTCACTGTAGAAATTGCGCCCCGCCACGGAAACCGCCCGTGGCGATAATGGCTTTTGCTCCGCACGCAAAGGCGCGCACGATGAAACAAGAACCCCGCTCCTTCCTCCCCGACCCGGCCGACCTGCGGTGGCTGGTGCGGTCGCTCGACCTGCGCTCGTTTTCTGCGGCGGCGCGCGAGATGGATGTGGCGGTGTCGGTGGTCGCGCGCGGTGTGGACCGGCTGGAAGCCGGCTACGGCGTGCGCTTGCTGCGCCGGTCCACGCACGGCCTGTCGGCCACGCCCGAGGGTGCAGAACTGGCACAGGAAGCGCGTGCCTTGCTGGCGCAGCTGGAGGACATCGGGGCATCGCTGTCGGACCAGCGCAGCCGCGTGGCGGGCACCTTGCGCCTGGCCTCCAGCCAGGAGATCTGCGAGGCGCTGGTGCTGCCCCACCTGGCCGACCTGCAGGCGCGTTACCCGGCGCTGCGGGTGGAGCTGCTGGCCGATGATCGCGTGGCCGACCTGGTGACGGAGGGCATCGACGTGGCGCTACGCACCACCGTGGGCCACAGCGACGTGGTGGTGGCGCGCGAGCTGGGCCGGTTCGAGCGGCGCCTGTACGCGGCCCCGGAGTATCTGCGCCTGCACGGCACGCCCGCCGACCCCAGCGATCTGCAGCAGCACCACACCGTCACGCACACCGCGCAGGGGCTGGCGGTGACCTGGGCGTTTCGCAGTGCACAGGGCAAGCCGCTGGAGGTGACCGTGCGCTCGCGCCTGGCCGCCAGCAGTTCGGCCCTGGTGCACCACGCGCTGGTGGGCGGTGCGGGGATCGGCATGCTGTCCTGCCCGCTTGCGGCGGCCGATGCGGCGCAAGGCCGGTTGGTGGAGGTGCTGGCACCTTTTGCCTCACGCACCGTGCACACGCTGTACGCGGTGTCGTCACCGGGCCGGCGCAATGCGGCCAGGGTGAAGGCGGTGATTGATTTTCTGGTGAAGGCGTCGAAGGACCGGTGGGCGCTGGCGCCTGTGCGTTGAAGGTGTATTTACGCAGCCCGCTGGGCGGGGCGTGGGTGCGCTAACGCGATCCGTGCCTTCCCGCACCCCCACCCTGCTCTTTTGCCACCTGCAGAGCAATCCCATCAATCAATCGATCCAGCCCAAACCCAAAGCTGCGCGCGGGGTCCGTAGGGCCGCCGTACGCTGCGCCTGCCGCTGCGCCCACCCGCACGGCCAGCGGGAACAGCTCGGGCTGGAGCAAGCGCTCCAGATGCGCCGCATGGGCGGCCCACCACTGGGCGTCTGATTGGCCGGTTTGCGCTGCGGCGGTGGTGGCTTCGGTGGCGCTGCGGGCGCTGCCGCGCACGTAATCGGACACCACGGCAATGACGAGGTCCATGTCCAGGTCTGACAGGCCCGCGCTTTCAATGGCGCGCAGTTCCCGCTCGTACTTGCGAATGGCGTGGGGGCCCAGAGACGGTCGCTGCAAGGCCACTTGCAGCATCCAGGGGTGGCGGCGGTACAGGTTCCAGGCATCGGTCGCCACCGAGCGCAGGCATGCCTGCCAATCTGCGCCGCTGGGCAGGTCGTCCGGCAGTTGCGCGTAGGCGGCCTCCAGGACCAGTTCCAGCAGGACGTCTTTGTTAGGCAGGTAGCGGTACAGCGCCATGGGCGCCACGTCCAACCGGGCACCCAGGGCCCGCATCGAGAGCGCGGCCAGGCCACCTTCGTCGGCCAGTTCCAGCGCAGCAGTTCCGATCAACGTGGCAGACAGGCTGCGTTTGGGGCCGCGCCGCGCGCTCTCGGGGACGGGGGTGGCGCCCCACAAGAGATTGAGGGTGGTTTCCGGGTCGGCCTGGCCGGGAAACGATACGGGGGATGGGCTGCCGGTTTTCTTGTTCATTTGTTGACAGTGTACGCTGTTCAGTGAATGATATGCGTACATCGTACACACAAAGGAGTCAGATTGCGGACCTTGACCATGCCTTCCATTGACACCAGCTCCATTGAGCGGCTGGGCGAAACCTCGGCCGCGTGGCTGGCTTGTGCCTGGCAGCCCACCCAAAACGCCCACGAAGCCCGGCTGCAGCACGCCTTTGCGCGGGCTGGCGAGCGAGCGTATGGCCTGTACCTGCGGCTTTTGTTCAGCCCGCTGGCGCGGGCAATGCGCGCGGCCGGGCTGGCCGTGTACCCGCCCCTGCCGGGTGGCCTGGCCGATTCGCGCGAGTGGGGCCTGGCGGACGACAGCGAGCGGCAGCGCTGGTTTTGGAGCTGCGTGGTGCGAGAGGACGACGAGGCGCCGCTGGGCACGCTGGTGACGGTGCTGCACCACGACCACACGCGCTTTCGGCTGCCGCAGCCGGTGCAGCTGTTTGCATTGCCCGTCGCGCGTGCGGCGGTGGTGGAGCAAGAGCTGGGGCGCATGAACGGGGCCTTCGCCGCTGCAGCGCCCTTGCGGTTGTACGCGGCGTACGGCGCAAAGGCGCAGCCATGAACGCCGCGCTGTCCGCACAGATCGACCGGCTGGTGGCGCTGGGCATTCACCACACGCTGGGGCTGCCTGCGGAGGACTTTCGCCAAGCGCTGGCGCCGCTGCTTGACCACCTGCCGCACGCCCCCGGTGATGCGGGCGTTGGTACGCCAGGCGCTGCAGACATTGATGCCGGCACGGCCGACGCCGTGATCGTGATCAACACCCCCGCCCTGCCCGCCCGGCAACTGCTAACCCTGGTCAGCCGCAACGGCAAGGCGGCCATGGAGCGCCTGCACCCCAGGCAGCCAGAGGACTTTTGCCCCACGCGCGACATTGCGATGCCCGCGGGCGAGGCGTACCTGTTGCTGGGCGTGGACCGTGGCAACGCCACCTTGAATGCCGTGCCCAGCGATGCGCAAAAGCGTCTGGCGGCGCAGCAGCGCTCGCCGATCACTGTGGAGGAAGGCATTTGCCTGCTGCTGCAGTGGCCACAGTTTCTGCAACCCAACCACTGCTTCATGATGCTGGGCTCGCGCTGCGGGGACCGGCGCGTGCCCGCGCTGTGGTTGAGCAACCAGCACCCACGGCTGGGCTGGTGTTGGGAAGGCAACCCGCACACGTGGCTAGGCTTTGCATCCTGCCGGGGCCGCAGCCCGGGGGTAGCGCTGCAGCCTGTTTTTGCTACCTAGCAGCGCGTGGCCGGGCTGCGGAATGCCCCAGGGGGCGACTTGATCAGATCACGCGCGCGCCACCCAACCCCTGAACGCAAACCCCATGTAAAACATCTGCACATCGCTGAACCCGGCCTCGCGCAGAATTGCCTCATCCTCCTCTGGCGTCAGCACCGCCAGCTCTGCAGCAATCTTGTCTCGCGCCCTGGCCGCATGCTCCGGCGGCACGCCGGACGCCACCTGAAACGCGGCATAGCGCGACAGCCACAGGTCGCGCTCCCCTGCCCCGTCATCGCCGTCACCAACAGCATCACCATCGGCCACGCTCAGATGCACCGCGACGAATGGTGCCCCGGGCTTCAACCGCCGCCGGATCTCGGCCACCATGGCCGCACGCTCCTCGCGCGGCACAAAGTGAAAAGTCAGCAAACACGTCGCGCCATCGAACGGCCCGGCCGGTGCGCTCTGCACATAGCCGTGGTGCAGCGCCACGCGGTCGCCCGACACGCCCGCGCTCTGCAGCCGCTGCGCGGCCAGGTCCAGCATGGGCTGGCTGGGGTCCACGCCGTCGAAGCGCCAGCCGGGGTGCGCCCGCGCCATGTCCTCCAGCTCCAGCCCGCCGCCTGCGCCCACCACCAGCACCCGGCCGTCGGCGGGCACGCGCTCGGCCAGCAGGATGCGGACCATGGGCAGCAGGCTGTCGTAGCCGGGCACGTTGCGGCGGGGGCCTTCGGCGTAGCGGGCGACGGCGGCGGGGTCGGTGAAGGGGGAGGCGGTGGGATGGGTCATGGTGTGTGGCGTGTGGTGGATACGGCGCTTTTGCGTTGAGCTTGTCCAACGGGATTCCCAGGTCAGCGCAGGGTTTCGACAGGCTCAACCCGAACGGGTGGGGGTGTGCGACAGGGGCGAAGGAATCAAGCCAAATTGGCACATTACGCTTATCCATCAAGCGCTAGCAGCTATCAATTCAGTAGTTTTCCGTGAGCCCGCCAGCGCTCTTTCTGGGCCCATGCTAACATCACGCAACTTTGAATGTTGCATGAAACGAGATAGCCGCCTTTCCAACGTCCTCCACGCGCTGCTGCACATGGCAGAGATGGATGGCCCCGCCACGTCCGAGTCGCTGGCGCAGGCCATGCAGACCAATCCGGTCGTGGTCCGCCGCCTGATGGCGGGGCTGCGGTATGCGGGTTTTGTCTCGTCGGCCAAGGGGCATGGCGGGGGGTGGGTGCTGTCGTGCCCGCTGTCTGAAGTGACCCTGCGCGACATCCACGAAGCGCTGGGCGCGCCCACGCTGCTGGCGGTGGGCAACCGGGTCGAGAGCCCGGGCTGCATCGTCGAGCAGGCGGTCAACCGCGCGCTGACCGACGCTTACCAGGCCGCCGAAGAGGTGCTGCTGGCACGCCTGGGCGAGGTGACGCTGGCGCAGCTCTCGGCCGAGTTTCATCAACGCATGGTGGCAGGGTGCCACGGTCACAAGGAGATTTCTCATGGCGACAGCAGCAATGACAACAACCCAGGCGTATGAGGTGATCGTGATAGGCGGCAGCTTTGCCGGCCTGTCGGCCGCAATGCAGCTGGCGCGGGCCCGGCGGCGCGTGTGTGTGGTGGATGCGGGCCAGCCGCGCAACCGGTTTGCCGCCGCGTCGCACGGCTTCTTCGGGCAGGATGGCGAGCCGCCGCTGGCGATGATCGAGCAGGCGCGGCGTAAGCTGCTGGCCTACCCCACGGTGGCGCTGCGCCAGGGCACGGCCGTGTCTGCGACGGCGCAGCAAAGCGCGGGGTCGCCGGAGAGCGGCTTTGCCGTGGTGCTGGACGATGGCACGCACATGGAGGCTCACAAGCTGGTGCTGGCCTTTGGCGTTCAAGATGGCCTGCCCGACATTGTGGGCCTGCGCGAGCGCTGGGGCACCAGCGTGCTGCACTGCCCGTATTGCCACGGCTACGAGTTTGCGGGCCAGCGGCTGGGCGTGCTGTACCACTCGCCGCAGTCGGGCATGCACGCGCAGCTGATCGCCGACTGGGGCCCGACCACCCTCTTCCTGAACGGCGACACCACGCTGGAGGACAGCGAACACACGCGGCTGTTGGCGCTGGGCATTGCGGTGGAGCCTGCGCGCATTGCCGCGTTGGAGGGGCCGGGGCAGGCGCTGCACGGCGTGCGCCTGCAGGCCCATGGCGGCAGCGACGCGCGCCTGGTGCCGCTGGACGCCCTGTATGTAGCGGCTACCACCCGCCCCGCCAGCCCGCTGGCCGAGCAACTGGGCTGCGCAATGGACGACGGCCCCATGGGCCCGTGCATCCGCACCGATGCCAACAAGATGACCACGGTGCCCGGCGTGTACGCCGCGGGCGACGCCACGCTGATGCGGCACAACGCCACGCTGGCGTCGGCCGAAGGGGTGCTGGCGGGCGTGGGGGCGCACCAGGCGCTGGTGTTTGGGCAATAAGAGCAGCTAACAAAACTCTTCTGGCGTTGTTGCCGCGTCTTGTCGTACTGCTCGTACTGCCTGCGACGCAGCGCCTAGCCAGAACCGCTTCGCTGATTTTTGTTAGCCGCTCTAAGTAGCGCAGCGCTGCCGCGGCACCAGGCCACAAAGTAGCAAGATCGGCTAAGTACGGCGCGCAAGCTGCGGCACACTCTGCGGCCATGAGCCTGGACCAGAGCGCCGATAAGCACTACCGCAACCGCGTGGCCCGCGTGATCGCCCACATCGTGGCGCACCCGCTGGCAGCGCATCGGCTGGAAGACCTGGCCGCCATTGCCCACTTTTCCCCTTTCCACTTTCACCGCGTCTACAGCAGCATTGCGGGCGAAACCGTGGCCGCCACGGTGCGCCGCGTGCGCCTGGCGTTGGCCACGCAGCTGCTGGAGCAAGGCGGGCAGAGCATCACCCAGGTGGCGATGGAGGTGGGCTACGACAGCCCGCAGGCCTTCACCCGTGCGTTCAGCCAGTTCACCGGGCAATCGCCACGGGCGTTCCAGCGGGATATGCGCCGCCTCATCCTTGATCCCGGCGCCGCAAACGCGCATGCAAAGGCCGAGCAAACGCTGGCCGTGCAGATCGTCGAGCGCCCGGCGCAGCGCCTGCATGCACTGCGCCACCAGGGGCCGCCATCCACCATACCCCACACGCAGCGGCGGCTGTACCTGCAGTGCGGCCAGCGCGCAGCCCACCGGCTGGGCGCATCTTGCGGTGACCCGCAGGACGTGGAGGGCGGCGGTTTTCGCTACTACGCGGCGGTGGCGCTGCCAGAGCAGACCTCGGTGGCAGATGGCGGGCTGGAACTGCTGGACATCCCGGCAGGCCTGTATGCACGCCACACGCTCACCGGCCCCTACACGCGCATCAACGCGGCACTGGCGGCCATCCACACACGCTGGCTCCCGGCCAGCGGCTACGAACCGGACGACCGCCCCACGCTGGAGCACTACCTCAACTCCCCCCACAACGCCGCGCAGGCGGACCTGCGCACCGACCTGCTGATTCCCATCCGCCCCACCACATCCGTATGACCCGTTTTCGCTGGCTCTTTCGTTCCCTTTTGCCCGCAGCGCTCTGCGGCGCCACCACCCTGGCCCAGGCTGCGGGCTTTGCCTTTGTCGAGGTGCCTGCAGACAAGGACGGGCCCGCGCTGCGCGGCGCCGTGTGGTCGCCCTGCAGCGCGCCGCCGGGCCGCATCGACCTGTCGCCGCTGGTGCTGCAAGGCACGCGGGACTGCCCCGTCACCGGCCAAGGCCTGCCGTTGATCGTCATGTCGCACGGCGCGGGCGGTTCGGCCCTGGGGCACCACGACACGGCGGCCACGCTGGCCGAGGCGGGCTATGTGGTGGCCGCTATCAATCACCCGGGCGACAATTTTCAGGACCTGAGCCGCCAGGGTCACCTGTCGGCCTTTGCCACGCGGCCCGTGGACATGAAGCGGCTGACGGACTACATGCTGGGCGCGTGGCCCCAGCGCGCGCAGCTGGACGCGGGCAAGGTCGGTTTCTTCGGCTTTTCACGCGGCGGCTACACGGGCCTGGTGGCCATCGGCGCCGTGCCGGACTGGACGTCACGGCAGGACCTGTGCTCGCCGCTATCCACCCGCCCCTTGTGCGGCGAGATTCGGCGCAAAGAGATCCCCACCACGCCCGCGCCGGACCCGCGCATTCGGGCGGCAGTCATCGTCGACCCCTTGAGCGTGTTCGATGCCAAAGGCCTGGGGCAAGTCAAAACCCCCGTCCAGCTGTGGGCCTCGGCACTGGGCGGCGATGGCGTCACGCTGCAAAGCGTGGAGACCGTGCGCCAGGGCCTGCCCAGCGCGCCCGAGTGGCATCTGGCCGCCAACGCGGGGCACTTCGCCTTTCTGGCGCCCTGCTCGCCAGCGCTGGCCGAGGCAGTGCCGGGCATCTGCCGCGATGGCGCGGGGTTTGACCGCGTGGCCTTTCACCAGGTTTTCAATGCGCAGGTGCTGGCGTTCTTTCGGCGGCACATCGCGGCAGCCAAAGCGCCCTGACGGCAGGCTGGAATTCGTCGCACCCACACGGCCCGTGGGTTGACGCAGCGAGCGCCAGCCACCTACACTGCCAACCTCGCATCTGATCCTTGGAATCGGAGCGAACCGCAAAGCCCTCCACCACCGTCGAGGGCTTTTTTTCGTCCGCCCGATGGAAAGCTCTCCCTGCTTGCAGAGAGGGCTTTTTGCATTTTTGGAGCCCTTTCTCATCATGCACTCCGCTTCGACACACACCACCCCCGCAGCCGTTGCAGGCACCGCCCCCCGCATTCATCTGGTCATCGGGCCGGTCGGCGCGGGCAAGTCCACTTTTGTGCGTCAACTGGTGCAGCAGCACCGCGCCGTGCCGCTGAACCTGGACGACTGGATGGCCACGCTGTTTTCGCCGGACCGGCCCGATAGCGCCGATGTGATGGCCTGGTACGTGCCCCGCACCCTGCGCTGCCTGGAGCAGATCTGGAAAACCGCAGAAGCCGTGCTGGCCGCCGGCGGCGATATGGTGCTGGAGGCGGGCCTGATCCAGCAGCACCAGCGCGACGCCTTTTATGCGCGCATGGGGCCGTGGGCTGACGCGATGACGGTGTACGTGCTGGACGCACCGCGCGAGGTGCGGCGCGAGCGCGTGTTGCGGCGCAATGCCGAGCAGGGAGAGACGTTCTCGATGGTGGTGCCCCCGCACATCTTTGAGCTGGCCAGCGACCTGTGGCAGCCGCCCAGTGATGCGGAGTGCGCCGAGCGGTCGGTGGTTTTTGTGCCGATGACTGAGCGGCTGCGCTGAGCTGTCGGGCCATCAGCCCGATTGGGCAACAGCAGCCCGGCCCGGCCGCCGAATCGTCCACAGCGCCGCGGCCATCAGCCCCACGCCCGCCAGTTGCAAGGGGCTGAGCGTGCGCCCATACACCGCCCAGTCCACCAGCACCGCCGTGAGCGGGTACACGAACTGCAGCACCGCGATGCGCCCCAGCCCCAGGCGCGCCATGCCGGCAAACAGCACCACGTAGGCCAGGCCGGTGTGCAGCACCCCCAGGCCCAGCAGCCAGCCCCAGGCTGCACCCTGCTGCGGCCAGCCCAGCACGAAGGGGGCCCAGGCCAGCGCCACCGCGCCCACCAGGCACTGCCACAGCGCCATGGCAAAGGGGCTGATGGTTTTTTGCGTGTTGGCAAGCAGCGTGACGCCGGCGTAGCACAGCGAGCCGCCCAGGCACATCAGTACCCCGGCCATGTAGCCGCCACTGCTGCTGGCCGCAGCAGCCGCTGTGGTGCCGTCCAGCAGGCCGGTGGTCAGCACCAGGCCCCCCAGCGCGGCCAGGGTGGCCAGCCACTGCATGGGCGAGACGGCTTCGCGCAGGAACAGCGCGCCGAACACGATGACCCAGATGGGCTGGATGTGAAAGATCACCGTGGCCACGGCGATGGAGGTGCGCGGGATGGCCGCGAAGAACAGCGCCCAGTTCAGCACCATGAGCACGCCCGTGGCGCAGGCCACCCAGCGCGCGCGGCCGTTCAGCAGCAATTCACGCCCCCGGCCCGTGGCCAGGCACCAGGCCAGCAGCGCCAGCGCGCCGAACGCGCAGCGAAACCACACGGTGACCAGCGGGTGCTGGCCCGCCTCTTCCACGAACACGCCGATGGTGCCCAGCAGCACGCCACCGGCGATGAGCAGCCACTGGCCGTCCCGCTCGCGCGCGTTGCCGGGCGTGGGGGCGTTGGCAACAGTGGACGGCGCGGCGATGCTGGCTTTGTGGTTCATGCGGTCGATGCTCGAAGATTGCCGCTTTGGTGTAAAGCGCATAGTTCGAAGAGATACCATTCGATAAACGAATCACCGCAAAGCCATGGTCTGGCTTGGCTGCATGCCCCACCCACAAGGACACGCCCCATGAACCACCCGGATTTCCAGATCGACTGGCTGCGCGCCTTCGTGGCGGTGGTCGATGCAGGCTCGCTCTCGGGCGCGGCGCCGCTGGTGCACCGGTCGCAGTCGGCGGTCAGCATGCAGATCAAGAAGCTGGAGGCCGCGCTGGGCCGCCCGGTGCTGCTGCGCGGGCCGCGCCACCTGGAGGTGACCCCCGCCGGGGCCGAGCTGCTGTCGTACGCGCGCCGCGTGCTCGACCTGCAGGCCGAGGCGCACACGGCGCTGTTCGGCCCCCAGCTGGCCGGGCGGGTGCGGCTGGGGGTGCCCGACGACTATGCATCGACCTACCTCACGCCGGTGCTGCGCAGCTTTGCGCACCGCTACCACGGGGTGGAAATCGAGCTGACGTGCGAGCAGTCCACCTCGCTGATCCCGCGCGTGGGGCGGGGCGAGCTGGACCTGGCCCTGGTCTCGCGCGACAAGCCGCAGCGCGGGCGCTTCTTGTTCCACGAGCCGCTGGTGTGGGTGGGCTCGCCGCAGCTGGAAGTGTGGCGGCGCGACCCCTTGCCGATTGCGGTGTATGAATCGGCCAGCCTGGCCCGCATGGCGACGATGAAGGCCCTGGCCGCGCGGCGGCGGGCGCACCGCATCGTGTACCACAGTTCCAGCCTGGCGGGGCAGCTGGCCGCCGTGGAAAGCGGCCTGGCCGTGGCGGTGCTCACGCGCTGCAGCGTGCCCGCGCATCTGCAGATACTGCAGGATCTGCCGGCGGAGTTCGACCTTCCGCCGCTCGATTCGATGGACGTGGCGGTGCTGCGCAGCAAGGTGTCGCTGCGCTCGCCGGCGGTGGATGCGATGTACGAGCAGATGGTGCGCACGCTGGGGGGTTGACGGCGCGTGGAGGGACGCGGCCTGCACGCGGGTACCCGCAGCAACCCTGCCGCCGCAAGGCACTTGCGCGACCGTGGCTGCGGCGCAATCCAGTTCTAATGTTCGGCACCGGGCCGCGCCTTTGGACGAAGGGCGCGCCCTCCTTCCTTCCCACCGAAAGCCACCCATGACCACCACCGCCACCATCCCCGCGACCGCGCTGCAACTGCGCTCGCTCGTCCAGCCCGACGGCACCTTGCAGATCAGCCTGGAGCCCACGCCCGTGCCCACGCCGGGGCCCGACGAGGTGCTGATCCAGGTGCAGGCCACGCCCATCAACCCGTCGGACATCGGCCTGCTGCTCGGTCCCGCCGACCCGGCCACCGTCCAGGTATCCGGCAGCCCTGACCGGCCGGTGGCGACCGCCCGCATCCCCGAACGCGCCATGCCCGGCATGGCCGCTCGCATCGGCCAGAGCATGCCGGTGGGCAACGAGGGCGCGGGCCTGGTGGTGGCCGCCGGCGCGTCACCCGCCGCGCAGGCGCTGCTGGGCCGCACGGTGGCGGTGATCGGCGGCGCCATGTACGCGCAGTACCGCGCCATGCCAGCGGCGCAATGCCTGCCGTTGCCCGAAGGCACCACGGCGGCCGAAGGCGCATCGTGCTTCGTCAACCCGCTGACCGCGCTGAGCATGGTCGAGGCCATGAAGCGCGAAGGCCATACCGCGCTGGTGCACACCGCCGCGGCCAGCAACCTGGGGCAGATGCTGGTCAGGATCTGCCAGAAGGACGGCATCGGCCTGGTCAACATCGTGCGCAAGCCCGATCAGGCGGCGCTGCTGCGCGGCATGGGCGCGCAACATGTGTGCGACAGCAGCGCGCCCACTTTCATGGCCGACCTGACCGACGCTCTCGCGGCCACGGGCGCCACCATCGCGTTCGACGCCACGGGCGGCGGCACGCTGGCCGGGCAGATCCTGCAGTGCATGGAAGCGGCCATCAACCGCAAGGCGCAGGAGTACAGCCGGTATGGATCGGCAGTGCACAAGCAGGTGTACCTGTACGGCCACCTGGACACGCGCCCCACCGAGATCCAGCGCACCTTTGGCATGGCCTGGGGCGTGGGCGGCTGGCTGCTGTTTCCCTTCCTGCAGAAAATCGGTGACGCGGCGGCCCAGGCGCTGCGCGCGCGCGTGGCGGCCGAGCTGAAAACCACGTTCGCCAGCCACTACGCGCGCACGGTGTCGCTGGCGGGGGCGCTCAGCGCCGATGCCATCGCCTTCTACGGCGCGCGCAACACGGGCGCCAAGGTGCTGATCGATCCGTCGATGGAGTAAACCGGGGCGCCGTGCGCACGGGGCTGCCCGCCAGCATCAGGCGGGGGGCGGCCATCAGGCCGCGGCAGCCGCCCGCACCAGATCAACCAGCCGCTCACGCGGCCCCAGCAGCGCATCGCCACCCAGCAGGCGCAGCGCACTGCCCTGCCCCGCGACCACCAGTTGCGGCACACCCCGCGCGCCCACGGCGCGCTGCATGGACTGGGCCTGGGCCACGCGCTCGGCCAGCGGCTTGCGCAGTGCCGCCGCATCGGGCCCCCGTGTGAGCGCGGCGGCGTCGCTCAGGCCCAGGGCGGTGAGCACATCGGCCAGCACCCCGGGTTCGGCGGTATCGCGGCCGTCCACGTAGCGGGCGTGCTGCAGCGCGTGCAGTGCCTCCAGCTCGCGCCCGGGCGCGGTCCGGGCCACGGCGGTCAGCGCCAGCGTGGCGGGGCCCGAATCGAAGCGGCCATCCGCCGCGCCCAGAATGTGGTCGCGATAGGCCTGCATGAAAGGCTGCCCTGTGAGCTGCTGGATGCGCTGGTCGTTACTCCATGCGTAGGCGGCAAATTCCGCGTCCATGGGCCGTGCGCCGGCGCCTGCAAACAGGCCCGTGGGCGCGAGCGAGACCTGGACGCCGTCCACGCCCTGCAGGTGTTTCAGTGCGGGAGCGGCGGCGTAGCACCAGCCGCACAGGGGATCGAACAGATAGGTCACGGAGATGGCGGACATGGATCAGGGGCTTTCAGGGTGGGTGGGGGGATGTGCGGAGGTGGCGAGCGCGGCCTCGAAAAGCGCCAGCTCTTCAGCCAGCGTGCCCCGGCTGCGGAAATGGCGGCCAGCCCGGTCGTACCAGTTCTCGGCGTCTTCCAGGTCGCCTTCCTGCAGATGCAGGATGCCGTGCAGCCAGGCCGCCAGCATCGAGCCGTCGTGCTGCACCAGGTCGTGCGCCGCGTTCCAGCGGCCGGCGTGCAGGTGCTGCAGGATGGGCTGGAGGGGGTGTGATGTCACGATCTGGTCCTTTCAAACAAACAGTGGCTGCCTGCATGCCCCCTCAGAGGGTTGCAGGCCAGCCGGTGGGGTGGCTTACCACTTCATCTCGCCCTTGTTGACCTTGGCGCCAATGTCCAGCGACAGGCCCATGGGCGCGGCGGGGTAGGCCTTCTTCATCGCGTCGATGAGTTCGGCGCTGGTCTTGGTGGCCGCGGCATGCTTCTCGAAGGCCTGCAGGTAGCCCTTGGTGTAGGTGATGTTGGCAGCATCGAGCGTGCCACCGGCGGGCATGTGGCCGGGCACGACCACGGTGGGCTGCAGGGCGGCCATTTCGTCGAGCTGGGCCACCCAGGCGCTGCGCTCGGCCACGGTTTGCGTATCGGCCGTCCACACATGGGTGTTGGAGCCCGACACCGCGATGTTGCCCACGACGGCCTTGATGGACGGGATCCACGCATACGGGCGGTGCGCCAGCAGGCCCGTGGTGCCACGGATCTCGACCGCCTGGCCGTCCACGCTCAGCGTGTTGCCCGCAAGGGCCTTGGGCAGCACAGGCGTGCGCGGTGCGTTGGCGCCCATCTTGGGGCCCCAGAACGAGAGCTTGGTGGCCAGCTTGGCGTTGATCTTCTCCAGCACGGCGGGGGTAGTCACCACGTCGGCCCTGGGGAAGATTTCCTTCAGCGTTTCCACGCCGAAGTAGTAGTCGGGGTCGGCCTGGCTCACGTAGATGGTTTTCAGCTCCTTGCCGGTGTCGAGCACGTTGGCGGCAATGCGCAGCGCGTCGGCGCGGGTGAAGCCGGCGTCGATGACCATGGCTTCCTTCTCGCCGTAGACCAGGGTGGAGTTGACGTTGAAGCTGTTGCCGTCGGCGTTGTAGACCTTGACCTGCAGGGGCTGGGCAGCCTGGGCGCCAGTGAAGGCGACGGCGAGGGTGGCGGCGATGAGGGTGGTGCGGAACATGGCGGTTTCTCCAGTGTGTTGAAGGGGTTGTGAGGGGTTGGCGTTGATGTCGAAGCGAAGTTTATTTGCGCTAATCGATCCAATAAACCCCATAAAATGCGCATATTTGTTGCACCAATAGATCAAATATGGACCGCCTGACCGCCATGCGGGTGTTTGTGGAAGTGGCCACCAGCGGCAGCTTCAGCGCCACGGCCGACCGGCTGGAGATGTCGCGCGCCATGGTCACGCGCTATGTGGGCGAGATGGAGCAGTGGCTGCAGGCGCGGCTCTTGCAGCGCACCACCCGCAGCGTGACGCTGACCGACGCCGGCGAGCACTGCCTGCGCCGTTGCCAGCAGATGCTGGCGCTGTCGCAGGACCTGGAAGAAGAAACCGCCACCACCACCGAGGGCGCGCTGCGCGGGCAGCTGCGCATCACCTGCAGCGTGTCGTTCGCGTTCGCGCAGATGGGCGCGGCGATTGCGGATTTTCTGACCCAGCACCCGCTGCTCAAGATTGATCTGGACGCGAGCGAGGGCTCGTTGAACCTGGTGGAAAAACGCATCGACCTGGCCATCCGCATCAGCGCCGAGCCCGACCCGCTGCTCATCGGTCGCCCCCTGGCGCGCTGCGATTCGGTGCTGGTGGCATCGCCCACGTACCTGGCCGCGCATGGCACACCGCAGGTGCCCGCCGACCTGGCGCAGCACCGCTGCCTGAGCTATGCCAACTTTGGCAAGAGCGTATGGGCGCTGACCCGCGATGGAGAGACGGAGCGCGTGGGCGTCTCAGGCCACTTCAGCGCCAACGAGGCCACCACGCTCATGCGCGCCGCGCTGGCGGGCGGCGGCATCGCGCTGCAGCCCACCTACCTGGTCAACCCCTACCTGCACCGCGGCGAGCTGCAGG
This sequence comes from Acidovorax sp. GW821-FHT09A11, assembly GCF_059418365.1. Lineage (NCBI taxonomy): Bacteria > Pseudomonadati > Pseudomonadota > Betaproteobacteria > Burkholderiales > Comamonadaceae > Acidovorax > Acidovorax sp. GW821-FHT09A11. The sequence continues at coordinate 180,921 of NZ_JBWKPS010000002.1, forward strand.
CGGTGCTGCCTGCGTGGAGCTTGCCGGTGATGACGATCCATGCGCTGTACCCGTCGCGCAGGCACCTGTCGCCCGCGGTGCGGGCGCTGCTGGATTTTTTGGTGCTGCGGTTTGAAGGTGTGCCGTGGCAGCAGTGCGCCGGCTAGATAAAACGCTACTTTTTTGATAGCTATTGACGCTGGCGGATCAAGCGCTGCAGGCTGATTTTTGCTTGATTTTCGCGTGACGCTCGAACGCACGGCGCATTCTTGTCCCTCGCCCCTCGCCCCTCGCCCCTCGCTCTTGCGGGAGAGGGGGCCATCGCCCAGCACCATGGCAGCACCAGGCCTACCGCCCTTGCCCCCTCGGCCTCATCACCTCACGGCAGCACTGCAGCCGCCTTCGCACGCGCAATCTGCAGGTCCGCATCGCGCTGCAGCAGCAGGCGCTGCGCGACCAGTGTGTTGGCGGCCTCGGTCACGGCCGTCACGTAGCCGTCTTGTGTGCCGTACAGCTCTTCCAGCGACGGCCGCGCATCGCCCGCCCCCAGCCGCGCGGCCCGCGTCTTGTGAAAGGGAATGAAGCTGCCCGTGAGGTTGGCCAGGTCGGTGATGCCGGGCGTGGCGACGTAGTTGAACTCGATGCTGGTACCCAAGGGTGCACGCGCTTCCACGCTGCGGATACCAGCGCGGGTGAGGCCCGTGGACGCATCGACCTGCGGCACCAGGATGGCGTAGTCGCGGCCCAGGTTGCGCGGGGGCAGGATGGTGGCGATGCCCGATTCGTCCTGCGGGATGTACTGCGGGCCGAAGTCGAACAGCGGGAAGTTGTTGTACAGGCCCCGGTAGCTGAAGTCAGGAATGGCGGTCTGCACGCCGCCCACCGCCCAGGTCAATCCCTTCATGGCCGGGAAGGCCAGCACTTCGGGCCGCACCAGCGTGCCGTCGGCCAGCTTGGGCACCTGGCTGGCGGGCGGCTGCGTGCCGCGCACCACCCAGTCTTCCAGGTTGAGGAACAGCGCACGGAAGGTGTCGTTGAACTGCACCACCGTGCCCGTGGGGTAGGTGGCGCGCGTGGGTGCATAGGCAATGCTGGCCGTGCCCCCTGCCCCGCCATGCTGGGTGCTGGAGTAGTAATAGATGCGGGCATTGTCGGGCTGCGCCAGGTCCTTGGTGCCGTTGGCGTCGGTCAGCACGGGCGAGCCCTGCAGCTGCCAGAACTCGGTGCCCGACAGGCCCAGGAAGAACTTGGGACAGGTGTTGGTGGCCGCGCAGCGCTTCATCACCCCGCCCTGGCGGCCGCTGATGTCGTCCTGGTAGTCCTTGTCCAGCCCGCGCGGTGCCGTCTGGCCGAAGGCGGTGTGGTCGGTGCGCAGGCCCCCGCCGCCACCGGGCACGGCAAAGCGGGTGTTGATGTGCGTCTGGCGCGCAGCCACGTGGGCGAACATGCCGTCGAACACCTTGCCGCCATCGAGCGCCTGGTTGAAGCCCAGGTGCAAGAACGTCTTCATCGCGTTGCCCGACTGCGAGGTGCCCTGCCCCAGCGTGTGTGTGATGCGGCCGCCCAGCGGGTTGGGGGTGCCCGACGAGTCGGCCGCCTTGCTGCGGAAGAAGCTCACCGTGTCGCGCAGCGCAGCCAGGCCCACACCCATCACCTTCGGGTTTTTGGCGACATAGACCAGCTCGTACAGATAGGCTGGGTCGAACCCGCCCTTCAGGCACACGCTGGTGGGGCTGGGCGTGCCAGGGAAGGCGTTGGTGCCCGTGTCGCAGGTGGCGAACTTCCAGTCGCTCGCGGGCACGGACACGCGCGCATCGGTCTCGTTGGCGCGGCGGGTGAGCGAGTAGCCGGGCTGGGTGTTGTCCAGGCTGGCGGGCTCGTACGGGATCATGGTGCCGTTGAAGACGCCCCCGGGCAGCGTCATCGCGGGGCTGGCAGCGGTGGGCACCAGCTCGGCACGGTAGGGGCCGGTGATGCTGCTGCCGTCCTTGTTCTTGGCCACGGGCACCGTCACCGTGAGGCGCGCGGCGGTGCTTTTGGGCACATCGCCCTGCCAGGCCGAATACAGCATCACGTAGCCACGCTCCAGGTACACCGCGTCGCTGGGCGTGGCCGTGGGGTTGAGCATCGTGAGGATGTTGCCCCGGTTGGGTGCGTCGTAGCGCAGCACGCCGCTGGCCTTGGCCATGTTCTTGGGCTTGAGCATGACGAAGTCGGCCTTGTACTCGACCATGCCGTTGGCATTGGTGGGCGCAAGCGCCAGGTCCTGGATGGTGGCGTTCTTGGGGTCCTTGGGGTCTACCTCGCCGCTGATGGTGCCAGTGAGGCGCTCGTATTCGCCTACGTCGCCGTAGCTGCCAGGGAAGGCCTCGGTGGCAGTGATCGCCAGCTTGAGGGCCGGGCCCTGGGCGGCGTCGTTGCTGCTGCCTCCGCAGGCAGCGAGGGCCGCAGCAGCGGCGGCGGTCAGCGCGAGTTTTCCGAATATATGAAGGGGTTGCATGTTGTCTCCTTGGATGGATGGGTGGTAGTGGCCGCTTGTGCAGCTCTAAGGAAAAGTGGCGGCGTCTTGTGTGCCGCACGCAGGCAAGGCTTCGCCCACACCTGCCAGTGAAGGGCAGGCGGCGTGAGCAATACGAAAGGAAGAGATGGAACCCAGCGCAGGTCAGCGTGCGCCGGGCTGCGGCTTACTCGGCCTCGATGCCTGCGGCCTTGATCACCTTGCCCCACTTCTGGGTTTCGGCGGCCTGGAACTTGGCCAGTTCATCGGGCGTGGTCGTCCACGCCTCAGACCCTGCGTTGTCGTAGAAGCTCTTGGCCGCTGCGCTCTTGGTGGCGGCGGTCAGCAGCTCGTTGAGGCGCGCCACCACCGGCGCGGGCGTGCCCGCCGGCACGTAGGCCGCAAACCAGTAGCCCATGTCGTAGCCCTTCACACCGGCTTCGTCCAGCGTGGGCACATCGGGCAGTTGCGCGCTGCGCTTTTGGGTGGAATAGCCCAGCGCGCGCAGCTTGCCCGCCTTGACCTGGGGCACGCCGGTGGAGGTGTCGGTGATCATCAGATCAATCTGGCCGCCCAGCAGGTCGGTGATGGCCAGCGGATTGCTCTTGTAGGGCACGTGCAGGATGTCCACCGCCGCCAGTTGCTTGAGCATCTCGCCCGCCATGCGGCTCGATGAGCTGCCGCTGCCGAAGCTGAGCTTGCCAGGGTTCTTCTTGGCAAAGGCCAGCAGCTCACCCACGTTCTTGTACGGCGCGCTGGCGTTGACCACCAGCACCTGCCCGCCCTTGCCCAGGCCCGTCACGGGCGCGAAGTCCTTCACCGGGTCGTACGAGAGCTTCTTGTACAGATGCTCGTTGGCGGCATGCGTGGTGTTGGTGGTGATGAGCACGCTGTAGCCGTCGGCCGCGGCCTTGGCCACGGCCGACGCGGCGATCATGCCGCTGGCGCCCGCCTTGTTGTCGATGACCACCGGCTGCTTGGTGTCGGTGGTGATGGACTGCCCCAGCGCACGCGCCAGCTGGTCGGTGGCGCTGCCGGCCGCGAATGGCACGACGAAGGTGATGGGCTTGGCGGGGTAGGCACCGGCCGCCTGGGCTAGCGCAGCAGGGGTGTGCAGTGCACCCAGCGCCAGCACGGCAGCAGTGGCGAGCAGAGCGCGGCGGGGGGATGAATGGGTCATGTTGTCTCCTGGTGTTGGTATGGATGAAAAAGCGAAACGGGAGGTCTAGGGCCTTTTCACACTATTTTTGCCAGTGCGAAGGCAGCCCCAGCCACGCCAATCTAGGCGCGTGACGACGCCAAGGCCGGGGCCTTGGCTAGGAACGCAACGACGAGTGGCGTGGCTGGGGTTGCCTTCCCTTCGGGTTGCGAAGCAAACAGGCCATCCGCTGTGTTGCCAATCCTCGCTGGGGCCGCACCCCAGCTTCGTTTGGCGCCTAGCGCCTGGCCTGTTTGCTTCGCAACGCATCTGGCAAAAATAGTGTGAACAGGCCCTAGGCCGTGGGACCGCCAAAGTGCGGCGACAGGTGCGCGGGCACGGTGACGGGCATATCGAGCAGCAGGTAGCTCAGTGCCTTGCCGTGGCTGTCGAGGTTGAGCGCGTCGTTCACGCCACCGTCGAGCACGTCGTCCAGCACAAGGTTCATGGCCTGCAGCTGGGGCAGCAGGTAGCGCGTGACCTGGCGCGGGCGGCGCTGCGCAAACTGCTGTGCCACGGCGGCCTCGGTGACTTGTTCGACCAGCACATCCCACAGCGCGGGGTGCCAGGCGATGACGCTGATGTTGGAGCGGTTGCCTTTGTCGCCGGTGCGGCTATGAGCAACTCGATAAAGCGGAACGGTGATGGTGGTTGTCATGGTGTGTGTACTCCTCAATCCACCATCTCAAAACGCACGGCCACCGCATCGCGCGGCACCAGGCACGACACGGTGCCCAGGCGCGGGCGCATGGCAGTGCGCACGCCACCACCGCCCGCAGGCCCGCAGGTGTAAAGCGCGGTCACCTCGCGCACCAGGCGCTGGGCGCTGGCGTGGTCGCGGTGCTGCAGGGCCACGCGCAGGCGCACATCAAGCACGTCGTCCCGGCCGTCGCCGCTGTCGCTGGCGGGCGCATCCAGCCACCGGCTGGTGTCGTCGCCGAAGATGCTGGTCACGCCGATCAGGTCGATGCGCAGCGGGCCCAGGCCGCTCAATCGCTCGCGCAGCACCTCGCCCGCCAGGCGCGCGCGGGCTTCGGCGCGCGGGCCGGCGTAGGAGATTTCCCCCTCGGCAAACCAGCCGGATTCAAAGCACACGTTGACCTTGAGCGTGGCGGGCCGGGCATGGCCCTGCACGCCTTCCAGCCGCACGGCGTCGGTGCCCACGGCCTGCACGCGGGCCTGGGTGATATCGGCCACCACGTCGGGCGTGAGATACGCCGCAGGGTCGTGCAGCTCGTACAGCAGTTGCTCCTTGACGGTGCGCTCGTCGATGCGCCCGCCGGTGCCGGACGGCTTGGTGATGGTGCAGTGGCCGTCGGCGTCGATCTCGGCGATGGGGTAGCCCAGTTGCGCCAAGCCTTGTACATCCTTGTAGCCAGGGTCGGCAAAGTAGCCGCCCGTGACCTGCGCGCCGCATTCGAGCAGGTGCCCGGCCATGGTGGCGCGGGCCAGGCGGTCCCAGTCGTCCGGGGTCCAGCCGTAGTGCGCCAACGCCGGGCCCAGCACGAGCGACGGGTCGGCCACGCGGCCGCAAACCACGATGTCGGCCCCGGCGCGCAGGGCATCGGCAATGGCCTGTGCGCCGATGTAGGCGTTGGCGCTGACGATGGGCTCCGTGGGCATGGCGTCACCCAAGGCGCCTTGCAGCAGCGCGCGGTGCTCGGGTCCGCTCAGGTCGTCGCCCTGCAGTACGGCAATGCGCGGGGAGGCCAGGCCCAGCTCGGCCGCCAGGGCGTGGATGCGGCGCGCGGCGCCGTGCGGGTTGGCGGCGCCAAAGTTGCTGACGATGCGCACGCCGTGCGCCAGGCACTGCGCCAGCACGGGGCGCAGCAGGTCCACCAGCAGGGGTTCATAACCTGCATCCGGGTCAGTGCGGCGCGCCAGTTGCGCCAGGGCCAGTGTGCGCTCGGCGAGGGTCTCGAAGATGAGCACCGCAGGCTGGCCGCTGGCGATGAGCGCCTGCACCACGGGCAAGGCCGCGTCCGTGCGGTCACCCGAGAAGCCGGCGGCGCAGCCCACCAGCAGTTTGGTTTTTTGGTCGTTCGGCATGAATCCGTTGTCTCCTGACCATGAATGTAGGAACATGGCTGTATTCTGTGAAATCGATTGTTCTGATGAATCCATCTGATATGCAGATGAATCATTCAGCCCCACCATGAGCGCCCCTCACCTCTCCAGCCGCCAGCTAGACGCCTTCCTTGCGCTGGCCGAGCAGCGCAGCTTCACCCGCGCCGCCACGTTGTGCCACTTGTCGCAGCCTGCGTTCAGCGCCCTCATCCGCGCACTGGAGGATGACCTGGGCCTGCGCCTGTTCGACCGCAGCACACGGCATGTGGACCTCACGCCCGAGGGGCAGAACTTCCTGGAGTCGGCCCGCCGCATCCGCGCCGAAATCACCAGCGCCCTGGCCGCCGTGCGCGACACGGCCACGCTGCAGCGCGGGCGCGTGGCCGTGGCGCTGCTGCCCTCGCTGGCCGCGGGTTGGCTGCCCGGCGTGCTGGCGCAGTACCGCGCGGCGCACCCGGGCATCGAGATCGACATTGCCGACGTACTGTCCGAACCCTGCATCGAGCGCGTGGCCAGCGGCCATGCCGACTTTGCACTGGCCGCCATCCGCGCCGACACCCCCGCGCTGCAGGCCGAGCCGTTTTGCAGCGATGACTTCTACCTGGTGTGCCCCGCCGACCACCCGCTGGCGCGCAGGCGCAAGGCCATCACCGCGCAGGACCTGGCCGCCTGGCCCTTCATCCACCTGGCGCGCACCAGCAGCGTGCGCCAGTACCTGGAGGCGGCCCTGCACCCGCAGGCCATGCACACGCTGATGGAGGTGGAGCAACTGGCCACCGTGATGGGCATGGTGCGCGCGGGGCTGGGCATCAGCGTGGTGCCGGCGCTCACGCTGTTCCACTTCGAGCAGCCGGGGCTGGTCACGCGGCCGTTGTCGCTGCCCGGGCTGACACGGCAGATCTACCTGGTGCGGCGGCGCGACGAGAGCCTGTCGGTGGCGGCGCAGGCGCTGTATGCGCTGGTGATGGCGCAGCGGCCTTGAATCAGAGGCGGCAATTACTATTAATTTGATAGCTATCAGCGCTTATCCCTTAATAGCTGGTGGCCAATTTGCCTTGAAAATAGATGCCTCAAGCCGCCGCAGCACGCGCATAGCTCAAGGTCAGCATCTCCCACTGGTGCCCATCAGGCTCGTTCCAGTAGACGATGCGGCCGCCGTGGGCCGTGTCCACCTGCCCGTCCACGGGGCCGTGCACGGCGCTGCGGTACGGAATGCCCCCAGCCTGAATGCGTGCGAGGATGGCATCGAACTCTGCATCACCCACGCGAAAGCAGTAGTGGATGGGCGGTATGGGCTCGGGCCATTCGTCGAAATCGATGGTGAAGCCATCGTTCACGAACACGGGCGCAAACGGCCCCACGCCGGTGTCGGACCAGGGCACGCCCAGCAGGTCGGCCAGCAGCCGGGCGGCCGCGATCCTGTCGCGCGCGGGGACCATCAGGTGATCGAGGTGGATGGGCACGGGATATACCTCCGCGGAAATGCGGCGCACAGGCCGCTGTATCCGCATTTTCTGCCTGATGGAGACTTTCTGGCAGGGCATGGGCCTATGTTCCCCCCGCGTTCGCCTCGCCACGCGCCAGCACGGCCAGCTCCTGGCGCAGCAACAGCTCCACCTCCGTGGGCTCGAACTGGTCTTTCAGCAGCGGGATGGCAAAGCGGTACGCGGCATCCTGCTTGCGCAGCACATAGGCCAGCTGCAGGCGTGCCAGCGACTGGCGCAGCGCCTGCGCGTCGGCCGTGATGCCGTGGCCTTGCAGCAGCTGGGCCAGGGCCACCAGGCTGGTCTGCCCGGCCTGGGCCGTGTGGTAGACCACCACGCGGTCCAGGCGGCAGGCGGCCTCGTCCTGGCTCAGGCGCCCCCAGCCGGCCAGCGCGTCCTGCACGGGCTGCGAGGCAAGGGCCTGCGCGAGGTGGCGCGCCTCGATGGCGCGCTCGCCGGGTTGCAGGGCCTCCAGGCATTCCTGGCACAGGATGGCCACGAGGTTGGCGCGCTGGCCGCTGGCGTCCACGAGCTTTTCCACCAGCGTGTCGCTGCCAAAACCCAGGCGCAGGCGGCGCAGCGGCTCGGTGGCCAGCTCGCGGCAGGCGGCGCGCTCCAGCCCGCCGATGGCCAGCACCTCGCCAAAGTTGCGCAGGGGGCTCTGGTAGTCGAGCACGGCGGTGGCGTACAGGTCCCAGAAGCCCGCCAGCATGAACCAGCAGCGCCCCTCCTCGCTGAGCGCGCGCAGCGTGGACAACTGGGCGTAGCCGCTGTTCGACTCGTCGCGGAAAAAGAGGTCGGCTTCGTCGATCAGCAAATACAGGCGCTTGCCCGCGTACTGCGCCTGCAGGTGGTCCACGATGGCTTCGAGGGGCGTGTCCGCCGGCAGGCCGAACTGCAGCGCCATGCGCGGCGCCAGGCGGTGGTCGCGCAGCGAGACGTAGTGGCACACGGTGTGCGGGTGGCCCTGCAGGCGGCGCTGCACGGCCTTGAGCAGGCTGCTCTTGCCCAGCTGGCGCCCGCCCACCACCAGGTAGTTGGCGGGTTCGCGGTTGACCACGCGGGCCAGCAGCTGGGCGCGGCCGAAGAAGGAGCCCTCCCGCGTCACGCCACCGCGCGTCTGGTACGGCGAGATGCGGGTGATGCGCAGCTGCGCGGCCAGCAGGCGCAGCAGCACCTGCAGGGCCTCGCCGCCCACCAGCCATTCGGTCTGGCTGGCGCTGTCCACCATCACGTGCAGGTTGGCGCGGTCATCGGCATGGGCCTGCAGCAGGGGCATCGGCGCGTCCACGCTGTGCCCGCTCAGGATCAGCAGCACGTCGCTGCCGGTCTGCGCGGCGCGCAGCTGGCGCAGCACGGTGGCCTCGTCCACGCCGGGCGTGGGCACGAAGACCAGGCAGCGGTCCAGCGACACAGGCAGGTCCGGCGGGAACTGCCACTCGAACACCAGCCCCGGCAGCGCCCAGTCGGTGCTGGGCTGGCTGCGGGCGGAAACCCGCTCGGCCATCGCGCGCACGAGGCCCCCCGCACCCTCTGCCGCGCCGGGCTGCGCGCACAGCACCGCGCGGCGCCAGTCCACCGGGCGGATGTCGGCCGCGAGCAGCGTGGACTCCCGCCGCCCGGTCCAGCCCAGCAGCCGGTCCAGACGGGGCAGCCGCGCAAGCGGGGTGCGGCGAAGGCGCGCAGGCTGCAGCTGCGAAGGCCCGAGCAGGGGGTGGCGCGCGACCCAGACCACCGCTCCCACGGCGAAGATGGCGGCGCACCAGTAGATGAGCTTGCGCAGGCCTTCGAACGGGTCGCGCTCGGACGGCGGCACGGGCGTGAAGTCGTCGGCCTGCCCCTCCAGGCAGTTGATGGGCAGATAGCCCAGGGGAATCGGCGGACGCCCGGGGCGGCAGCTCCAGGTGGTCGTGCCGGGCTTGAGCTCCACCACCACCTGGGTGCCCGCGAGCTTGCCCAGTTCGGGGTTGTGGGCGATGTCGGCCTGCAGCACGTAGGGCCGGGGCGACGTGACGCGCAGCTGCGGGTTGCCGATGCGCGGCGCATGTGTGCGGATGTCCTCGGGCCAGGCGTCCAGCTCGTTGTGCGCCTGCATCATCGCTACGCGCCACTGCACCAGCTCGCCCCAGACGATCCCCGCGTTCTCGGCCCCCAGCACGGAGCCGCGCGTGGCCGGGTTGAGCTTGGGCGTGAGCAGCGCGCTGCCCACGAACAGCGTGATGGCCGCGATCACCACCGCGCGGACCACGGACCTGGACAGCAGCGGGCTCATGCGGCCGACGAACACGAGTCCAGCACCATGAGGCCCGCGTCGCGGATGGTGGGGCTGCGCCAGTGCAGCCGCGCGGCCTCGCCCGTGCCGCGCACATGGATGAGGTTGCCCCAGAACAGGCGGCGCAGCTCGTCGTCCTGCAGGTAGGGGCGCGCGCGGCCCAGCTCATCGGCCTGCAGCAGCTGCGCCAGCCGTTGCCGGGTGGCCGGTGCCTGCGCGAGGGGCAGCAGGGTCTGCCACAGGCGCGGGCTGCTGGCCAGGTGGGTGCGCAGCGCGGCGCGGTCTGCCTGCGCGCCCTGCAGGCCGCCGCCCGCTCCCTGGTCCACCAGCCACTGCAGGCCTTCCTCGAACAGCGCGGGGTGTCCACCGCTGATCTCCTGCAGGGCCGCCAGCACCGGCTGGGGCCAGGCCTGCTCGGGCCAGCGGTGGCGCGCCAGCTGGGTGAGGTCTTCCAGCGACGGATCGGGCCAGTGGTTGACCTGCGCGATGTTGAGCAGCGACAGGTCGCCGCTGCGGTATTTGAGGTCGGCCAGCGCCTCGCCGCCGCACAGCAGCAGGTGCAGCCGTCCGCTGTGCATCTCGCTCAGGCTGCGCAGGATGCCCGCCAGGGTTTCGCGCAGTTCGGGGGTGCCCTGCTCGAAACGGCTGACCAGGCAGAACAGGCGCTCGCCCGCCAGCAGGCGGCGCTCCAGCGCGGATTCGAATTCGTAGTCGGACGCCACATCGCCGAGCCCGCACTGGCGGCCAATGGCGGCGAAGTACTCGGCCGGCACGGTGCTCACGCTGTAGGGCGGCTGGATGTGCAGCACCGCGCCTTCGCCGTACTGCGCCTTGGCGCGCTGCAGCAGCTCTTGCCTGAACGGCGGCTGGCCCCAGTGGGCGGGCGACAGCAGCAGCGAGATGGGATACGGCACGGCCTGCGCCAGCTGGGCAAACAGCCGGTCCTGGAAGGCAGCGAAGGGCTGCGCCGCGCCCGCCGACTCGGCCTGCAGCGGAAACTCGGGCTCGAAGCCGGCGGCGCTGAGCAGGCGGTTGGCCTCGGTTTCCGTCAGGCGCAGGTAGCGGGTGCAGGCCACCAGTTTTTCTCGCGAGCGGGGGTTGGGCGCCGACAGGCCGTTGCGCCAGTTGTTCACGGCCTCGCGGCTCAGGCCGATCTCGGTGGCCACGCCGGAGGCGCTGGCGCGAATGCGCCGCATGTAGAGCGAGAGAAGCTCCGGAAAGGAATCGTGGGCCATGGCTGTGGGGGTGGGCACTCTGCGCGCCGCGCGGTGAGAGGGCTTTGGAAAGAACACAAACGAAAAGAAGTCGGTGGCTGGCTGGCTGGCACGGATTGTGATGCGTGCCGGTGCCGTCCAGCACCCGGCACCTTCCGGCATTGCCCGCGCATGCCGCGCTACCAGAGCGCCTGCACCAGGGGCCAGGCCTTGTAGCAACCCAGGCCACAAGCCGCGAGCACCGGGCTGTAGAGCACCAGGGCCCCCAGCACCGCCGTCAGCCAGCCGGTTTCATCCTCCTCGTCTTCGGTCTGCTTTTTCTTTTCCTCTCCCCCCTCCCCCTTGACTGTATCGAGCGTGGCGGCCTTCTCCGCATCGTCCCCGGGTGCGTCGCCCGTGATCTCCTGCACCAGCATCACCACCACCACCAGCAGCGAGACACCCAGCACGCCCAGGTAGCCGTACCGCAGCCACGGGCTGTCCAGCGGATAGAAATACGCGGCCAGCACCACGGCGGGCAGCAGGAAGAAGGCGTGCATCTGAAGCCGGTACCAATGGATGCCATCGTCCTTCTTTTCCAGCGCGCCCATCACGAGCTTGTAGGTGATCGCGCCCAGCACGAAGATCAGCCCGCCCCACCATTCGATCTGTGTCAGCATTTTGTGTGTCTCCCTCGGGTTCAGTGGCTGGACTTGCCGGCGTTGCCGCCCTGCGGCGCTTCGCCACCACGGCCCTCGTTCTCGCCGCCATCTTCGCTGTCGTCGTCGGCGTCTTTGTCCGGGTCGCCGTCCTCGTCGCCATCCCCGTGGAGGTCCTTGTACTCGCTCAGCATGTAGTACAGCGGCAGCACGATGGCCAGCACCAGGCCCAGCCCCAGCCAGAGCCACAGGCCCTTGAACAGCAGCACGGTGACCACCGTGAACGCGATGGCCTGCAGCAGCCCCTTGAAGCCGGCGCGCAGCAGCAGCACCGCGATCAGTCCCTGAACGGGAGAGGTGCCGGTCTTGTGCATCTCCTTGGCCATATCAATGAAGGCCTGCGCGGCTTCCTCGCCCTTCTTCCTGCGCTCGGCCTCCTGCTTGCGCAGCTTGGACACTGAGACCGGCTTGCCCGGGTCCTTGGAGTGGGCGTGGGCATCTTCCTCTTCGGTCCCTTCGCCAGCCTCACCGGCAGCCACGGGTTCGTCCACGGGCTCCACCACCGCGCGCCACTGCGGGTTGGCCTCGAAGAACGCCCTGCGCGAGACCCACTGGCCCTTGTCGAAGTGCATGCGCTCGGTTTCGCCCACCTGGTCGTAGAACACCTCCAGCACCGCCGACTGCAGGCCGTGGGCAAACAGTGTTTCGAGCGCCCGCAAGGGAAGGTCGTCGTGCGTGCCGGTGTCAAAGCGCAGCAGCAGGTGGGTGCGTTGGGCCAGGACCTCCTGGTTGAACCACTGTTCGTCCCACAGCGCCGCCAGATCCGCGCCCCCCAGTTTCTGGGCCCAGCGCTGCGCCTGTTCGGTATTGCCGGCGGCCAGGTACTGGTAGACCAGCTGGCCGGTCTTGAGCTTGATCGCGTCTTCGAAGAACAGGTGCAGGGTGTGTGCGTTTTGCGACATGGTGCGGCGGTAGGGAGAGTGGGTTCGCGGTGGAAGTACACGAATTGTTACCGGCTTCGCGGGCACCGTCCCTCTCGGCGTTGTCCATCGCCCGGGCCCTGGCACTTGACGCCATGTCAACCACCGTCCTTCAGCGGCACGGCCGTTGGACGGATGCGGTGGGCGCCACGCGCCTCCACGGTTCCAGCACCCGCCGCTTGCCTTGGCGCGCGGGTGCTTCATGCATACTCGACGGCCAGCCCGCCGCGCGGCCGGGCAGCGCCGCGCGGCACGCCACCGGCAGGCCCGCAACCCGTGCGTGGCCCCGCCCGGTTGGCCTGCGGGCCACCACCATCACAAAACCCCGAGGGAGATTCACCATGCGTTCTCACGCACGCTCTGGCGCGCTTTTGCTCTGCGCCACCTTCACGCTCGGCCCCGTTGCCGCCCAGACGGACACCGCCGCCACACCCCAGGCCCGCGCCGCCGCTGTCCGCGCCGCAGCCACGGCCCCATCCCCCGCCTTCAGCGGGACGCGCGAGAAGCTGGTGGTGGCCATGCCCAAGACCTACGCCAAGAGCGAAACCATGCTGCTGTGGGGCGACTACTTCAATCATCTGGCGCGCTGCGGCAACATCGACCTGCAGAACCTGCAGGGCGAGTCGCTGGAACGCAGCACCAATATCGACGTGCTGGGGGAGAAGGACCTCATCGACAGCCTGGTCGCCGGCAAGGCCCAGCTGGCCCAGGTGAACCCCGGCCTGGTGCCGCAGCTGGTGGCCGCCGGCCAGCCCGCGCCGTTTGGCGTGCCGGGCAACAAGGCCAGCGGGCAGCGCAACTCGTACAAGCTGATCCTGATTGCGCGCGTGGACAGCCCGTTCACCAAGCCGCAGGACCTGGTGGGCAAGAAGATCGCGCACACCACGCCCACGTCCAACTCCGGCAACCTGGCGCCGCGCGCGCTGTTCCCGGCCATTGGCCTGGTGCCGGACCAGAACTACGAGGTGGTGTTCTCCAACGGCCACGAGCGCTCGGTGACGGGTGTGATGCACGGCTTCTACCCCGCCGCCGCCGTGGCCAGCGACCTGTACCAGCGCATGGCGGTCAAGGGCGATGTGAAGGGTTCGAGCATCCGCACGCTGTGGGAAAGCCCGCCGTTCATGACCGAAACCTGGACCCTGGGCAAGGACGTGTCGCCCGAGGTGCAGGCGCGCGTGAAGAAATGCTCGTACAGCTACAGCTTCTCGCCCAAGCTGCGCCAGCTGCTGCCGGGCAACGACACCTTCTTGCCCATCAACTTCGAGCGCGACTTCGCCACGGTGATGGAGGTCTACAACAAGACCGCGAAGGCGGCGCAGGCCGGCAAGCCCGCCGCCAAGTAGGTGCCCCGCGGCGCCAAGGCGCTGGCGGTTCAGGCCTGCGCGGAGGCGGCGCCAAGCCGCTCGCGCGTGCGCCGCGCGACATCCTTCACCCAGGGTTGGGCGGCCCAGTGGCGCTGGGCGAACGCATCGATCTGATCCCCGTAGGTGAGCGACGCGCCGATCACATCCAGCCCGTCGAGGAACATGCGCCGGTGCCGCTCGGAGATGGTGAACGGCGCGCTGTGCCCTGCCGTGCGCACCTGGCGCTGTTCCACGTCGATCTCCATGGCCAAGGGACCGGTAGTGGCACGGGCCTCGCGCATGAAGGCCTGGGCATCGGCCTCGGTCACCATGGCCAGCAGCAGGCGGTTGTTCATGGCGTTGGAGTAGAAAATCTCGCCAAAGCTCGACGCCACCACGGCCTGGAAGCCGTACTGCTGCATGCCCCACACGGCATGCTCGCGGCTGGAGCCGCAGCCGTAGTTGCTGCCGGCCAGCAGCACATCGGTGCCGGCAAACGCCGGCTGGTTGAGCACGAAGTCTTCGCGCGGCTGCCCGGCGCCGTCAAAGCGCAGGTCGTACAGCAGGCCCGGCGCCAGGCCCGACTTGTCGATGCCGCGCAGGAACTGCTTGGGCATGATCTGGTCGGTGTCGAGGTTGGCGATGTCGAGCAGGGCCGCCTGGCCGCGCACGGTGGTGTGGTTGTGGTCGGCGCTCATGCGGTCACCTCCAGGGTTCTTACGTCGGTGATGCAGCCCGTGACGGCAGCGGCGGCGGCCATGGCCGGGCTCATCAGGTGGGTGATGGCGCCACGGCCCTGGCGGCCCTCGAAATTGCGGTTGGTGGTGGAGGCGCAGCGCTGGCCGGGGGCCAGCACGTCGTCGTTCATGGCCAGGCACATGGAGCAGCCGGGCTGGCGCCACTCGAAGCCCGCGGCCACCAGGCGCGCGGCGATGCCCTCGGCCTCGGCCTGGGCCTTCACGGCGCCCGAGCCGGGCACAACCATGGCGCGCACGCCACTGGCCACGTGGCGGGTGCCGACGATGCGGTCCACCTCGCGCAGGTCCTCGATGCGCGCATTGGTGCACGAGCCGATGAACACATGCTGCACCGGCACGCCCGCCAGCGGCTGCCCTGCCGCCAGGGCCGTGTAGCGCAGGGCCTGCTCGGCGCTGCTGCGCTGCACGGCGTCGGTGATGTCCTCGGGCCGGGGCACGGTGGCGTGGATGGCCATGGCCTGGTCGGGGCTGGTGCCCCAGGTGACGAAGGGGGCCACGGCGCTGGCGTCGAACACATGCTCCACGTCGAACACGGCGCCCGCGTCGCTGCCCAGCGTGGCCCAGTGGGCCAGGGCCTGCGTGCGGACCTCGCCGGTGATGTCGGGGGCCTTGGCCAGCACATAGTCGATGGCGGTGGCGTCGGGCGCGATCAGCGCGCCGCGCGCACCCGCCTCCACCGCCATGTTGCACAGCGTGAAGCGCGCCTCCACCGACAGCGCGCTGATGGCGCTGCCGCAGAACTCCACCACGTAGCCGCGTGCGCCTTGCGCGCCGATGCGGCTGATGACCATGAGGATCAGGTCCTTGGCCGTGGTGCCCATGGGCAGCACACCGTCCACGCGGATGCGCATGTCCTTGGCGAGGCGGTAGACGAGGGTCTGGGTGGCCAGCACGTGCTCGACCTCCGACGTGCCGATGCCGAAGCCCAGCGCGCCCAGCGCGCCGTACGTGGTGGTGTGGCTGTCACCGCAGATGATGACCATGCCCGGGCGCACCATGCCGTGCTCGGGCGCGATCACGTGCTCGATGCCCTGCAGCGGGTCGTTGGTGTCGAACAGCGGGATGCCGTGGCGGTCGCAGTTGGCCTTGAGGTTGCTGGCCTGCAGGGCCGAAGGCGGGTCCTGGATGGTGCGCCAGCGCACCGGGTGCGTGGGGATGATGTGGCTCACCACCGCCACGTTCTGCCCCGGCACGGGCACGCCGCGCCCGGCCTCGTGCAGGCCGGCGAAGGCCTGGGGGCTGGTGTATTCGTTCATCAGGTGCAGGTCGCAGAACAGCAGAACGTTCTGTTCGTCCAGAACGGCCACGGTGTGCGATGCCACCAGCTTTTGGTAGAGCGTTGAGGGAGTGGTCATGGTCAGCGTCGGGGGTTGTCGTTGGGTGCAGCCTTACCGGTCGGCCAGCAGGAAGGGCAGCGCCGCGTCGAGCAGCGCATCCGGCGCCTCCTCGGCGATGTAGTGGCCGCAAGGCAGTGCGTGGCCGCGCACGTCGGCCGCCACGCGCTGCCACTCGGCCAGGGGCGCAAAGCACTGGTGCACCACGCCCTGCTCGCCCCACAGGGCCAGGAGCGGCATGGCCAGCTGGCGGCCCGCGTCGCGATCGGCGCGGTCATGCACCAGGTCGATGCCGGCGGCGGCGCGGTAGTCCTCGCAGATGCCGTGGGCCGTACCGGGCAGGCCCAGGCAGCGCACGTACTCGGCCAGGGCCCGCGGGTCGAACGGGGCCAGGCCGGCGCTGCGCCGGCCCATCACGTCGCGCACATAGGCGGCGGGGTCGGCCTCGATCAGGCGCTCGGGCAGCGGCGCGGGCTGGATCAAAAAGAACCAGTGCCAGTAGGCACGCGCAAAGGCGTTGCTGGTCTGTTCGTACATGGCCAGCGTGGGGGCGATGTCCAGCAGCACCATGCGCAACACGGCGGCCGGGTGGTCGGCCGCCAGGCGGTGCGCCACGCGGGCGCCCCGGTCGTGGGCCAGCACGGTGAAGCGTGGGTGGCCCAGGTGCTGCATCACGGCCAGCATGTCGGCGGCCATGGTGCGCTTGCTGTAGAGGGCATGCTCGGCATCCCCAGCAGGTTTTGCGGAATCGCCATAGCCCCGCAAATCCGCCAGCACCAGCGTGAAGTGCCGGGCCAGCACCGGCGCCACCTTGTGCCAGATGGCCGAGGTCTGCGGGTGGCCGTGCAGCAGCAGCAGGGCCGGGCCCGTGCCGCCCACCAGCGCGTGGATGTGCTGGCCGTCGGGCGTGGGCACACGGTGGGGGGTGAAGCCGGGGAAAAGCGGGGTCGTCGTGGTCATGGTGTCGTTGAAATTGCGGCGGTGCCTATTCGGCGGTGATGCCCCGCTCCCTGATCAATTTGGCCCACTGCGGCATCTCTTTTTCGATCCGTGCGCGGGCCTGCTCGGGCGTCGATGGAATGGGGTCGAAACCGTCCTTGGCCATGCGCTCCTTGAGCGCCGGGGTGTTGAGCGCCTGGTTCAGGGTGGTGTTGAGTTTGTCGACGACCGGCTTGGGCGTGCCGGCCGGCGCGAACACGATGAACCAGGTTTCAAACGCGTAGCCAGGCAGGCCCGCCTCGGCAATGGTGGGCACGTCGGGCATGAGCGCCGAGCGCTTGGTACCGGTGACGCCCAGCGCCCTGAGCTTGCCCGCCTGCACGTGCGGCTGCGCGGCCGACAGCACCGGAAAGCTCAGCGCCACCTGGCCCGACATGGTGTCGATCATGGCCGGGCCGCCGCCGCGGTAGGGTATGTGCACGATGGGCGTGCCCGCCACGGCCTTGAACAACTCGGCCGACATGTGGAAGGTGCTGCCCGCGCCGGCCGAGCCATACGAGTACTTGCCCGGCTGCGCCTTGAGCAGCGCCACCAGTTCCTTGATGTTCTTGGCGGGCAAGGCGTTGTTGACCACCAGCACATGCTGCGAACTGGCCACCATGCCGATGGGCGCCAGATCCTTCAGGGTGTCGTAGGGCATCTTGGCCGAGAGGCTGGGGTTGATGGCCAGCGAGACGGTCTGCAGGCCGATGGTGTAGCCGTCCGGTGCGGCCTTGGCCACCATGTCCACACCGATATTGCCGCCCGCGCCGCCCTTGTTCTCGATGAACAGCGAGCCGCCCAGCGCCTTGCCCCATTCATCGGTGATGAGCCGCGCGGCGATGTCGGCGCTGCCGCCGGGCGCATAGGGGACCACGAGCTTGATGGCCTTGTTGGGAAAAGCCGCTGGCTGTGCCAGGGCCGCAGCGGGCGACAGCAGTGCCAGCGTGGCGGCGGCCGTTGCCGCCACAGCCAGCCGGCGGGGAAACAGGGACGGTGTCGGGGGGGTGGAATCGGTCATGGGTTGTCTCCTGCGGGTATTTGTTGTGGCTGGATCTTATGAGTGATGTTCAACGCCATAAATACCGTCAAAATCATTTCATTCATAAATTCAAAACACGAATGAGGTACCCATGGACGGCTTTTCGGACCTGCGCTTCTTTGCCTTGCTCATGAAGGAAGGCAGCCTGGCCGCCGCCGCGCAGCAGATGGGCATCACCCCGCCCGCGGTCAGCCGGCGCCTGGCCCAGCTGGAGCACCGGCTGGGCGTGCGCCTTCTGCACCGCACCACACGGCGCATCCACCTCACACCCGAGGGCGAGACCTACCTGCTGGATGGTGCCCGCATCCTGGGCGACCTGGAGGCGCTGGAGCGCACGGTGGCCGGCGCGCGCAGCTCGCCGCGCGGGCTCATCAAGCTGGCGGCCACCCTGGGCTTTGGCCGCGTTCACATCGCGCCCGCCCTGTCGGCCTTCTCGCGCGCCTACCCCGAAGTGGAGGTGCAACTGCACCTGACCGACCGGCCCGTGAACCTGGTGGAACAGGGCCTGGATGCCGCCGTGCGCTTTGGCGACCTGCCCGACTCGCGCCTCACGGCCCGCAGGCTGATGGCCAACCGGCGCGTGCTGTGCGCGTCGCCGGCCTACCTGGCCCACGCGGGCGAGCCCGCCCAGCCCGCCGACCTGCTGGCCCACCTGTGCATCGTGATCCGCGAAAGCGATGAAACCTATGGCACCTGGCACCTGCACCAGGGCGGGCGGCAGGAAACGGTGAAGGTGCGCGGCATGCTCAGCACCAACGATGGCGCGGCCGCCACCACCTGGGCCCTGGAAGGCCACGGCGTGCTGATGCGCTCCGAGTGGGACGTGGCAGCCCACCTGGCCGCTGGCCGCCTGCGGCGCGTTCTGCCCGCCTGGGCCTTGCCCGCGGCGGACGTGACGCTGGTGTACCCCACCCGCAGCGACCTGTCGGCCAAGACGCGGGCGCTGGCGGATTTCCTGGCGGCCTGGTTTTCCGGCGACCGGAAGGACCTCGTGGCGCGGCCGGCCGGAGAGCCCTGACATCACCGCCCTGGCCGACAGGTGCAGAGACGCGCCCCCCGTCCTGAAAGGCCGCCCCGCTGCCATTCATCGCAGGCGGGGCGGTGCCCTCCGCCCGCGGTGTCAGGGGAAGGTGAAATCCGTGGTTTGCACGGCACCCTCCGTCAGGACAGGCAGTGCCTGCGTCTTGTCGGCAAAACCACCCAGGCGGGCCTGAACAGCGTAGCGCCCCGCCGCCGCGGAGTCCGCGGCAAACACCAGGCTGGTGCCCGGTGCGGCATAGGGGGCGACCCGCGGCGCGAGGGTAGGCACCGTGAAGCCGTAGGCCCCTGTCACCCCGTCAACGCCCCGGCCGGCCACTTCGATCGTGCCCCCCACCGACAAGGGCTGGAGCACCCGCACCATGGTGTC
Organism: Acidovorax sp. GW821-FHT09A11; assembly: GCF_059418365.1. NCBI lineage: Bacteria > Pseudomonadati > Pseudomonadota > Betaproteobacteria > Burkholderiales > Comamonadaceae > Acidovorax > Acidovorax sp. GW821-FHT09A11. The sequence goes on from NZ_JBWKPS010000002.1 coordinate 200,113, forward strand.
CACCGGGGCGGTGCCCTTCACCGTCGCGACCGGAGATGGCGGCAGGCTCAAAGGCGCGGCGCCCGCGCCCACGGAAGTCACTGTCTCGGCGGCCACCGGAACCCCCGTGACCACCGTGGTGGTGCGCCCCGCACCCACGACGACCAGCGTGTAGCTGCCCGGAGCCACCGGCTGGAGCAGGAACCTGCCCGCGCTGTCGGGGGTGGTGGCGCGCACCAGCTCACCGTTGAACTGCAGGGAGACGCTGGTGCCCGTGCCGGGTTCCACATAGCCCTGCACACCGGAAACGAAGCGCGGGATCACCGACACCACGGGTTTGAGAAGATACTGGCCCGACGCGCCAGCGGCCACCACCGACTTGCAGGCATCGAAGTCCAGAACGAAGTCGGCCATCTGATTGGCGCCCACGTCGATATTCACATTCGTCTTGACGCCCGATTGCTGCCCGCTCGGCGTTTTCAGCGCGACTTCCGATGCGCCGGTGGGGAGCACCGAATTGGCCAGCGGCTGGGCCCCTGTGTTGCTGGCCAGCACGAGCCGCAACTGCGTGTACTTTCCCGCGGGCAGCGGCACCTGCCCCAGCTCCATGAGCACACCGTTCGTCAGCGTCAGCAGGTCCACCCTGCGTGCCGGGTTCAGCACGATCTCTGACCAGCCCGCATCGTTGTCCGAGGCATTGCTGCTCTGGTGGACGCGCACTTTCTCGACCGTGACATTCACGGCGGAATAGCCGCAGCTGGGGGCATCCGTCATCGCCAGGCGCAACGTGCCATTTCCGCTGGTTTCGCCACCTCCACCACCGCCCCCGCAGGCGGCAAGGCTGGCGATGGACAGTGCACACAGGACGGTGCGCAGACAAGGATGTGTTTTCATGGGGTGGCCTCTTTGGTGAGATGTTGGCGGCTGCGGGACCAGGGGAGCATCCCGAAGAATGTGAAAAATTCACACAAACAACCTTAGAGGCATTCCGGCGCGTGTCTGTAGGACAACACCCAGACTTGGCGACGAGCGGCGCACGCTCTCCGCGCCGCTTTCCACCACATGCCCGCACCGTCCAGCGTTGGGCCACCCATCGGCCCCCGGCCTCTCAGGCACCGTCCATCAGCGTGAGCGGCCCGAACGGCATGTGGTGCATCAGCTCGCGCAGCACCAGCAGGGTGGCCGCGAATGCAGCGCGGGCGGGCAACCCCTCCTGCGAAGCCGGACGCCCCTGGGATACGGAGACAAGCCGGTTGAACACATGCTCCAGGGCATCGAGAGTGAGCATGCGCCGCGGCCCTGGCGCAATGCCCGCCAGGGTGGCGATCTCGTGCAGCGCCGGGTCTGCGGAACAAGGCGCGACCACCGCACCCTGCGGCACCCAGGGGCGATGGCGGACATGGGCGGCGTAGACCTCGTCCTCCACCCGCGCAATGGCGGTCTCCAGCTCGAAGGGGGTGGGAAGCGCCCCGCGGAAAAAATCGCGCGCCGTCTTCTGGCTGCCCAGCGCCAGGGTCAGCACGACGGAGGGCAGCTGAGGATCCAGCCCCGTCGCCACCATGGTGTGCTCCGCCCCCATGTGCAGGGCGGTGGCCAGCTGCCCTGGCACGGCAAGGCCATGGACCCGGCGGTACAGCGCCGCGATATCGACGTCCGCATCACCCCCCTGGGGCGACGGCGATGAAGCCACCGGCGGGGACGGAGGGGACGAAGGAGATGGCGGGGATGGTGGGGGCATGGACATTCCGCGGTGTGGTGGGCAAGGAGCGGGAGGGCATGGCCCGGGCCCGCGTGGATGGCGGGAAGTCGTTCGTGGATCCATCCCGTCACGGCCGCGCGGCCTGCGTGACAAATCGCTGGTGGATCTCCACAGTCAGTGCTTCGACGCGCAGCGTGAGCTGGCGCGTCTGTTCGGTCAACAAGGTGTTTTGCTGCAGCAGCTCCAGCACCTGCGCGGCATTCTGCGCGGCAATGGCCTGACGTTGTTCGCTGGCGATGGCCAGCGCCTCGCGGTGCTGCGCATCCGCGTCGGCGTGGTGCTTGTCGCGCGCGGCCTGCCGCGTCTGGGCGAGCAGGATGAGTGGCGCGGCGTAGGCCGCCTGCAGGCTGAACGCAAGGTTGAGCAGGATGAACGGATAGGGATCGAACCTGGCGGCACCCAGCACGTTGATCAAGATCCACGCCGCCACGATCAGCGTCTGCGCACCGAGAAACAGCGGCGTGCCAAAGAACCGCGCAAAGGCCTCGGCCTGCAACGCAAACCGGTCCGTGCCGAAGGTAGGGGCCAGGTGCTCATGGCGCCGGTGAAAGCGCAAGGGGTCCACCCGGGGCGGGCCGTCTTCCAGGGGTGGGGCGTTGTGCGCAGGGTGGGGGTGGGCGGTCATGGGTGTTCCTCTCCGATCGGGGCGCATTCGCCAACAGGCAGCAAACAGGCAGAAGGCGCCTGGCCCCACTCTACGCCTGGACGACTGCCGCCGGTCCGTCAACGCCGCGCCGACAGGCGCTGCCAGCCTGCGCCTACACGCCGGGGCAGCCACCGTGCCTACAGTCGAACGCACAGACAACCGCCGCGCAGCGCATGCCCACAAAGCCCTGCAACGCACCCTCGAAAGCCGCCACCGCAGGAGCAATCCCATGCGCATCCACGCCATGCCTCGCCGCCACTCCCCCTGGTCCCTGGTGATCGGAGCCACCGCACTGATGGCGCTGCTGGCGCTCACGGCCTGCTCCACGCCACGCACGCCCGAAGGCATCCAGGCCGTGACCGGCTTCGATGTGGACCGCTACACCGGCCACTGGCACGAGGTGGCGCGCATCGACCACTCGTTCGAGCGCGGGCTCACCCAGACCAGCGCCACCTACAGCCGCAACCCCGACGACACCGTGAAGGTGGTGAACCGGGGGTACGACCCGGTGCGCAAGGAGTGGAAGGAGGCCGAGGGCACGGCAAGCTTCGTCGATGCGCCCACGCGCGCGGCGTTGAAGGTGTCGTTCTTCGGGCCGTTCTACGGCGGCTACAACGTGGTGGCGCTGGATGAGAACTACCAGTGGGCCATGGTGGTGGGCTCCAGCAAGGACTACCTGTGGATCCTGTCGCGCACCCCCACCCTGCCCTGGCATGTGCGCGAACACCTGATCGAGCGTGCGCAGTCCATGGGCATCGACGTGGGCCGCATCCTGTGGGCGCCGCCCGCCAGTGAACAGCACGCCAGGCGCGCAGTGATGACCTGAGGCAAGGCCAGGCGCTGCAGGCGTGGAGCCCGTGCGCCGGATGCCAGCACCTGGCCGCGGCGAAGCACCGCGATGCGATGTGGTGCGCCGCACCCAACCGGCATGAAGCCTCTTTTTGCTACCAATTAAATAGCGCCCCGCGATTTCACCACAAGCGCCAGCGGCCATTTCGGCCAAAAACTACTCCGCCCCGGGCACGGTGGCGGCGGCCACCAGGCGCTGGGTGTACGGGTGCCGGGGTGCGTCCAGCACCTCGTCCACGCTGCCGCTTTCCAGCACGGTGCCATCCTTCATCACCAGCACCTGGTGCGCCATGGCCCGGATCACGTCCACGTCGTGGGTGATGAGCAGGTAGCTCAGGCCCTTTTCTTTCTGCAGGCGCTGCAGCAGGCCCAGCACCTGCTGCTGGATGGTGACGTCGAGCGCGCTGGTGGGCTCGTCGAGCACGAGCACCTGCGGTTGCACGATGAGGGCGCGCGCGATGGCCAGGCGCTGGCGCTGCCCACCGGAGAATTCATGCGGGTAGCGCTCGAGCAGCCGCGGGTACTGGGCCTCGGCCAGGCCCACCTCGGCCAGCGCGGCCTCGACCCGGGCGCGCCGCTGGGCCACGCCCAGCGCGGGCTCATGCACCTTGAGGCCCTCGCCCACGATCTCTTCGACCGTCAGGCGCGGAGAGAGCGACGAGAACGGGTCCTGGAACACCACCTGCACGCGGCGGCGCAGCTGCTGGTTGGCGGGCGTGTTGCGCATGGCGGGCTGCTGCCACGCCTGCCCGCCGACCTGCAGCTGGCCGGTGCAGGGCAGCAGGCCCAGGATGGCCTGCGCCAGCGTGGATTTGCCCGACCCGGATTCGCCCACCACGCCCAGCGTCTCTCCGGGCGGCAGCGCGAGCGTGGCGGCCTGCACGGCCACGAACTCGCCTTTCTGGAACCATCCCCGCACGCCGGGGAGCGGCGTGGGGTACACCACGCGCAGGTCCTGCGTCTGGACCACCGGCGGCGTGCCCGCGGGGGAATCGGCGGGTGCCACGTCACGGCGCGGCTGGCTGGCGATCAGGCGGCGGGTGTAGGCATGCTGCGGCGCGCCGAACACCTCGGCCACGGGCCCCTGCTCCACCAGCACGCCCTGCTCCATCACGGCCACGCGGTCCGCGAAGCGGCGCACCAAGTTGAGGTCGTGCGTGATCAGCAGCACCGCCATGCCGTTCTGCCGCTGCAGATCGGACAGCAGGTCCAGGATCTGGCCGCGCAGCGTGACGTCGAGCGCGGTGGTGGGTTCGTCGGCCAGCAGCAGCTGCGGCTCGCTGGCCAGGGCCATGGCGATCATGGCGCGCTGGCGCTGGCCGCCCGAGAGCTGGTGGGGAAAGCTGTTGGCGCGGCGCGCGGGCTCGGGAATGCCGGTCTTGGCCAGCAGCGCAACGGCGGCCTGCGCGCATTGCTCGCCCGTCAGGCCTTTCTTGAGCTGCAGGATCTCGGCGATCTGCGTGCCAATGGTCATCAGCGGGTTGAGCGCGGTCATCGGCTCCTGGAAGACCATGGCGATCTCGCCGCCGCGCACGCCCCGCATCTCGCGCTCCGTGAGCGCCAGCAGATCGCGCTGCCCCCGCAGCATGGCCTGGCCGGTGATGGCGGCATTGCCCGCCAGCCGCAGCAGGCTGAGCGCGGTGATGGTCTTGCCGGAGCCGGACTCGCCCACCAGCGCGAGTTTTTCGCCGGCTGCGATGGTGAAGCTGGCCCCGCGCACCACCTCCTTGGCGCCGAAGCGCACGTGCAGATCCCGCACGTCGAGCAGCGGGGCAGCGGGAGCGCCCCCGGGGGGCAGCGAGGACATGCCGGTGCCAGGCGTGGGGGCGATCATTGATCGGCCTTTCGGGGGTCGAGGGCGTCCCGCAGCGCATCGCCCATGAAGGTCAGCAGCAGCAAGGTGGTGACCAGCACGGCGAAGGTGGACAAGGAAATCCACCACGCGTCGATGCTGTTCTTGCCCTGGCTCAGCAGCTCGCCCAGCGACGGCGTGCCGGGCGGCACGCCCAGGCCCAGGAAGTCGAGCGAAGTGAGCGCGAGGATGGCCGCGCTCATGCGAAACGGCAGGAAGGTCACCACCGGGGTGAGGCTGTTGGGCAGGATGTGGCGCCAGATGATCTGCGCATTGCCCACGCCCAGGGCCCGCGCCGCCTTCACGTAGTCGAGCTGGCGGTTGCGCAGGAACTCGGCGCGCACGTAGTCCGACAGGCCCATCCAGCCAAACAGGGAGAGAAGGATGAGCAGCAGCGAGATGCTCGGGGCGAACACGGCGCTGAAGATGATGAGCAGGTACAGCTCGGGCATGGAGCCCCAGATTTCCATGAAGCGCTGGAACGCCAGATCGGTCTTGCCCCCAAAGAACCCCTGGATCGCCCCCGTGACCACCCCAAGCAGCACGCCCGTCACCGTGAGCGCCAGGCCGAACAACACGCTCACGCGAAAGCCGTAGAGCAGCTGGGCCAGCAGGTCACGCCCCCGGTCGTCGGTGCCCAGCCAGTTGTCGCCGGTGGGCGCCGACGGGTTGGGCGACTTGGCGAAGTAGTTGAGCGTGTTGGGCCCGTACGGATTGAGGGTGTACAGCGCCCAGTTGCTGCCCTGGCTCAGCCGGTTCTTGATGAAGGGGTCCAGGTAGTCGGTGGGGGTCTCGAAGTCTCCGCCGAACGTGGTCTCGGGGTAGTCCTTGAGCATCGGAAAGTAGGTGTGCCCCTCGTAGCGCACGATGAGCGGCCTGTCGTTGCTGACCAGTTCGGCGCACAGGCTCAGCAGCACCAGGGCACTGAAGATCAACAGGCTCCAGTAGCCCAGGCGGTTGCGCCGAAAGCGCAGCCACGCGCGGCGCGCGGGAGAGAGCGAAGGCGATGGAGAGGCAGGGCTCATCAGGGCTGGCTGTTCGTTTGGTTCAAGCTGGCTGGGCGGGCTGGCGGGCTAGTCAAACTTCACGCGGGGGTCCACCCACACGTAGCACAGGTCGCTGACCAGCTTGGTCACCAGGCCGATCAGCGTGAACAGGTACAGCGTGCCCAGCACCACGGGGTAGTCGCGGCGGATGACGCTGTCGTAGCTGAGCAGGCCCAGCCCGTCGAGGGAGAACAGTGTCTCGATCAGGAGCGAGCCCGTGAAGAACGCACCGACGAACGCGGCCGGAAACCCGGTGATGATGGGGATGAGCGCGTTGCGAAACACGTGCTTCCACAGCACCTGCCGCTCCGACAGGCCCTTGGCGCGGGCCGTGAGCACGTACTGCTTGCGAATCTCTTCCAGGAACGCGTTCTTGGTGAGCATGGCCGTCACCGCGAAGCTGCCCAGCACCATGGCCGTGACGGGCAGCGTGATGTGCCACAGGTAGTCCACGATGCGCGCGCCCCAGGAAAGCTCGTCCCAGTTGGCCGAGGTCAGGCCCCTGAGCGGGAACCACTGCAGCTGCCCGCCAAAGATCACCAGCAGCGCCACGCCCAGCACGAAGCCCGGAATGGCATAGCCCACGAGGATGATCAGCGTGGTCACGAGGTCGAACCGCGAGCCTGCCCGCACCGCCTTGGCCACACCCAGCGGCACGGCCACCAGGTAGCTGATGAAGAAGGTCCACAGGCCCAGACTGATGGAGACGGGGAGCTTTTCCTTCACCAGATCCCAGACGGCCTTGTTCTGGAAAAAGCTCTGGCCCAGGTCGAAGCGCGCAAACTGCCCCAGCATCTGCAGGAAACGCTCGTGCGCGGGCTTGTCGAAGCCGTACAGCGCCTTGATCTGCGCAAGCCGCTTGGGGTCCACGCCCTGGTCGCCCCGGTAGGCCATGCCGCCCGATTCCACGCCGCTCTTGCCCGCGGCCGTGCGCGCTTCGGCCAGGTACTGCTCCACCGGCCCCCCCGGCACGAACTGGATCACCGCGAAAGTCACGAGCAGCACCCCCAGCAGGGTGGGCAGCATCAGCAGCAGGCGTTTGGCGATGTAGGCGAGCATGGGATGGAAAGGGTGACTCTCAGGGCTGCGGCGGCTTCGGGGTCATGGCTTGAGGCTCCACCATGAGTACATGAGCCATTCCTCCGCCTTGGCATAGGGCGGCATCGGCTCCTTGTAGGCCAGGCGCTGCTGGTTGTACACCACGCGGTGCGAGGCCAGCGTCCACTGCGGTATGAGGTAGTGGCTGTGCATGATCACGCGGTCCAGGGCGCGGCAGGCGGGAAGCATCTCCGACTGGCTGCGCGCACGGGTCAGCGCCGTCACCAGGGCATCCACCGCAGGGCTCTTCACGCCCGCGTGGTTGCTGGAGCCTTCCACATCGGCCCCCTTGCTGCCGAACAGCTCCTTCATGGCCTGCCCCGGGTTGTAGGTGCCGGGGTAGTTCAGGCTGACCATGTCGTAGTCGAACCTGTCCATGCGCTGCAGGTACAGCGCAAAGTCCACCGACGAGAACCGCAGCGTGATGCCGAGCTTTTCCAGATTGCGCATCCAGGGGGTGACGGTCCGGGCCCCCGCTTCCTTGCTGTCCAGGTATTCGATCTCCATGGGATCGCCCTTGGCGTTGCGCAGGGCGCCGTCGCGGTACGTCCACCCCGCATCGGCCAGCAGCTGGCGGGCGCGGCGCAGGTTATCGCGCAGCGAATGGCCGTCTCCCTCCGTCACGGGCGGCGTGTACATGGGGCCGAACACGGCGTCGGGCACCTTGCCGCGCCAGGGCTCCAGCAGGGCCAGCTCCTCAGGCCCCGGCGTACCCGTGGCTTCGCAGCTGGTGTTTCCGAACAGGTCCTTCACGCGCGGGTAGCCGCCATAGAACATCTGGCGGTTCATCCACTCGTAGTCGATGGCCAGGCCCAGCGCCTCGCGCACGCGGACGTCCTGGAGGATGGGTCGGCGCGTGTTGAGCACGTAGCTCTGGAACCCCGCGGGCAGCCTGTGCGCCATGTCCTTCTTGACCAGCACGCCCTGCTTGAAGAGCTTGCCATCGATGCGGCGGGCCCAGTCGCCCGCCGAATAGATGGTCATGAAATCGAACTCGCCGGCCTTCATGGCCTCCAGCCGCGCGGTGTTGTCCTTGTAGATCTTGACCGTGATGCGGTCGAAATTGAAGGCGCCGCGGTTGACGTTGAGGTTGCGGCCCCAGTACTGGGGATCGCGCTCGTAGGTGATGTCGCGGCCGAACTTCATCGGCCCGATGCGGTAGGGGCCGCTGCCAATGGGAATGTCGGTCACGATCTCGTCAAAGCGCTTGGCCTTGCCATCGGGCTGGCGCCCCCAGGCGCGGCTGAAGACCGGGATGCCCCCGGCGGTCAACGGCAGTTCGCGGTTGGGCTGCTTGAATCGAAAACGCACGGTGCGCGTGTCCAGCACGTCGACGCCCGCCACCTCCTGCAGCAGCGTGGCGTAGCTGGGCGACGCGTAGGGGCCGATCAGCGTGTCGTAGCTGTACTTGACGTCCGCGGCCTCGACGGGATCGCCGTTGTGAAAACGCGCCTCGGGGCGCAGGCGGAACGTGGCGCTCAACCGGTCGTCGGCCACCTGCACATCCTCGGCCAGCAGGCCATAGGCGGAGGCCGTCTCGTCCATGGAGCCTGTCAGCAAGGTCTCGAACAACAGGTCGCTCAGGTACGCGGGCACCGAGCCCTTCATGGTGAACGGGTTGTACTTGTCGAACGTGGAATAGCGCAGGTTGCTCACCATGCGCAGCTCGCCGCCCTTGGGGGCCGCGGGGTTCACATAGTCGAAATGCGCAAAACCCGCCGGGTACTTGAGGTCGCCCCACAGCGCGTACCCATGCGCGGCCCACGCCGGGACGGCACACTCCATCAGCAGAAAAGTCAGCCAGAACCGCATGCGACAATTCTGCACTACGCCGAAGGTGCCGCCGCGCAGGCTGTGGAGATTCCCCCGCAGGCCGCCAGGGCGCCACGGCCCACGCCAATTTCCGCATTCCACAGGAGAACAACAATGGGTTTTCTGACCGGCAAGAAGCTGCTCATCACGGGTGTGCTGTCCAACCGTTCCATCGCCTACGGCATCGCCAAGGCCTGCCACGCGCAGGGCGCCGAGCTGGCCTTCAGCTACGTGGGCGACCGCTTCAAGGACCGCATCACCGACTTTGCCGCCGAGTTCGACTCCAAGCTGATCTTTGACTGCGACGTGGGCAGCGACGAGCAGATCGAGCGCATGTTCGCGGACCTGGCCCAGGTGTGGCCCAAGTTCGACGGTTTCGTGCACAGCATCGGTTTCGCCCCCCGCGAGGCGATCGCCGGCAACTTCCTCGAGGGCCTCTCGCGCGAGGGCTTCCGCATCGCCCACGACATCAGCGCCTACAGCTTCCCGGCCATGGCCAAGGCCGCCCTGCCCTACCTGAACGACAAGTCGTCGCTGCTCACGTTGAGCTACCTGGGCGCGCTGCGCACCATTCCCAACTACAACACCATGGGCCTGGCCAAGGCCAGCCTGGAAGCCTCCGTGCGCTACCTGGCCGAAGCCGTGGGCCGCACCGAGGACGGCCGCGCCATCCGCGCCAACGGCATCAGCGCCGGCCCCATCAAGACGCTGGCCGCCAGCGGCATCAAGGACTTCGGCAAGCTGCTCAGCCGCGTGGCCGACGCCTCGCCGCTGCGCCGCAATGTGACGATCGAAGACGTGGGCAATGTGGCGGCGTTCCTGCTGTCCGACCTGGCTTCGGGCATGACCGCCGAAATCACCTACGTGGACGGAGGCTTCAGCCAGACGGCCGGGCTGAGCGCCGACCAGGTCTGACCCGCCACGAAATACGAACCAGAATTCGCGCCAGCGCTTGATGGCAAAGCGCAAGCCGCTACACATTCAATAGCACATGCGCCGCAGAAGCTGCCTGGCATGGCTGGCGTGGGCCACGGCCCTGCCCTGCGCCCGTGCGGCGGATGCGCCCGCGCTGCTGCTGGCCAATGTGTACCGGCCTGGCATGCCGTTGGCGGACTACTGGGTCAGCGAAAAATACGACGGTGTGCGCGGCTACTGGGACGGCCAGGTCTTGCGCACACGCAGCGGCGAGACGATTGCCGCCCCGGCCTGGTTCACCGCCGGGTGGCCCGATACCCCCATGGACGGCGAACTGTGGGCCGGGCGTGGCCGATTCAGCCAGGCGCAGTCCACCGCGCGGCAGCAGCAGCCCGATGACGCCGCCTGGCGCCAGATGCGGTTCATGGTGTTCGACCTGCCCCGGCACGGCGGCACATTCGATGAACGGCTCGCCGCGCTCAACGCCCTGGTCGCGGGCATCGGCCAGCCCTGGGTGCAGGCCGTGCCGCAACAGCGCGTGGCGAGCGACGCTGCCCTGCAGTCGCTGCTGCAGCGCACGGTGCGTGCGGGGGGCGAAGGCCTGATGCTGCACCGGGGCGCCTCGCTGTACCGGTCAGGACGCAGCGACGATCTGGTCAAGGTCAAGACCCACGAAGACACCGAGGCCCGCGTGGTCGCCCACCTGCCCGGCAAGGGCCGTCATGCCGGGCGCATGGGCGCGCTGCTGGTGGAGATGCCTTCGGGCCAGCGCTTCCGGCTGGGCGCAGGATTCACCGAAGCCGACCGCAGCCATCCACCGCCGGTGGGCAGCTGGGTGACCTACCGCTATCGCGGCACGCACGGGGGCGGGCTGCCCCGGTTTGCCAGCTTCGTGCGCGTACGCGAGGACATGCCCGCGCGCTGAGCAGGCATGTCTTGCGCGCATTTGCTATTAAAAATATAGCAATGAGCGCTTGTCATTCAAGCGCTCCCGCCATCTTTATGCCCTAACCAAGAGTCCGCGCGGGCCTTCAGACAATGCGCCCGTAAGGGCCGTCGTCCCCCACCTGCACCAGGTTCTTGGCGGTGGCCAGCGGCTTGGGGTTCTTGCCGGGGGCCTTGTTCGCATCGGCCACGCAATCGGCGTAGTACCGCACCTGGCCGTTCTCGTCCTCCACCTCCACCAGGCCGTGGATGTCGGTCTCGAAGCCCGGGCACAGCTTGGCGAATTCGCGGGCGAACTTGAGGTAGTCCACGATCTTCTTGTTGAACACCTCGCCGGGGATCAAGAGCGGAATGCCCGGCGGGTACGGCGTGACCAGGCCCACGGTGATGCGGCCTTCCAGGTGGTCGATCTCCACCCGCTCGGTCTGGCGGTGCGCGATATGCGCGTACGCGTCCGAGGGCTTCATGGCGGGCGTGAGGTCCGACAGGTACATCTCGGTCGTCAGGCGCGCGATGTCGTACTTGGCATACATCTCGTGCACGTGCTGGCACAGGTCCTTGAGGCCCATGCGCTCGTAGCGCTTGTGCTGCTGGCAGAACTCGGGAAGGATGCGCCACATGGGCTGGTTCTTCTCGTAGTCGTCCTTGAACTGCTGCAGCGCCGTGAGCAGCGTGTTCCAGCGGCCCTTGGTGATGCCGATGGTGAACATGATGAAGAAGCTGTACAGGCCGGTCTTCTCCACCACCACGCCGTGCTCGGCAAGGTACTTGGTCACGATGGACGCGGGAATCCCGGTCTTGTCGAACTTGCCGTCCAGGTTCAGGCCCGGCGTGACGATGGTGGACTTGATCGGGTCCAGCATGTTGAAGCCGTCGGCCAGCTGGCCGAAACCGTGCCACTTGCTGCCGTTCTTCTTGCCCTTGCCATCACTACGGATGATCCAGTCCTCGGCCCGGCCCAGCCCTTCGTCCACGAGCTTGTCCGGCCCCCAGACCTTGAACCACCAGTCGTTCTTGCCGAAGTCATCTTCCACCTGGCGCATGGCGCGGCGGAAGTCCAGCGCTTCGAGCAGGCTTTCTTCCACCAGGGCCGTGCCGCCGGGCGGCTCCATCATGGCGGCGGCCACGTCGCAGCTGGCGATGATGCTGTACTGCGGGCTGGTGCTGGTGTGCATCAGGTAGGCCTCATTGAAGAGGTGCCTGTCGAGTTTCGTGGTCTGCGAATCCTGCACCAGCACATGGCTGGCCTGGCTGATGCCCGCCAGCAGCTTGTGGATGGACTGCGTGGCGTAGGTCACCGAATACTTGGGGCGCGTGCGCTTCTTGCCCATGGCATGGTAGCTGCCATAGAACGGGTGGAAGGCCGCGTGCGGCAGCCAGGCCTCGTCGAAGTGCAGGTTGTCCACATAGCCGTCGAGCATGCCCTTGATGGTCTCGGTGTTGTACAGCACGCCGTCGTAGGTGGACTGGGTGAGCGTGAGCACGCGCGGCTTGACCTTCTTGGCATCCACGCCCTTGAGCAGCGGATTGGACTTGATCTTGGCCTCGATGGCCTTGGGCTCGAACTCGCTTTGCGGGATGGGCCCGATGATGCCGAAGTGGTTGCGCGTGGGCTTCATGAACACGGGGATGGCCCCGGTCATGATGATGCTGTGCAGGATGGACTTGTGGCAATTGCGGTCCACCACCACCACGTCGCCCGGGGCCACCGTGTGGTGCCACACCATCTTGTTGGACGTGCTGGTGCCGTTGGTCACGAAGAAGCAGTGGTCGGCATTGAAGATGCGCGCGGCATTGCGCTCGCTCTCGCCGATGGCGCCGTTGTGGTCCAGCAGCTGGCCGAGCTCTTCCACCGCGTTGCAGACATCGGCGCGCAGCATGTTCTCGCCGTAGAACTGGTGGTACATCTGGCCCACGGGGCTTTTCAGGAACGCCACGCCGCCCGAATGGCCGGGGCAGTGCCAGCTGTACGAGCCGTCTTCGGCGTAGTCCAGCAGCGCCTTGAAGAACGGCGGCTGCACGCTCTCCAGGTAGCTCTTGGCTTCGCGGATGATGTGGCGCGCCACGAACTCGGGCGTGTCCTCGAACATGTGGATGAAGCCGTGCAGCTCGCGCAGGATGTCGTTGGGCAGGTGGCGGCTGGTCTTGGTCTCGCCGTGCACGTAGATCGGCACCTCGGTGTTCTTGCGCCGCACCTCGCCGATGAAGTTGCGCAGGCTCAGCACGATGGGGTCGAGCCCCTCGCCCACGGTGAATTCTTCATCGTCGATGGACAGGATGAAGGCGCTGGCACGGCTTTGCTGCTGCGCGAACTGCGACAGATCGCCGTAGCTGGTGACCCCCACAACCTCGAAACCCTCGGACTCGATGGCCTGCGCCAGCGCGCGGATACCGAGGCCCGAAGTGTTCTCGGAACGATAGTCTTCATCGATGATGATGATGGGAAAGCGAAACTTCATGCGCAGCCTCCGTGCAACCGTGCCCTGCCCGGCCAAAAAACGAAATAGGCGCGAAGTGTAAGGAATAACGTTGACGCGCCTTTGAACTGCCATGCTTTTGACCCAGAATGTGGTGCACTAAACACAAACAACGAGGAGTCGGCTATGGAGGAATCCACCATCTGGTGGCTGGCCGCGGGCGCTGTGGTCGTCGCGGAATTGCTCACGGGCACTTTCTACCTGCTCATGGTGGCGGTGGGCCTGGTGGCAGCCGCCCTGGCCGCGCACCTGGGCCTGCCGGTCACGGTGCAGATCGTGGCCGCCGCCATCGTGGGCGGGGGGGCGGTGGTGGGCTGGTACTACCTCAAGAAAAAACGTCCCGGAGACCCGTCCGCCCGCGCCGACCGCAGCGTGAACATGGACGTTGGCGAGACCATCCTCATCGAAGGCTGGAACCCGGACGGAACCACCACGGTGAAATACCGCGGCGCCACCTGGACAGCCATTCACCGCCCGGGCGTCACGCCCTCCACGGGCATGCACCGCGTGGCCGAACTGGTGGGCAACCGCCTGCTGGTCGATCCGCTGTAGGTAGCGGCCGCCAACGCTTCACTCCCAGAAAAGAAAAGAGAGGTTCTTCATGGAAATTGCCATCGTCATTCTCGTCATTGCCGTGATCTTCATCGCGCGCTCGGTCAAGGTCGTCCCCCAGCAGAACGCCTGGGTCAAGGAACGCCTGGGCAAATATGCCGGCACCCTCACACCGGGACTGAACTTCCTGGTGCCCTTTGTCGACAAGGTCGCCTACAAGCACAGCCTGAAGGAAATCCCGCTCGACGTTCCCAGCCAGATCTGCATCACGCGCGACAACACCCAGCTGCAGGTGGACGGCATCCTCTACTTCCAGGTCACCGACCCCATGCGGGCAAGCTATGGCTCCAGCAACTACATCATGGCGGTGACGCAGCTGGCGCAGACCTCGCTGCGATCGGTCATCGGCAAGCTGGAACTGGACAAGACCTTTGAAGAGCGCGACATCATCAACGCCCAGGTCGTGCAGGCCATCGACGAAGCCGCGTTGAACTGGGGCGTGAAGGTGCTGCGCTACGAAATCAAGGACCTGACCCCCCCGAAGGAAATCCTGCACGCCATGCAGGCCCAGATCACGGCCGAGCGTGAAAAGCGCGCCCTCATCGCCGCCTCCGAAGGCCGCCGCCAGGAGCAGATCAACATCGCCACCGGCGAGCGCGAGGCCTTCATCGCGCGATCCGAGGGCGAAAAGCAGGCCGTCATCAACAAGGCCCAGGGCGAGGCCGAATCCATCAAGGCCGTGGCCGAAGCCAATGCCCAGGCCATCGAACGCGTGGCATCGGCCATCCGCCAGCCCGGGGGCGAGCAGGCCGTCCAGCTCAAGGTGGCGGAAAAGGCGGTGGAGGCATACAGCCAGGTGGCTGCGGACTCGAACACCACGCTCATCGTGCCCAGCAACATGACCGAGGTGTCGGCACTGATTGGCTCGGCAATGAAGATGGTGCAAACCACGGGCACGCCACGCAACTGAGACCTCGCGACAGGCCGATGCCGTCGGCCTTGACCGCATCCAATGGGTGAACGGCACACGCTGGAGGGCACAGGCCACCAGCGTCCGGCGCCAGTCTTTACTTGCGATTCCGTGCATGGAGGTTCGTCCAGACCGCCAGCCGTTGCCCTGACCCCTGCACCGAGCCGGAAGCGTCGTGAATGCATCACGGTGCAGCCAACATGGCGTCGGCTAGGATGAGCGGCCATTTCGCCTTCCCACCGAGACACCTTCACGTACAAGAACCCATGGGCGCCACCCTCATCGTCGGCATGCTATGCGTGCATCTGCTGTGCTTTGGCGCCATGTTCCTGCTGATCAGCACGCGCCTGCACGGCAAGAAGATGGGCATGGAAGTGTTCGCCATCGGAAACTTCCTGCTGGGTTCAGCCTACGTGCTGCAACTGGCGGGCGGCCCTCCGGGATGGAACGCGATGAGCGTGGTCAACCATACGCTCACCCTGTGTGCACCAGCCGTCTACGGAGTCGGTGCCATGCGGTTCTTTGGCCGCCCGGCTCCGCTCTGGCGCCCTCTCCTCACACTGGCACTGGCCTACACCGCAGCGCAGGTGGTGGCGCAGTGGACGCTGGGAACAGCGGCCCGTTATGCCATGCTGGCGGGCGCGTCTGCCCTGCTCTTTGCGGCCATGATGGCCACCGTGATCCATGGCGCACGCACGTTTGCCAGAGATCTGCGCGTGGAGATGGTGCTGTTCGCCGCCCTGATCGGCGGCATATTCGCCCTGAATGCGGTGAAGTTCGTGACCGTTCTCCAGAACGGACTGGAGGCACTGGACATGGACAGCCGTTTCCAGACCGTGTTCTATCTGTACATGTCCTTTCTGGCGACCGTGCTGGCACCGTCCATTGTCTGGCTGGTGTTGCGCCGGCTCACCGATGAACTGCGCGCCATGGCGGCCCACGACCCACTGACACGGCTGCTGAACCGGCGCGGCCTGCTCGAAGGGTTGCAGGCGCATTTCCGCTCACGCACTGCAGGTCCTGCGCACCTGCTGATCGTGGACATCGATCATTTCAAACACATCAACGACAGCTACGGCCATCAGGTCGGCGATACCGTTCTGTGCCATGTGGCCGATGTGCTGAGAGAGACTGCCCGCCAGGGAGACCTCGCTTGCCGCCTGGGTGGAGAAGAGTTCGTTGTCATCTGCCTGAACACCGATGCAGAGGGCGCCATGCGCCTGGCGGAACGCACGCGCGCCGCCATCGAAAACACCGAAGTAATGACCGCCGCGGCACCAGGCGGCCCCATCCGCTGCACAGTGACCATCGGCATCTCGCCAGGTTTCGCTGACCCACAGGAACTTGACCGCGCCATGCAGCAAGCCGATGCAGCGCTGTACCGTGGCAAGAATGCTGGACGCAACCGCATCGAGAGGAACGATGATGCCGTACAAGCAAGCCCCTCCATGAAAACAGAACCACTCGCAGCGTCGCCAGCCCACTAAGAGCCACCAGTAAAATCAAGTCGACCACAGAAAATACCCAAAATCACTGCTACAATAGAAGGCTTCGGAGAGGTGGATGAGCGGTTTAAGTCGCACGCCTGGAAAGCGTGTGTGGGCTAATCCCCACCGCGGGTTCGAATCCCGCCCTCTCCGCCAGTTAGCTAAAAAATCAAGGACCTGGACAGATTGATCAATCCGTCCCACGAAGTCCCGCACATCCAAAGCCCCTTCTTCACAGATGGGGCTTTTTTTTGACCTGACGGGTTCAACGCTACCCCGTTGAGGCATGGTGCTCCTCGCTCCTCGAGGCCGAACAGGCTCCACGGGGTTGTCTGTTGCCCTGCATCAACGATGATCCCGCTGATCTCGCCAGTGTTGGAGGCGCCATTGTGCAGGCCCTGCATGCCAGATGCGAGAAGAGCGCAAGGGGTTTATGGTGTTGGCATTGAAACGCCTCATGACAGTCTTTTCCGGCCTCGTCCTCATGGGAACGCATGCCATGGCTCAATCCTTCCAGCCCGTCACGCACCTGGCTTGTCCCGGCGGCGATTTCATCGTCGACGCCCGGCCCTGGGGCGAGAACGAGGCCGGCGGCTCGCGCGCAGAGCTGCGCTACCGCTACCGGGGTGTCGTGCTGGCCGCCATCCACTACGAGGCCTACTACAAGAACCTCGATCCCTGGCTGCGCCAGGCAAGCCCGCACATCTACAACCTGGGCCTGAACCTGGATACGAGCGGCGCCAGCAAGCGCAGCGGCCACGACCGCGGCGACACCTTGTACCTGCCGCCCTCGGCGTTTACGCAGCAGGAGGTGGAGTCCCTGTCAGATTGCCTAGCCCAGCGCCATGCTGCCGCCTTGCGGCGCGACTTCGAGCGCGCGCAGATCACCAGCGGCGCATTCCTGAACCTGATGAAGACGCGCACCGGCACCGGCCGCAACGGCGTGGCGCGCCTGGTGCATGCCGATGCACCGCTTACCGCCATCTACGGCAGCGGCTGGCTGCTGATCCTGGTGGAGCGCGACGGCCGGGTGCTGCTGCACACCAACATGACGGCCAACAACGCGACCGAGTCGGCGGTGTGGGGCCAGACCGCCTCTGGCGCGAACGGCCGGCAGGTGCTGCGCGCGCAGCGCCAGGTGCGCTTCCAGGGCCAGGAGCGAGATGCTGGCAGCTATCTGCCCGAACCCGAAATGAACACCGGGCGGCGGCTAAAAGACGACTATGTGGTGGAGTGGCAGTAAGGCCGGGTCTGGCGGATCCTGATTGCCAGCGAGGAAATTCCACGTGCAAATCCATGAACGAGCCAGCGAGGGGAGAACGAACGCATGAACGCAGGTAAACCGCCTTTTGCCGGTTTCGACCTTGTCGGGTTCTGGGAAGACAGCGACTACGCGCGCAGGGAGTACGGCGAGCCCGCGCCCTCGCCGGAAACCACTGTGGCGGTCGAGGCTGAACTGGGCTACAAACTCCCGGCCAGCTACATCGCGCTGATGCAGACGCAGAACGGCGGCATTCCCGCTCACGGCCGTTTCCCCACCGACCAGCCCACCTCCTGGGCCGAGGACCATGTGGCGATCAGCGCCTTCAAGGGCATCGGATTCGGCAAGCAGTGGAGCCTGTGCGGCAGCCTCGGCAGCCGTTTCAAGATCGAGGAATGGGACTACCCGGACATCGGCGTGTACTTCGGCGACTGCCCCTCGGCCGGCCACGACATGATCGCGCTGGACTATCGCGCCTGTGGCCCTTCTGGCGAACCTTGCGTGGTGCACGTCAACCAGGAGGCGGACTACCGCATCACCCCGCTCGCGGCGGATTTCGAAACCTTCGTGCGGGGTCTCGTGCATGCATCCGAGTACGAAGACGATCCTGAGGACGTGAAGCACGATGCCCTTGCACATGTGCGCAGCGCGCCTTTCAACACGCGGCTGCAGAAACTCTGCGATCAGTGGCCCGATCCGGAGATGCCCGCAAATATTCGCCGCCTGGCCGAGACCATCGTGGAGGACAGGGGCTATTTCACGCTGCATGCGGACACGAATTCGCACCTGATGTACGCCACCCAGTTCCTGCTGCTGAGCCACAGCCGGCCGGTGCGGTCGAAGGAAGGCTTTATGCAGTCCTACCCAGGAGTCATCGCGATGGTGGGCAGCGCACACTTCGGCACCGGCGCCTGGGCACCCGGGTTCGTGGAAGACTGGTTCCAGGCGCGCGCCATGGCAGGTGATCTGCTGCAAGCCGACAACCAATGGCGTTTGAGCCCGGATTTCAGCGCCAGGGTGCTGCAGAGCCTGCGCAACGGGGACGAGGGAGGAGCATGACCCCTACACACACTGTCGATCGCGTGGCGCAAGCCCTGGAATGCGGGTATGACGAGATGTGCACCCTCGTCACCCACTTCACCACCAGCGACCAGCTCGACCGCTTCAGTCGCAGCTACAACGCGAACGACGGTTTCGAGCCTCTGTGTTGCGTGGTGGGTCATCCTGAATGCAGCGCAGGCACGGCCCTCTTCATCTACTGGCAGTTCCATGAATTGCTGGGCGACCCGCAGGCCCGCGCCACCCTGGACGGTGAGCCCGCGCGCTGGAACGCGAATGCACTGCTCTGTGCTATTGAACGACGCTATCCCGACGGCTTTCGACTGCAAGGCATCGCATGCGACCCAATAGCAGACTGCGCCCGGGCGTTTGGCCCGGCCTACGTGGAAAGCATCCGCGCACAGCATGAGGGGTCGCCGCTCATGCAGCCGCCGCCAGCGCCCTCCGATGCAAAAGAGAGTCCCCGATGAAGCCTTCCTTGCGAACAGTACCTGCCTTTGCGTTGCTTGCCACCCTGGGCATGCTCCCTTGCGCTCAAGCCGGCCACCCCACCACCATCCCCGTCGCCGCCTGTGGTCTCGAGTTTGATCTACCCGTGGGCTACAAGACTACCCGCCCCAAGCGGATGGAACTCGCTCCCCACGGGCGCTTGTGCGCAATCAATATCGTCAAGGCCCGGCCCGATCCTGTGCAGCAGGGCGAATGCAAGGACAAGGAAGACGGCGGCCAGCCGCCCTACAACGTGTGCGATTGGGTGATCAACATCGGTACCCCGGGACCGAGTGTGCAGGTGGTGCGCATATGGCCTGGTGGCAGTCCGCTCCTGGATGCATTCATGCGCGAGGAAGACGGCCGATGGATGGTGTCGAATGCCCAGGCCGGCGCACAGCCTGCTGAAGCCACCACCTTCTGCGGCAAACCCGCATGGAAGGGCGAAACCACCGTGCGCATGGGCTGGTCGCGTCAGCGCATCAAAAATTACACGGGCATCTATGCGGGCTCGGGCGGCGCCGATGTCACGCTGGTGCAGTTCGCACCCGACCTCTTCGTCCAATTGCAAAACCCACCCATTGATGAGAAAGGCGAGTTCTCGGTGTTCTGCGCCAGCCTCAAGTTGGGCACCCGCGCACAGGACCTTCCGTAGCCTCTTCTTTCTGCTCCACCTCGCCAGCATCCAGCGCTTCGGATGCAGACGCACTGCCCTGCCGCGACACCCCACGCACCATGGCAAACGACAATCCCATCGTATTGTTCCGTCCCGGCTCGCGCATCGGGCATGTGGAGTGCATGACACCGGCCTTCGCCGGCCTCCAAAAACCTTCTCTGGCCCCTCCTCATGGGAGAGGGCAAAACGCCATGTTCGGACATTCCAGCCAGTTGGGCGCGCAAGACCGGGCCATCGATTTGGGCCTTCACGCCCTGCTGGCGCTGGCTTGCGCGCTTGCATCAGCTCTCGCTGGGGCGGCGGACAAGGTACCGGAGGTACCCCAGCGCGAGTGCGCCCGCATTCTCGCCGTGGCGGCATCCCTCTACCCTGGCCAGGCCGGCAAACTGCGCTGTACGCTCCATGAGCGATCGGCGCACTACACCGTGGTCGGTGTGCACAGCCTCTCACCCGCACCGCAGGGGTACGCCGGCACCTGGACGGGCAGCAGCCTGATAGGGTATTTCGGGCTGCACCGCCCTAGCGGCCACGTACAGGAATGGGACATGGGCGAAAACCGGCCGCGTGCCCGCAACAAGCAGCAACTCAGAGCCCAGCCGGGCCCTCTTCACGGGGCGCCAGAACGCCGTTGAGGCCGGGCGCGGTGACATCGGGGTTTCACACCCGCATGGCCGCGGGCGAATCTGCGCTGCCGTAGCGCACCCCGCCACACCCAAAGCCGGTGCGCGGGTCGTACCCCACCCAAACCTCGCCCCAGGCATGGTGCCCAGAAGCCCAGCCCCGCGCGCCCAGCCAGTCGCGCAAAGCCTTGGCGCGCCGACGCTCCTTGCGTTCGGACCAATCGCTCCAATCCCTGCCATAGCGGCTGTCGTCATCGTGGAAGAGCCAGCATTCGGACAAGGAACCTTGGAAGAACGCCAGCTCGATGCCCACCATGAAACCGCCGTCACTCCAGGCCTTGAGACGATGCCAGGTCCAGTCCGAACCCTGCACCGCCCGGGGTACGCGCGGCACCACGATCAGTGCCGCATGACGGTCCACCAGGACTGCCTCTTGCAGCCCGCACACGATGTGCAGGCCCTCCGGGTGATGCAATGCAAAGGCAACCGTCATGGCGTTCGCACAGCGCAAGAAGTAGATCAGTACATTATTCTGCATGACGACATGCAGCCTGGCTGCACGCTGACCATGACCTGCTACCACCTCAAGTCCATCGCCAGGAGTCCGGCACCCGCAATCACCGGACCCGTGCAGGGGCAGCATGAGCATTCCGGTCTGCTCGCGCTGTCACAGACACAGGCCGCGCTGGCGGCAGCACAAAGGCCCCGCACGCCGTCCAGGAGGCAGCCATGACATCCATCTTGCCGGACGCAGCACGCCAGTTCATCGAAGCCGCCATCGTCGCGGGCGACATGGCCTTGCCTTTCCACTACCCCCAGCCCGGGCAATGGGAGGGTTGGCAAAGCGGCTTTCGCCACCACGGCATCACCGGTGAAAGCCTGGTCGGCACCGCACCGGGCGAATGGCAGCCGGGCTGGTACGTGGTCGCTCTCAATGGGTTCGGCGATCCGTTCTTCATCGATCTCAACCAGGAGGCGAAAGGCTTTCCCGTCTACTATGCGCCGCATGGAGCGGGGCGGTGGGAGGCGGAGCAGGCCGCACCCAGCCTGCAGCAATTGGGTGACATGCTGGCGGTGCTGCGCGGGCTGGAAGACGACGCCACGGCTGCACAGCACGTGGTCGAAGCCGAGGCCAGCCTGGGAACCCGGCTCTGGCGGGAGGTGCTCGAGAACCGCCAGAACCGCGCGGACACGGCAAAGGAACCTGCGTTCCCGCCCGATACCACGGCCTGGCAGCACGGCACCCTGGTCATCTGCGGCATCGGTCCGCAGAAAATGAAGGTCGTGCAATTCCTCAAGCAGACGTTTGGCTTGTCGCCACAAGAAGCGCTGGCCCTGGCGATGCAACCCGAAATTGCCGTTGCGGAGGGCTATCTTGTGCACCTGCGCCGCTCCCAAGACCACTTGCAGGCGCTGGGAGCCACAGTGGAATTTCAACCCCACGGACCCCGTGCCTGAAGGCCTTCCCGCAAGACGCGTTCTTTCGCATCCAAGAGCTCATTGACTTCGTCAGGACGGGGCAGGAGCGCGGCGGCAAGGGCGCGGCAAGCCAACGGCCCTTCGCCCTGTCTCAATGCACCCAGCATGAGACGCAGCGAGCACCTCTTCGCTACCCAGCACTATCCCTAGGGCGCCCACGGATGGGAAGGGATATAACAGCGAACATAAAGTTACAAACGAGCGGTAAGTCACTAGAGGGCATCATGAATCTTGACCTGCTGGACAGAGACACCTTGCGTGTCGTCCTGGCAGTCGCCGAGTTGACGCTCGCTCCTATTGTTGCCTTGATCTGGAAAGGCAACAAGGACGTCAAAGGCGTCAACTGGTGGATTGCTGGGTCGGTATCCACAATGATCGGCTTCTCGATCCCGATATTCGTGGAACTGAAGGCGCCTGCGGCACGCTTCATCAATGACTTCTTCGGCATCATGGCGCTGGCCTTCATGCTCCATGGCACCTTGCATTTTCGCGGCAAGACGAAATTGGCCAGCATCACCTTTCTGGCAATGCCGTGGTTTGCCGTGGTGATGATCGTCACCATGGCAGCTGTCTACGGCAAGGATGCCGCCAGGTACCTCATTCTTGACGCTGTGGTCGTGGCCTTTACCCTGGGCATGGCCTACCACATCGCTCACTGGAACTGGCCGGTGCGCTTCTCCGCACAGAATCTCTCCGCGCTGTATCTCACATCGCTCTCCATCGCATTCTGCTTGCGCTGGAGTTTCATTTTCTTCGCGGAAGACCGCGCGGCGGTCATCCAGAGTCCGTATCACGCGTATCTATACCTGGTCCTGATCTCGTTCACGATTGCCTGGAACTGCTGCATCATTCTCGTGTGCGAGGAAAGCGCCCACAAGAAAGTGGACAGCATCGCCAATACCGATCCACTGACAAGCCTGCCCAATCGCAGGTCCTTTGACGTCATCCTGAATGAGTCCATCGAGCGTGCGAAACGCGAGACCCACAGGTTCGCATTGGCCTTGATTGATCTCGATGAGTTCAAGCAGATCAATGATCGCCATGGACACTCCGTGGGAGACCAGGTGCTGGTGGAATTCGCGCAGCGCTTGAAGAAGCACGCGAGGAACACGGATTTTGTGGCCAGGCTTGGAGGCGATGAATTCGTGATGATCATTCGCGATGCTGAGAATGCAAAGAACCTGCATTTCATCGTCGACAGGCTGAAGCCGCACCTCAACGGCTTCGCCCTGCTGGGCCACAGCCAGCCCATCGAAATCAAGGTCAGTATCGGAGGCGCCGTCTGGCCCCAGGACGGTGAGAGCTCCAGGGACATCCTGCGCAATGCCGACATGAGGATGTACGAGGACAAGAAGCTGCGCAAGGCCCCCGCCTGCTAGTAGCCAGGCACCCGGCCCAGGAATCGCTCCATGTCAGCCTCGCTGGCGAGCGACACGCAGCCTGTCCCTCCATCCGTACGCAGCTGCGCGACCAAGAGACTAAGAGTCACGCCCGATGATGTTGAAGAACGCCCGGATGAGACGCGTGTCCCTGCGCTCGGCCAGGCACACGACGTGTGCATAGGTCCTGATTTGCGCATCGCTGATTCGCACCGCGTGCAAACCTGAACCGGGCACGTACTCCACCTCCGAGACCGCCGCGACGCCCAGTCCTTGGAGCACGGCCTCCCGGATGATCTCCCGGCTGGCAACCTCCATGACGACTGTCGGCTGCACATCCGCAGCCTTGAGCGCCAGTTCTATGGCCTTGCGTGTGGTGGACCCTTGCTCGCGCAAAATCAATTTTTCGCCTTGCAGCTCTGCGGTGCGGATGCTGCGGCGGCGGGCGAACCGATGGTCTGCATTGCAGAAAATCACGATGGGGTGTTCGCTGTACGGAACCGACACGAAACGCTTGTCTTTGAGCACCTGCGCCAGGACACCGACGTCCGCCCGGTAGTCCAGCAGCCGGCTCAACACGTCTTCCGAGTTGCCGGTTCCTACCGAAATCTGGATCTCCGGGTATCTCTGGTTAAACGCCGCCAGCATCTTCGTCACGTGTGAAGGGCCCACGGCCGCAACACGCAAATGCCCCGAACGCAGTTCGCCTGCGTCTCGAAGAATTTGCACGGCTTCTTGCTCAAGGTCGAACATCTGGCGCGAAAGCTGGAGCAATCGCTCTCCGATTTCCGTCGGGCGAATGCGGCGCCCCGTTCGGTGAAAAAGTTCAACTTTGTACAGCTCCTCGAGTTGCTGAACCTGCGTGGTCACGGTGGGCTGACTCACGTGCAAGGCCTGCGCTGCGCGGGTAAAGCTCCCTTCGGTCGCCACCGCATGAAAAGACCTCAATTGCGTCAACCGCATGACAGTCGCCTCCGTGTTATCCCGGGCCAACTATAGATTAAATGAATGGATCGGTAAAAAAACTTGAATTTGCAAGATAGTCCCGCACCACCGACAGTTGCCCCATGCACTGTGCTTGGTAGGCAGTGCAAAAAGAGGTTCAAACCCACCAGACAGGAGACATCGATGAAACTCACGCGCCGATCTCTGTTGGCCAGCGCATCCGTGCTGCTAACCCCGCCGCTTGCCGGCCTCAACCCTGCCAGGGCTGCCAACGTCCTCACGGTAGGCCTGATCCCTTCCGAGGATTCGCGGGCCATGATCGCCAACAGCCAGGCCATGATGGACATGCTGTCCAAGTCGCTGGGCATGCCGGTCAAGCCCTTCGTGGCGGCGGACTACAACGGCGTGATCGAGGCCCTGCGTTCCAAGCGGCTGGATGTTGCCTACCTCGGCCCCTTCTCGTACGTGATGGGTACCACCGTGGCGCCCATCGAGGCCTTTGCCGTGGCCGAGACCAAGAAGGCCGGCCGGGCCTTCTACCACTCCCTCATCGTGGCCCACAAGGACAGCGGCATCAAGACCGTGGCCGACCTCAAGGGCAAGACCTTCGCCTTCGTGGACCCGACGTCCACCTCGGGCCACCTGTTCCCCAAGGCCGGGCTGATGAAGGAAGGCTTCAACACCGACAAGGATTTCGGCCGCGTGATCTTCTCCGGCTCGCACGACTCGAATGCCGTGGCGGTGCAGAACAAGAAGATCGAGGCCGTGGCGATTGCCGACCGCATCCTGGATGCGGCCATCGCCAAGGGCCTGGCCAAGCGCGAGGACCTGGTGGTGGTGTGGAAGTCGGACCCGATCCCCGAGTCGCCCACCGTCTGGCGCAAGGACCTGGATGCGGACCTCAAGAAGCGCGTGCAGGCCGCCTTCCTGGACGTGAAGGACATCCCCTGGTCGGACCAGGGCATGCTCAACGGCTTTCATCCCACGAACGACAAGGCCTACGACATCATCCGCGAGACGGCCAAGATCCTGAACCTCGACCTGAGGGCCATGAAATGATCAGGATCCGTGGTCTGAACAAGCGCTACGGCGACTTCGACGCGCTCACGGGCATCGACCTCGACGTGGCACCGGGCGAGTTCCTGGTCGTGCTGGGCCCTTCGGGTGCCGGCAAATCGACGCTGCTGCGCTGCATCAACCGCCTGGCCGAGCCCACGAGCGGCGAGATCCACATCGACGGACAACTGGCCCAGTCCGGCGGCGCAAGCTTGCGCGGCCTGCGCCGCCAGGTGGCGATGATCTTCCAGCACTACAACGTGGTGCCCCGCCTGTCGGTGCAGAAGAACGTGCTGACGGGCCGCATGGGGGCGGTGCCTGCGGTGCTGTCGTGGCTGCAGATCTTTCCTCGCAAGGACGTGGCGATTGCGCTCGAATGCCTGCGCCGCGTGGAACTGCAGGACAAGGCCGGGCTGCGCACCGACACGCTCTCGGGCGGGCAAAAGCAGCGTGTGGGCATTGCGCGTGCGCTGGCCCAGCAGCCCAAGGTGATCCTGGCCGATGAGCCGGTCGCCAGCCTGGACCCCAAGACCTCGCGCACGGTGCTCAACTACCTCAAGCAGGCAAGCCGCGAACTGGGCATCACCGTGGTCTGCAACCTGCACCAGATCGACTATGCACGCGAGTTCGGCGAACGCATCGTGGGCGTGTCGGGCGGGCGCATCGTCTATGACGGTGGGCCCGAGGGCCTGACGGACGAGGTGCTCAAGCGCATCTACCCCGGACTGGACGAGAGCGACGCCCGCAGCCGCAGCGCCCCTGCCGTGGCAGCCGCAGCAGCGCCCGCGCTGCGCCAGTTGAAACTTGAGGAGGCAAGCGCATGAACATCGGTTCCTACACTTTTCTGGTGGCCCGGCCCAGCGGCGGGCTGGGGTGGTGGCCGCGCATCGGCATCGGTGCGCTGTTCGTCGGCGTGCTGTGGTGGGCCGCGCGCGGCGCGCAGGTCAGCTTTGGCGAACTGGCCAAGGGCCTGCCGTGGATCGGCGATTTCCTGGGGCGCATGCTGCCGCCCAACTGGGCGTTTCTGGACAAGCTGATCGTCCCGGCGATCGAGACCATCCAGATCGCCGTGTGGGGCACGCTGCTCGCCGTGCTCCTGGCGATCCCCGTGTGCTTCTTCGCCGCGCGCAACCTCACGCCCAACGTGGTGGTCTACCAGTTCACCCGCCAGCTGTTCAACGTGACGCGCGGAGTCAACGAGATCATCCTGGCGCTGGTGTTCGTGGCCGCCGTGGGGCTGGGGCCGTTTCCGGGCGTGCTGGCCCTGGCGGTGCATGGTGCGGGCATGCTGGGCAAGTTCTTCGCCGAGTCGATCGAGGAGATAGACCAGGGGCCCATCGAGGCACTGCGCTCCACGGGGGCCGGGCCCATACAGACCATCATCTTTGCCGTGCTGCCCCAGGTGGTGACCGCATGGATCGCCGTGGTCCTCTACCGCTTCGAGACCAACCTGCGCCAGGCCACCGTGCTGGGCATGGTGGGCGCGGGCGGCATCGGATTCGAACTGGTGGGCAGCATGAAGCTGTTCCAGTACCAGGACACCGCCACCTGCATCGCCGTGATCATCGCCATGGTGATGGTGGCCGACACCATCTCGACCCGGCTGCGTGCCTGGATTCAAAAAGGAGCCCGTTGATGAATACCGTTGTTGACACCGTGCAGGCCAACGGCCGGCAGTATGCCCGACCCCAAGCCCCGGTGGTGGTGGTCTGCGTGGATGGCTGCGAGCCCGACTACTTGACGCAGGCCATACAGGCTGGCGCGGCGCCGTACCTCAAGCGCATGCTGGCGCGGGGCAGTTCGCTGATCGGGGACTGCGTGGTCCCCAGCTTCACCAACCCAAACAATGTGTCCATCGTGACCGGCGTGCCGCCTTCGGTGCACGGCATCTGCGGCAACTACTTTTACGACGTGGCCGCCGACCGCGAGGTCATGATGAACGACCCCGAGTACCTGCGTGCCCCGACGCTCCTGGCCGCCTTTGCCGATGCCGGTGCGCTGGTGGCGGCCGTGACGGCCAAGGACAAGCTGCGCACCATGCTCGGCCACGGCCTCAAGGGCATCTGCTTTTCAGCCGAGAAGGCCGACAAGGCCACGCTGGCCGAGTGCGGCATCGAGAATGTGCTAGAGCTGGTGGGCAAGCCCGTGCCCTCGGTGTACAGCGCCGACCTCAGCGAGTTCGTCTTTGCGGCCGGCGTGCGCCTGATGGAGACCCGCCGCCCGGACCTGATGTACCTGTCGACCACCGACTACGTGCAGCACAAGTGCGCACCGGGCACGCCAGAGGCCAATGCCTTTTACGCGATGATGGACGGCTACCTCGCCCAGCTCGATGCGCTGGGCGCGGTCATCGGCCTCACCGCCGACCATGGCATGAGCCCCAAGACCGACGCCGCGGGCAACCCGCGCGTGGTCTACCTGCAGCAGGAGCTGGATGCACAGCTCGGCGCGGGCAGCACTCGGGTGATCCTGCCCATCACCGATCCCTATGTGGTGCACCACGGCGCCCTGGGCTCGTTCGCGACCATCTACGTGAATGCCGGCGCCACGCTGGAGGGCGTGCGCAGCGCGTTGCTGGCACTGCCGGGCGTGGAGGTGGTGCTGACGCGGGAAGAGGCGGTGCAACGCTTCGAGCTGGCGGGCGACCGCATCGGCGATCTGGTGGTGGTGTCGGACCACCTCACGGTGCTGGGCACCAGTGCGGCGCGGCACGACCTGAGCGGGCTGACCGTGCCCCTGCGCTCGCACGGCGGCATCTCGGAGCAGAAGGTGCCGCTGCTGTTCAACCGGCCCCTGAAGGGCGTCGCCCCCGGCCGGCGGTTGCGCAATTTCGACGTGTTCGACCTCGCGTTGAACCACGCTCTTCCCTCCGCCTAAAGGTCTTTCCATGCCACATGAATACTTGAACCCCGTACGCAGTGTCTACGGGGCAGGGGAACTGTTGTCCCTGCCAAAGCTGCTGGATGGCCGGCGGGCACTGCTGGTCACCTTTCCGGAGGCCCGCCAGCTGGGCCTGGTGGCCCGCATCGAGGGCCTGCTGGGCGAGCAGCTGGCCGGCGTGATCGACGATGTGCGGCCCAACCCGGATGTCGCGGAGCTTGCGGCGGTCTACGACGCCTTCTGGTCCGGCGAGGCCGCCAGTGCCGAGGTGATCATTGCGGTGGGCGGTGGCAGTGCCATCGATACCGCCAAGGCGCTGATGGTGGCCACGCCCAGCGGGCGCTTCTCTGAACTGGTGGCGCTGCTGGCATCCGGCAAGGCCTTCACGCCAGCGCGGACCAAGACGCTCATCGCCGTGCCGACGACGGCCGGTACCGGCAGCGAAGTGACGCCCTGGGCCACGGTATGGGACCGCGGTGCGCAGAAGAAGTACTCGCTGCACCTGCCCGAGACCTGGCCCAGCATCGCGCTGATCGACCCCGAGCTCATGCTGTCGCTGCCCGCCTCGGTCACGCTGCAAAGCGGGCTGGACGCGCTGTCGCACGCGCTGGAGTCGATCTGGAACGTGAATGCCAACCCCGTGTCCGACACCTTCGCGGTGGCGGCGGTGCATGAGATCCTGGAAGCCCTGCCGCAGCTGATGGAACACCTGGACGACGCGACGCTGCGCGGCCGCATGGCCCTGGCGGCCCTGAAGGCCGGCATGGCCTTCTCGAACACGCGCACGGCGCTGGCGCACTCGATCTCCTACGAGATGACGCTGCGCTATGGGCTGCCGCACGGCATTGCCTGCAGCTTTCCGCTGCCCATGGTGCTGGAGCGCGCCATTGGCCAGAACCCGGAGCGCGACGCCGTGCTGGAAAGCGCGCTGGGAAACCTGGCCGGCGCGCCGGCCCGGCTGGCCCGCTTCATCGAGGAACTGGGCGTGAGGACGCGCTTTGCCGACTACGGCGTGAGTGACGACCAGGCGCAGCAGATGGTGGCTCATGCGCTGACCGGCGCACGCGGCAAGAACTTCATCGGAGCCAACACGGCAGCACTCAAGGAGGCAGCATGAGTTGCATCATGGAAAGCGCGGACTTCCGCGCGGAGGCCCTGCGCATCGGCGGCGCCAGGGTGCGCACGGAGCGCAGCATCGACGTCGTCAACCCCTACAGCGGCGAGCGCGTGGGCACGGTGGGCATGGCCAGCGTGGAGGACGTGCGCCGGGCGATGGACATCGCCCATGCCTATGTGCCCACGCTGTCGCGCTACGAGCGCTCGGCCATCCTCAACCGTGCGGCGGCGCTGCTGCGCGAGCGCACCGACGAGGCGTCGAACATCATCACCGCCGAGTCGGGCCTGTGCAAGAAGGACAGCACCTACGAGATCGGGCGCGTGGCAGACGTGCTCAACTTCGGCGCCAACGAGGCCCTGCGCGACGATGGGCAGGTGTTCTCGTGCGACCTCACGCCGCACGGCAAGAAGCGCAAGGTGATCACCACGCGCGAGCCGCTGTTGGGTGTCATCACGGCCATCACGCCCTTCAACCACCCCATGAACCAGGTGGCGCACAAGGTGGTGCCGGCCGTGGCCACCAACAACCGCATGGTGCTCAAGCCTTCGGAGAAGGTGCCCCTGTCGGCCTACTATTTTGCCGACCTGCTGTACGAGGCCGGCCTGCCCGTGGAGATGCTGCAGGTGGTGACCGGCGATCCGCGAGAGATCGCCGACGAGCTGCTGACCCACCGCCACGTCGATCTGGTCACCTTCACCGGCGGGGTGGCCATTGGCAAGTACATTGCGTCGAAGGCCGGCTACCGGCGCATGGTGCTGGAGCTGGGCGGCAACGACCCGTTGATCGTGATGGACGATGCCGACCTGGACAAGGCCAGCGACCTGGCGGTGCAGGGCTCGTACAAGAACTCGGGCCAGCGCTGCACGGCGGTCAAGCGCATGCTGGTGCATGAGAAGGTGGCGGCCGAGTTCACCGAGCGCGTGGTGGCCAAGACGAAGGCATGGCGCCATGGCGACCCCATGGACAAGGCCAACGAGATGGGCACGGTGATCGACGAGGCGGCGGCCCTGCATTTCGAGAAGGTGGTGAACGAGGCCATCGCCCAGGGCGCGCGCCTGCTGGCGGGCAATGTGCGCGAGGGCGCGCTGTACTCCCCCACGGTGCTCGACCGCGTGCGCCCCGAGATGACCGTGGTGCGCGAGGAGACCTTCGGCCCCGTGTCGCCCATCATCACCTTCAAGGACATCGACGAGGCAATCCGCATCTCCAACGGCACGGCGTTCGGCCTGTCCTCGGGCATCTGCACCAACCGCATGGACGACGTGACCCGCTTTGCCAAGGAGCTGCAGGTGGGCACCGTCAACCTCTGGGAGGTGCCGGGCTACCGCATCGAGCTGACGCCGTTTGGCGGCATCAAGGACTCGGGCCTGGGCTACAAGGAAGGGGTGCAAGAGGCGATCAAATCGTTCACCAACTGCAAGACGTTCACCCTGCCTTGGTAGCGGATTGGAAAGCACCCGACAGGCCCGCTTCTTCAGTGGATGCCGTTCAGAAGGCCGGGTGTGTCGCGCACCGCTTCATAGAAGTCTTGTCCTACACCGTGCAGGCTAGCCCCGTGATAGCTTTGGCCGTTCATTCAAGGAGCCGGCAATGAGCGATGACAAAAGCCAGACGGTACAGGACCGCCGTTTCATCAACCTCAGCGAACCCTGTGAAGTGCGCGACTGGGCCCATAGCCTGGGCGTCGCGGAAGCCCCGGCCGGCCCGTCCGCCGACAAGGTCCGCGAGTACCTGGTTTCGCGGTAGTGGGGCCTGCCATGGCACCCCCAAGGCAACGCGCCCACCCCGGACGCCGTTCTGCGGCATAGTCGCCTCGAGCCACCATGAAGGAGCCCTTGGCCCAGTACAGGAAGAAGCGCAACTTTGCGCTGACGCCGGAGCCCGCGGAAGGCGGTGTGCCGGGCGGCGATGCCCTGCAGTACGTGATCCAGAAGCACTGGGCCAGCCGCCTGCACTATGACTTGCGGCTTGAACTGGACGGCACGATGAAGAGCTGGGCCGTGCCCAAAGGGCCGAGCTACGATCCGGCCGACAAGCGCATGGCCGTGCAGGTGGAAGACCATCCCATCGCCTACAACAGCTTTGAAGGCCAGATTCCGGCAAAGCAGTATGGTGCCGGCCGGGTCATCATCTGGGATCGCGGCTACTGGGTGCCGGTCGGGGACCCCCACGAGGGCTACCGCAAGGGGAAATTGAAGTTCGAGCTTCACGGGCACAAGCTCCAGGGCCATTGGACGCTGGTGCGCATGCACGGCGGTGCAGGCGAAAAGCAGCCACCCTGGCTGCTCATCAAGGAACACGACGGGCTGGAACGCCCCGGCCACGAGTTCAGCGTGGTGGATGAAATGCCCGACAGCGTCGCGGCGGCGCCCGCGGTCTCCGCGCCCCGAAAGGCCCCGGCAAGGCCCGGCGGCGTGGTGCCGTCCGCCAAGCGCCAGGCGAGCGCGATGACGGCGCCCAGAGCGCCGCTCCCGGAGACGCTGTCGCCCCAGCTCGCCACCTTGGTGGACGGTCCACCCCATGACACCACGGGCTGGATCTGGGAGCTGAAGTTCGACGGCTACCGCCTCCTGGCCCGCGTGGAACGAGGCAAGGCGCGGCTGTTCACCCGCAACGGCAATGACTGGACGGCCAGGATGCCGGACCTGGCGGCGGCCATCGCCAGGCTTGCGTTGAAGTCCGGCTGGATCGACGGTGAAGTGCTCATGCCCGATGCCCATGGCGTCCCAGACTTTCAGGCGCTGCAAAATGCATTCGATGGCCAGTCCACGCAAGCACTGGTTTTCTATGTGTTCGACTTGCCCTACGCGGATGGCCATGACCTTCGTGCGCTTCCTCTCGTGGAGCGGCGGGAGCATCTTCGCAAGGTCGTGGAAGGGGCACCCACCGACCGGGTGCGCTTCAGCGAGGCCTTTGAAGCGCGGCCGGCCGACCTGGTTTCCTCGGCCTGCAAGCTGGGCTTTGAAGGGGTCATCGGAAAACTCAAGGCGGGCGGGTACGCTTCTCGGCGCAGCGCGGAGTGGATCAAGCTCAAGTGCACCCACCGCCAGGAATTCGTGATCGGCGGCTACACCGACCCGCAGGGATCTCGCACGGGGATTGGGTCCTTGCTGCTCGGTGTCCACGACGACACCGGCGCACTGCGCTATGCGGGCAATGTGGGTACGGGGTTCAGTGAACGCGTCTTGGCCGATCTGAGCCGAAGGCTCCGTGCACTGCGCGCCAGCGCGAGCCCGTTCGCCAATCCGCGCACCATCGGGAAAAAAGCCCACTGGGTCGAGCCGAAGCTCCTCGCCGAAGTCTCGTTTGGAGAATGGACAAAGGAAGGCAGAATCCGGCACTCCGTGTTTCATGGCCTGCGCGATGACAAGCCGCCCCAGGCCATTGTCCAGGAAAGGCCGAAGCAGTGGGCGAAACACCCGGCCGCCGCCGGCTCCGGGATCGGTTCGTTGCGCGTATCGCATCCCGAGCGGGTCATTGACCCATCCACCGGCACCACGAAGATCGACCTCATCCGCTACTACGCCACCGTGGCGCCGCTGCTGATGCCCCACCTGGAAGGCCGCCCGGTTTCCCTCGTCCGAGCACCAGACGGGGTGAGCGGTGAACTGTTCTTTCAGAAGCACCTGGAGACTGGCCGCATGGAGGGCGTGCGGCAGCTCGCGGAGAGCCTTTTTCCCGGGCACCCTGCTCTGCTTGAAATCGCGGGCCCGCAAGGGCTGCTGTCGGCCGCGCAGATGAACACGGTCGAGTTGCATACATGGAATGCCCGCAAGGACAGGATAGGGCGACCGGACCGGATGACCTTTGACCTGGACCCCGGCGAGGGAGTGCCCTGGACCCACGTGCAGGAAGCGGCGACCTTGGTGCGCCTGATGCTCACCGAGCTGGGCCTGCCCGCCTTTCTCAAGACCAGCGGAGGCAAAGGCCTGCACATCGTCGTGCCGATCAAGCGGCTTCATGACTGGGAAACGGTCAAGGGATTCAGCCAGGCGGTGGTGCGGCATCTGGCACAGACGATTCCACAGCGGTTCGTGGCCAAGAGCGGGCCCAAAAACCGCGTGGGAAAGGTTTTCGTGGACTACCTTCGCAATGGGTTCGGAGCGACGACAGCAAGCGCCTGGACGGCCCGCGCACGCCCCGGGATGGGCATATCGGTCCCGGTATCGTGGCCGGAACTGGACATGCTGGGCAGCGGTGCGCACTGGAATATCCAGAACGTAGGTCCACGTTTGCCCGCGGGCAATGGCGCCTGGGAGGGCTATGGGCAGGCTGCGGTGTCGATATCCAGCGCCCTGAAAGCGCTGGACTGAAGCCGCGCCACCCTAAAACTCCATTCGACGAAGACACGCCGCTTCAAAAAGACACGCCGCTTCAAAAATCGATGAAAACTCCGCCAGGAACGTCATCGACCGCCCCTGCTTTCGCCTCACGCATCTCTGCGATTGATATAGAAGACGCCGTCCTGTCCCTCGTCCACCTCGAGCTCCATGGGGCTCTTTCCGGTGGCGGCAAACAAGGACCAGGCCGTGTCCGCGATGGCGCCATGGTGGGCCATCACAAGCCCCAGCAGCTTTGCGACATCTTCCTTTGCATGGTGCCGCGGCCAGACCACGTCGACGGCGATGTTCTCCTTGCCATCACTGCAGCTGAAATTGATTTTTGCGTTGACCCCATGCGGGGAATGCGCCTCATCAGGATTTCGGCCCACCATGGCCCTTACCACGTCCAGCGCGGCGCCCGGATCCTCCTCCCCGGCAATGGATTCCCGGACATGCGCTTGATTCAACAGGTCATTTTGCATCTCAGCCTCGCATTCTCATCGCCAGGGGGCCCGTTTCTCGGTGCCGTCTCCAGCGCTGGCAATCGCCCCACGGGCCCGTCATGCAAGCTTCATTGAATGCCCCGCGTTCGTGCGCGGATGTCAGTCATATGCCTGCCCGCCAGTCGGACACGTGGTCGTGGCAACACAACCGAAATTGCAACAAATTGCAGAATTTGTTTCAAAAAGCGCGATCTGTTGTCATGAGAATCTGCTCTATTCACAATAAGTCACTCCACCCCCCTAACGGAGTGCAACATGCCCATGGAGCTACTGTTCGCCCTTGCACAGACCGAGTTGCCCAAGACCGTCGAGAAGCCTTGCGACGTGGACAAGCTTCGGGTGCTGGCGGCCGCGCAGCTTGTTGACGTGCGGCTCCCGGATGTGGGGGCCCGCGACCAGGTGGCGGAGGTCTTCGGCATTTCCCAGCAAGGTCGCGCGGCATTGGCAAAAGCCTATCCCCACCACGCCTTCAGGTTCACCTCCACCTTGTCTTCCGGCTCCATCATTCCCGACTGGCTGCCCTCGCTGGACAGCTGCCGCATGGAACGCGATGCGACACGGACGACATTGGATTCCTAGCACCTGCGGACGTTTTCAAGCTGGGCGTGCAGGAACCACGCCCCCATTCACAAAGCCCCTTCCCGCCCACTGCAGCCTGCGCCGAGAACCGCAACGGCCTGGCGCGCATGGGCGGGGCGATGCGCGTCCATGGCCGAAGCGGACATGCCTTCTTCGTCAATGGAGTGCGCGCACTTGTCCCTGCCGGCCTGTCTGGCCCGTTCGGCCAAGCGCACATAGAAGCTCGCGACCTCGCGCAGGTCCTGTTCGTCCAGGTCCTCGATGCCGATCATGCGGTTGCTCGCATGCCGATTGGCCGCCAGCAGCTCATTGAGCTTGAGGTGAATGGCCACGCTGTCCTTGTTCTGGCTTTGCTGGATGAGAAACACCATCAGGAACGTCACGATGGTGGTTCCCGTGTTGATGACCAGTTGCCAGTTCTCTGAAAAGTGAAAGATCGGCCCGGTGACGGCCCAGGCCAGCACCATGAGGAGCGCGGCGCAGAACATGCCGGGAGATCCGGCCCACCGCGTGACATGCGATGCGAAATGGTCAAAGGCCGCCTGCACGGAGGTACGGGTGGCGTAAGACGGGCTGCTGGTCGAAGGCATGGCACCCATCGCATCCGTGCCCTCGCCCTGCTGCAGTAGTGGCTCTTTCATGGGGACTTCCTTTCTCGCTGACTGGTCAAGGGCCGGAGGGCTGCCGCCGCCGATCCGCAGCGCACGGCCTGCAAGCAGCCAAGGGAAAAGCCCGGTCGCGCCAGCCCTCGCCTGAAGGGCCCTGCCGGGCTGCGGTGATTGTGGGAGTGCCTTGCCCGGCCGGCAGGTCGGAAGCCTTGCCCATCCGCCATGGGCCGGGTCCTACAGATTCACCCCTGCGAGCACCCGGACACCCGGGGGCTCTTCATCCCAGCAATTGCAACCAAAGGCAACAGCGTCCAGCCAGCGCCCGGTATCGCAGTTGTCTGACAGACGCACACCGGTTGCTTTGCTGAAATCTCCGCTATCAGCCATTGAGGCTGGCCCGGGATGTCATTGCGACTCCCACCTTTTTTGACAAAGGAACCATCATGAAACGCCACCCTTTGCCCCCCGGAGCCCGCGCACTTGCAGCGTTTGCCGGTACGGTCGTGCTTGCGGTACTTGCAGCGGCATCCTTGTTGATGCCCGATGTGGCGGTGCAGTCGGTGGACTCCATGTCGCTCTTGCCCCATGGGCTGGACCAGCTCCTGCCCACGAGCCTGTTCCAGTAGCGGACTGCCGGCACTGGGTTGCC
Source organism: Acidovorax sp. GW821-FHT09A11 (assembly GCF_059418365.1). NCBI lineage: Bacteria > Pseudomonadati > Pseudomonadota > Betaproteobacteria > Burkholderiales > Comamonadaceae > Acidovorax > Acidovorax sp. GW821-FHT09A11. The sequence continues at coordinate 236,122 of NZ_JBWKPS010000002.1, forward strand.
AGGGCACGTAGATTGCCCACATCCGGTGCGCGCTTCTGCACTTTTTTGGCAAAGTAGAAAAAATCATAGCATCGGAGTACCATCTGGCGCTGCACAACGGCATTTCCGTTGTCATTCAAGAATGGAGGACGATCGTGACCACACGTTTTCGAATCTCTGCAGGCCTGAATTCCTCTTCCTCTCACGCCATCGCATGGCGTTGGTCCGCCCTGGCGCTGATCGCGGGCCTCCTGGGCTGCACGAGCCCGCGCGACAGCTCCCTCGAAGAGTTCGCCCGCTGGCATGATGGCGCCCGCGCCCAGGCCCAGGCGGGGACGCTGAGCTGGAGCGAACTCTACAAACAAAGCTTCGACCGCCTGACGGCCCTGCCCCCTTCATTGCAGCAAGACACACGGCTGGAGAACACCGTGCTTCTGCTTTCCACGGCGCGCAAATACGAGGCAAATGAAATCAGCGCCCAGCAGTTTGCCTCGGAGCGGGACCACATCGAAACACAGCTGCAGGCACGGTTGCGCTGAGAATCGCCCCTGGAGTCCCGGCCCGCTAGCGCAAGCCTGCGGCGCCCTGCTCCACGATGGCAATGCGCCGCCGCAGCGCCGATGCCGACTCCGCGTCTCCTGCAGCGTCAGCGCGCTGCGCCTGCAGCGTCAACCAGGCCATCAAAGGCCGCCGCCAGCCCTGTGTGGACGCGGCATCGATGGCGTTGCCAATCACGGCCGGGCTGGCACGCCCTGCCTGAAACAGCACCCCGGCCGCCACCAGGCGCGAGAGCGGATCCTCGATGGCGGACAAGGCCGCCCCATCCCCCGACACGGCCACCTTGCGCTGCGCTTCGGGCAGCAGGCTTGCCCCTTGCGGCGGCAAGCTGCCGGCCAGGTAGTCGGCATAGGCACGCTCCGGCGCCGCCGCATCCGCGCGCAATGGCTCAAAGCGTTCACACGGGCCAGCCACCAGACTGGCGACCTGCGCCGCGCAGCGCATGAGCTCCAGGCGGGCCAGCAGATCCGGGCGGCCCGTGCGGGCGACCTCCGCGCGGGCGCGGTCCCACTCCAGCCTGTCGACACGGTCATTGCCTGACAGATAGGCTTCCAGCGCCTTTTGCGCGGAGGCCTGGGCGTTCATCTGCCAGTCGGGCACCCGGGGCTTGCCGGAGCAGGCGGACAGCAGCAGCACCGCCGCCAGGAGCGCGGCATGGGTCAGGTGCCGCCGCAGCACAGCAGGGGGCGTGGGGATAAGACGCTTCATGGCAGCTTGAGCTCCGTGTCCCGCGCGAAAGGCCATTTGCGGTTGATCTCATTGACCAGGCTCTCCACCTTGCGCAGGTTGCTTTCCACCTCGGCGCGCAATGCGCCCAGGTCGGTCGTGGCTTCCCGCGCATTGGCACCGATGGCCTGCGCCTCCACCAGCACCGCGTCCACCTTCTGCAGGCTCGCGCGGGTGTCGGCCAGCAGGCCCCCCAACTGGGCCACCGTGGCCCGCACTTCGGGCACCAGCGCGTCCTTGCTGCCATCGGCCCCAAACACCTGTTTATCGGCACGTGCCGCCATGCCATCCAGGCGCGCGAGCAGTGCGTTGGTACGTTCCAGCGTGGCCACGATCTTCTTCGCATCGGCCTCGTTGCCCATCAGCACGCCCAGCACGCCCCCCGGGCCGTTGATGCGGTCGGTCAGCGCCCGCACGTTGGCCAGGCTGCCGCCCAGGGCCGCGTCCTGCGCGGTGAGGGCATTGAGGTTGGACAGCAGTTCGCGGGCCGAGGCCATGAGCTGCGGGATCTCGGCGGTGGCATCACCGCGCAGCACGGGGCGCACGGAGCCGTCCGGCAGGAGCTTGTCGTTCAGCATGCCCGTGTAGGCACGGATGTTGGTGCCCCCCACGATGCCCCGCACCAGTGTGAACACGCTGGATTCGCGCAGCCAGTGGGCGTCCTTGCGCGGCACGTCCACGATGATGCGGGCGTTGCCGGTTTCGGCCAGTTCGATGCGGCGCACGCGGCCAATGGGGAAACCGGAGAAGGTCATGTCCATGCCCACCACCACGCCTTCGGAGTCGTCGGCGGTCAGCACCAGGGTCTGCGTGGGCTCGAACGCACCGCGCGCGTACAGCAGGTACAGGCCCGATCCCACGATGAGCGCCAGCGTGAACAGCAGCAGCGCCGCCGCCTTGAGCTCCAGGTAGGCTACCGGGCGCAAGGTTTCCACCGGCGGCACGTCGGCGGCCGCAGGCGCTGGCGCTGGCCCGGGGGGCGGTGTGGGGCGGTGGTGGGGGTTCTCGTCGTTCATGGATGCCGGGCGTGGGTCGCGGGATGTAAGGGTCTGGCGGATGTCGGCAGGCAGGAGTCAGTAGTAGTTGCCCATGAGCGAGGCGACCTCGATCAGCAGCAGGACGGCGAACATGCGGGCCAGGCCCCCCAGCTCCGAATCGGGCTGGGTGCGGTCACCAGTGTCGTACAGGCCAGCCGCCATGGGAATGAGCGCCACGGCCAGACTGAAGAACACCGTCTTGAGCACGAACACCATCGTCACGCTGGGCGTGAACACCTGGCCGAACATGCGCGTGTAGCTGGGTGCCCCCGCCAAGTTGAAACCATACACCCCCAGATAGGCCAGCACCAGTGCCACCACGCAGCTGAGCGCGGCGAGCGTGATGCACGCGAATACGCCCGCGATCACCCGCGGCAGAAGCTCGATGCGCACCGGGTCCGAGCCCTGGGCGCGCAGCGCGTCGAACCGGCCGTTCTGCCGCAGGCGGGTGATCTGCGTGCCGTTGGGAATGGTGCAGCGCATCGCCACGAACAGCGCGGCCGTGAGCGGGATCAGCTCGAGCACCAGCACGCGGATCACCATCTCCAGCGCATAGCGCGAAAGGCCATAGCTGAGCGCCGTGACCACGACGATGCGCGTCAGCACCAGGCTGATCAGCGCCGCCAGCACCGTGAACCCCAGCAGCACGGGTGCCGTATCGAGGTACAGATGGCGCGCCAGCGCCCTGCGCGTGCCCTTGCCGTAACTGGACGGAGACAGCACCAGCACGAGCACGACGGCGCCCAGGTACAGGATGCGCCACCACGCGACCGCCCAGCGCCGCGCGGTATTCCACACGCGTTCGGGCAGGGAGAGGCCGGGCAAGCGCGAAATCATGGCCGGATCATAGCGGCGTGACCCGGGCCCGCACCGACCACGAGCCGCCAGGGCCATTGCGAGTGTTTTTGGCCTCCAGCGCTTCATTCATAAGCGCTAAAAGCTATCATTTCAGGAGCAATAGGCTGCACGGAGGAAACAGCTCTTCACATCCTCGCGGCCACCCGGCATGGCCGTGCCGCCGGCGGGCCGCCCGGCTGGCCTACACATGGCGCTTTCCCACGCCGGCCGAGGCAGCCACGGCAGACTGCTCATCGGCGCGCGCATGCAGGGCCTCGATGATGTGGCAGTGCGTGTCCGACCCGTCGCAGCGGTTGCGCAGCGCGAGCAGGTCGGCCTCCAGCGTGAGCAGTTCCGCCAGGCGGCCGCGCACATGCTGAAGGTGCTCATCCAGCGTGTCGCGCGCGGCTTCGCAGTCCTGCTTGCGGGTCCAGTCCAGCGCCAGCAGGGTGCGCACCTCGTCCAGCGACATGTCCATCGCGCGGCACAGGCGGATGAAGCGCAGGCGGTGCACATCGTCCGCGTTGTACAGGCGATAGCTGTTGTCCTCCCGGACACCGGGCGCGAGCAGCCCTTCCTTTTCGTAGTAGCGGATGTTCGCGGCGGACACGCCCGATTGCCGGGCTGCCTCGCCGATGCGGTACTGGGGAGTTTGTGCAACCGGCTGTGCCATCGCTTGACCCTCAAGTGACTTCAAGGTTTCCAATGATGCCATCACATTGAAAACCCTCCCGGGAGAAAGAAGAACCGCCATGTCCGCACATTGCCATCACCATTCCAACGACGGCCACGACCACGGTGCCCCCACCAGCGCGGACCCGCGCTACCGCCGCATCCTGTGGGTGGCGCTCATCGTCAATGCCGCGATGTTCCTGCTCGAAATCGGAGCGGGCCTGCAGTCCGGTTCGGCATCGCTGCTGGCCGACGCCATCGACTTCCTGGGCGACGCGGCCAACTACGCACTCTCGCTGTGGGTGCTGGCCATGGCCCTGGCATGGCGCGCACGCGCTGCGCTGGTCAAGGGGGCCAGCATGCTGGTGTTCGGCCTCGTGGTCGTGGGACGCGTGGCCTGGGGCGCCTGGCAAGGAATTGCGCCCGAACCCCTGACGATGGGCAGCGTGGGCTTGCTGGCCCTGGCCGCGAACCTGGGCGTGGCGGTGCTGCTGTACGCCTACCGCGAAGGCGATGCCAACATGCGCAGCGTGTGGCTGTGCACGCGCAATGACGTGCTGGGCAACCTCGCGGTGATGGGCGCGGCGCTGGGGGTGTTCGGCACGGGCACGGCCTGGCCGGACCTGGCGGTGGCTGCCGTCATGGCATGGCTGGCCATCACCGGGGGCTGGAGCGTGATCCGCCAGGCACGCCAGGAACTGGCGGGTGGTGCTGCCCGCCCGCAGCCGCAAGGGCACTGAGCCATGCGCGTGCACCTGTCCACCCGCTTGAACGCGCCGCCCGAGTGGGTGGCCACGCAGCTGCAAAGCACCGCCGTCTTTCGCCACATCACCGCGCCCCTCATGCGGTTCCGGCCCGTGCAAGGCGCGCGATGGCCCGCGCACTGGGAACAGGGCGAGTTCGCGCTGGACATGCGGCTGCTGGGCGTGCTGCCCATGGGCCCCCAGACCGTGCGCATTTCCATCGAGCCGCCACCGCAGGCTGGCGGCTGGCCCACGCTGCGCGACAACGGCGACGGCCTGCTCATGCGCCGCTGGGACCACCGCATCACGCTCGAGCCCCTGCCGGACGGCACGACCCTGTACACCGACGACGTGAAGGTCGTGGCCCGCCACCTGCCCTGGCTGATGACGCCGTTGAGCACGGCATTCGCCCAGGTGTTCTACCGGCATCGCCAGCGCCGCTGGCGCGAGCTGGCGGAACAGCACGCGGGGCTGCGGGCGGCAGAACATGCAGCGCCCTCCTGTGCGCAACACAAACGCCGAGCGTTCGAGCATCTGCTCGCCGGTTTTGCGGGCCAGCCGGAGGCCCCCCCGGCGGTGCGCTGGCGGTGGCTGGAGGCAGCGCATGTGCTGGGCCAGGCTTCCCTGCCCCTGCACTGGAGATCGCACTGCGCGATGCTGCGCTACGCGCTGCAGCTGCGGGATTCGCACGAGGCCGCCGGCCAGATGGCGCGGCTCGCGCTGGTACCACTGGGCCACCTGCTGGCCCGCCTGCCCGCCGGGAACATCGGACGCGCGCACGTCAGCGCCTTCCGGCCCATGGCACCGGACCCCGCGGTGGCTGCGCTCATCGAACGGGCGCTGGAGGATGGCACAGTCAGCGATCCCGGCCCGGCCGTCCGGTAGCCCGGGGGCTACCGGCGATCCGCTGCGGCGGAACTGCCAGTGCCTGCGCGGCGCGGCAGCTCGCTGCAACGCTCGAAAAAGGCGTCCAGCTCGGTGGACTTGTCGAATACCCCATCGGCGCCCAACTCCTCGCACCGGCGGCGCATGTCCGCCGTCGCATAGTTGGACAACACGTAGACATGCTGTCCGGGCCTGCCCTGCCGTGCGCCAGGCGTTGCGCGCAGCCGATCCCCGCGCTGCAGGGCCTGCAGCACCTCGATCCCGGAGCCTTCGCGCAGGAACAGGTCCACCACCATGAGCTGCCAGTCTTCCCGCCAGTGCGCGACGGCCTCCGTGGCGTCGCTGGCGGTTTCGGCGATGGCGAGGACGCGCGCGTCCGCCAGTTCCTCCAGCGCGGGCACCAGAGTTTCCTGGATGGTTTTGCTGTCTTCGACAAGGATGGTGTTGAGGGGCATCTGGGAGCTGCGTTTTCTGTTGTGATGCTGCCTACAATGTCGCCTGATCCGACCTCCCGGCCTGTAGGCGATGGCGCCGCGTCCCCGATGGCAGAAGTTGATTCTTCATACTCAGCGAGACTTACCTATGCCCAGCGCAACGAAGCAGCCCCAGCCCTCCGAGATCGATGAGGTACTGAACCGCAACCTGGAAACGGCCGAGCAGATCAAGGCCACGGCCAACGAGCTCGATGTCGTGCACGCGGTGCTCACGACACAAATTCCCACCGACGCCCTGCAAGGCGACCTGCAGGCGGCGGTGGAGCGCACGGATCAGCTCGAGCAGCAATTGAGCGACACCGCCGAGGCACTCGACCAGTCCAACGCGCTGCTGCAACGCCACATCGCGGCCAAGCCCCAGTGAGGGGCATGGGCGCAGGCCAGGCAACCCTGGGGCGGCCGGTGCGGCGCCAGGCCCTCCCTGGACAGGCCCGCCGGATTCGACAGGGACTTCTTATGCCCTGGGCCGGCTTCGCCCCCCGCGGGCTGCGGGGCCCAGGTTTCTCGGGCGTGCTGCATTCGCCTGTTCCAGCCACAGGAGCGAGTCCATCTGCGACAGGAAGCGCCGCAGGTAGTCGGGCGAGAGGCCCCGCATCAGGCTGAGCGACCGCAGCATGAGCTTGTGCGGGTTGAGCGGCCCCGCGTTCTCCGGTCCACGGTCCAGCGCCTGCACCACCTGCTGCTCCGCGGCAATGCGGGACCACACCTCGCCGAACTGGCGCACGCTCTTCATGTCCGACGCGCTGGCACCGCCTTCGATGCGCACCCGTTCCGCATCGGCCTGCGCCCGTGCATCCAGGTCGCGGTTGAGCCGGGCCAGGGGTGATGCCGCCGGTGGCTCGACCGCGCCGCGGGCCGGCCCGCCGGCCGCGCGGGCTCCGTCCGCATAGGCCCCAACGGCCCGCCGCAGCCGCTGTTCCAGTATCTGCTGCACCGCGGGGGGCTGTGCGGGCAGGCGCGCGGCCAGCACCTCCAGGTAGCGGTAGCGCACGGGGTCGTGGCGGTCCGCACCCTCGGCGCGCAGGGATTCGAGCGTGGGTTCACTCATGCCGCGCAGGCTTTGCACCCGATGCCTTGGGCACGGGAGCCATTTCCACGCGGCGGTTCTGCGCGCGGCCTTTTTCATCCGCGTTGGAGGCCACCGGCTGCTCCGCGCCGAACGCTGCGGCGAACACCTGCGACGACGGCATGCCTTCGTCGATCAGCGCCCGCGCCACCGTCAGCGCCCGCTGGGCGGACAGCTCGAGGTTGTCGGCAAAGCGCTGCTGGCTGCCGCGCAGCAGTGTGGTGTTGTCGGTGAACCCGCTCACCATCAGCATCTCGTCGCGTTCGCGCAGGTACACCTGCAGGGGCTGCACGAGGCTTCTGAGAAGCTGGCGGCCTTCGGGCCGCAACTCGTCGGAGCCCGTGGCGAACAGCACGCTGCCGCTGATCCCGATGCGGCCGTCATTCACCGTCACACGGCCGCTGGCCAAGGGGATGGCCAGCGCCTTCTCCAGGGCCATGCGGCGCTGCTCTTCCTGCTGGCGCTTTTCCACCTCCTGCCTGAGGCTGGCCACCAGATCGATCTGCACCACCAGCACGCCCACCAGGATCAGCACGAAGGCGCCCAGCAGGCCGGCCATGAGATCGCCGAACACGGCCCATACCGGCGCGGTCTGCTCGGTCCCCTCGTCGAGGGCGTCGTCCAGGCCCATCATCCGGCCACCTCCGGTTCGGCAGCGGCCACCGCCCTGCCCTTGAGCCGGCGCAGGTCTTCCACAATGCCCTGCTGCGACGCGATGCTCAGGTCGATCACTTCGCGTGCCTGCGCCACGTAGTAGGCCAGTTGCTCGTCACTGCGCGACAGGGACTGGCCGATGGCGCCTTCGATGCGCTGCAGGCTGTCCATGAGCTTTTCGTTGCTGGCGGTGAACAGCCCCACGCCGTGGCCAAAGGCCTCGCCCAGGCTCGACAGCTCCACCGCGCTGGCGACCACGTGGGTGGCCGCTTCGTCCGCCTTGCCGACCTGGCTGTCCAGCGCCTGTGCAAACTGCGATGCCGCCTGCTCCAGCACCGAAGCGGCCGTGCCCACCAGGGATTCGATGGCACCGCGCTGCTCTACAGCGGTCTCGTTGACGGACTGGAGCAGCGTACCCAGCTGCTCCATCATGGCCGTGCGCTCGGCCAGCGCCACGTTGTCGCGCTCGCTCAGCTGCGTCATCTCATGGCGCAGCTGGGCGATGACCTCCGCAGCCGCCTGCGGCACGTCAGACGCCGTCTGCAGCAGGCGCGTGAGCGGTGCTTCCAGCGCGGACCCCAGCGTGGCCAGGTGCTGGGCCACGGCCTCCTGCAAGGCCTCCAGGCGGTCGACCGCCGCACGCCCGCGTTCGGCCTCGGCATCGCGCAGCGCCGCCAGCTCGGTGCGCCACACGCCTGCCAGCGCATCCATGCGGTCGCCTTGCGCCTGCAGCCACTGGGCCTCCGCGTCGGTGCGGGTGCGCAGCAACGCTTCGGACTGGTCCATCAGGCGCGCGGTGCCGTCCAGGGTCTTGGCCACCTGCTCGCCCATGCGGCCGGTGAGCCCGGTCACCGCGGTCTCGAGGGCATCGCACACGGCCTGCTGGCGCTCCAGCGTATGCGTGCTCACGCGTTGCCATTCGGCCGTCAGCGACTGCGCAATACCCTCCATGGACGCGTTCCAGCCGGCCAGGCGCGCCTGGTCGGCTGACATCTGTGCGGTGTGGGACTGCGCCACCGTGTCCTGCAACGACGACAGCAGCGCGCTGGAGCGCTGGTCGAACGACTGCGTGGCCGATTGCAGCGACTCGCCCAGCTGCGCGGCAGCACCTGCGAGCGCCTGCGCCACGCCCTGCTGCTGGGCTGCGGCCTGCTCGCCCGCGCGCTCCCATTGGGCGGCGAGTGAGCGGGCCGTGTCTTCCATCGATGCGCGCCAGCCGGCGATGCGCTGCTCGTCGGCCGCTGCCTGGGCCGCGTGGGTGTGCGCCACCGTGTCCTGCAGCGACGCGACCAGGGCCGTGGAGCGCTGCTCGAAAGCCTGGGTGGCCGCCAGCAGGGACTGGTCCAGGCGCGCCGTGGCTCCCTCCAGCGCGTCGCGCATGCCCTGCTGCTGCTCCACGGCGCGTGTGCCCGCCCGCTCCCACTGCGCCGCCAGCGTCTGGCCCATGCCCTCCATCGACCGGGTCCACCCGGCCAGGCGCTGTTCGTCGGCCGCCTTCTGGGCGGCGTACGACTGCGCCGCCGTGTCCTGCAGCGCCGCGTGCAGCGCCGCGGAGCGTTGCTCGAATGCCTGGGTCACAGACTGCAATGCGCCATCAAAGCCTCCCATCAGGCGGTCCTGCACCTGCGTGTGCTTGTCCAGGGCCGATGTCCAGGTGTCCGAGACCTGGCGGGCCGTGCCCTCCCACTGGGCCGACAGCGCCTGCATCTGGGCCGCCGTGGCTTCGGTCAGCCGCTGGTGCGCGCGTTGCGATTCCTGCGCCAGTTCGGCCATGGCCTGCTCGACCACGGGCCGCAGCGTTTCGCCGGCCACGCGGGCGCTGGCGCCCAGGCTGTCGTGCAGCGATGCGCCCACGGCGCCCGCCAGCCGGGTGTAGGCCGACGACGCCTCACCATGGAAATCCTTCTGCTGCGCCAGCAATTGCGCGGCCAGCTTGTCGTGGCGGCGTTCCAGCCCTTCCACCAGGCCCTGAAGGCGCTCGGCGATCAGCGGCATGGCCTGTGCCTGGGCCTGCAGCGCCTGGAAGGTCTCCTCGCGGCGATGGCTCGCAGAGAACGGGCGGAACACGGTGGGAATGTGCGCATCGAGCTGCCGCACCGCCACCAGCCGCTCACGACGGGCGATCGCGGACATGAGCCCCAGCATGGCCGAGGCCGCCACGCCCGCCACCGAGGTGCCGAACGACAGGCCCAGGCCCTTGATGGGCTCGGCCAGGGCGGCGCGGATGCCCTCCAGGCTGCCCGAGGTCTCCAGGGCAAACACCGCGCCCTTGAAGGTGACCACCATCCCGAGGAAGGTCCCGAGCATGCCCAGCATGACCAGCAGTCCCACCAGATACGGCGTGAGGGCCGGCCCCGGGAGCACGGCACGCTCCCCCTCGATGCGCTGGCGCACCGGGTGGCGCAGCGCGGCGGGCAGGCGGTCGAGCCAGGAGCCCAGGTCCACCAGGGGCTGCTGCGCGCCATCCGCCAGCGCCGTGGCCAATGCCACGGTGCCGCGGCGAAACTGCACCAGCTCCAGCGCGCCCAGCACATAGACCGCGCCGATCACCACCGTCATCGCCAGTGCCAGCGGGCTCGACCCCACGAATCCCCCACCGACCCATCCCACTGCCGCCAGGCCCAGGGCAAATACGGCGGCCATCACACTCTTGTTCATTCGTGTCGTTCCAAGTTCTCGTTGCGGGCTGCTTCCAGCAGGCCCAGGATCGGTTGCAGCCGCACATGCATCTCGGCCAGAAGCAGCGCCTGCATGTCGCGCTCGAACGCGTGCAGCCACCCGCCGGGCAGGCGCCAGCGCTGCGGGTCATCCGGCAGCCCCTGGGCCGAAAGCCGCTCCTGGTGGGCGCGGCGCAATTGCACCAGGCGCCGGTCCAGGTGCGCGGACAGGGAGGCCCACAGGCGCTGTTCGCGCACAAAGCTCAGTTGTTCCATCACGGCATCGAGTGCCGCCAGTTGCCTGAGGCCCCGGGAGCCTTGCGACACCCCGTGGCGCACCTGCGCGCGCAAGCCCAGCAACTTCGCATCCATCTGCTTTTGCAGGCCCAGGTAGCGCGGCGCATGAAAACCGTACTCGGCCTCGGCCTGCGGGTCCGGCGCCTGGGCGCGCGTGTTGTCGGCGCGCTCGCGGGCCGGCTTGGCGGGTGCGGGCTTGGACGACGCCAGCGCCGTCAGCTCTGCCTGGGTGCGCTGAAACAGCGCTTGCAGTGCCTGCAGGTCCGCCCCGTCCGCGCCCGCAACCTCCCCCTGCGGGAAGGCGTCGATGGCATGCAGCGAACGGCTCAGCGTGACGGCGTCCACCGTGCTCAGCCATTGGCCCAGCTCCTGCGCCACGTCGGCGCGCGCGGCCGCACCCGCATCGGCCTGCATCCATTGCTGGAGCAGGACAACCAGTCCTGAGCTGCTGAGTCTGTGGTGCGGATACATCCCTGGAAAACCATTTCACTGCGCTTCTTGCCGCCCTCCCGGGGGGCAGGGGCATCAGGGAACCGGTCCCCAGTGGGCAAAACCAGCTATTTTCGCAGGAACCGCGGGCCGCCCTGCCGCGCCGGGCCCGAGGTTGCAGGTGTTACATCTGGTCCAAGGCAAAAACCTGGCCAGGGGCCCGTGCCGGCGGGAGCGCCTCCCCACCTCCTTCCCCGCGCGCACAAGCCTTGACGCCGCTCAAGCCGGGCACGGGGATTGCATGGTCCAATCCGGCGGTTGTCCCTCCCCCCACGGCCCGTCGCTGCGCACCATGCCGAGTTCTCCCGCTGTTCCTCCCATGCCCTCCACCCCCACGCCCGCTGCCGCCGTAGCGCCCCACACGCTCACGGAAGACGCGGTGGCCATCTTCACGGGGGTGCTGCTGATCTCAGTGGGCGTGGCGTTTTTCACCAATGCGGGATTGCTCACCGGGGGCACGGCAGGCCTTGCCTTCCTGTTGCACTACGCCACGGGCATCGGTTTCGGCAAGATTTTCTTCGTCCTCAACCTGCCCTTCTACTGGCTGGCCCTGCGCAAGCTGGGGCGTGCGTTCACGGTCAAGACCTTTGCCGCCGTGCTGCTGCTGTCGCTGCTGACCGAACTGCAGGCGCAGTTCCTGCAGTTTGCACAGCTGCAGCCGCCGTATGCGGCCATCGCGGGGGGACTTATCACGGGCACGGGGTTCCTGGTGCTGTTTCGCCACCGGTGCAGCCTGGGCGGCGTGGGGATCGCCGCGCTCTACCTGCAGGAACGCTATGGCTGGCGCGCGGGCAAGATCCAGATGGCCGTGGATTGCGGCATCGTGCTGCTGGCGCTGTGGACGGTGGAACCCCTTCGCGTCGCCTGGTCCATCGCCGGGGCCGTGGCGCTGAACCTGGTGCTGGCCATGAACCACCGCCCGGGGCGCTACATGGCGGTATGAGCGGCCTGGGCGGCCCGGCGATGGCCGCCAGATGACAATATGGAAAGGCGCCGGGAACCTTGGGGCCCGCCGCCGTATCATTGGTGGATGCGTCGCGGCCTCTATTTCGTGTTGATGTTGGTGCTGGTCCTTCGGGGCCTCACCGGCACGGCCATGGCCGCGGGCGTCTTGCCGCCGCTGCTCCCCGCGGGCACGTCGCACCCGCAGGAACATTCCCATCACCATGCCGCTGGCGGCGACTCCATCGGCATGGCGGGGCAGGAGCACCACCAGGGCCTGCCTGCCGGAGAGGGCGGGGACGGACAGGACCCTGCCCACGCCCCTGGCCATGCCATGCTGGCCGCTGCCTCCGCCGGGTGCGACGGCACCAGTGCCGGCTGCGCGGCGCACGAGCACCACTCCGCCGCCTGCTCGGCGTGCGAGATCTGCCATTCCGCGATTCTGGATGCGCCCATGGCGCCAGCACCGGATCACCCCCCCACGGGCGCCATGCTGCCCGTCGCCTCCGCGCAGTTTGACAGTGCTCCCGCGGCACTGGCCATCAAGCCACCCATCGCCTGACCTCTGACGCCCGAAGTGCGTCTGCCCGAGCCCCACAGCCACCCGCCATCGGGTGGCGGGGCGGCAGCGCCATGCCCTGTTCGTCTGTTGTCTGGAGATCGCCATGCGCGCCCCCATTTCATTTTTCCTGTCTTTACCGCCGCTCCGGCGAGCAGCCTGCCTGGTGCTGCTCGCACCGGCACTTTCACTCGCCAACGGCACCGCCGCCCCGGGCACGGGATCCCTGCCCTTCCCTGCGGCGGACCCCGATGCGCCCACGGCGGCGCTGGTCCACCGCGCCACCGGGCCCCAGCCTGCACTGGCGGAGGAGGCGCCCGCACCCCATGCATGGCGTGATGCGCACAGGGCGGTGGCCGCCTTCCCCCGCGGCCATGCCGACATCCTGGCCTGGGAGGCCCGGCAGGGCGCCCAGCCTCCCACCCCCAGCGCCCCGACGCCACAGGGGCCCCGCGCCGGACGCGGCGACTCCCACGGCATCCACGGAAGCCAGGGCGGTTCCGCAACCCCGCAACCCTCCCCGCATGGCCACCACCACGCGCCCGGGAGCCGGCCATGAGCGCGCCGCAGTTCCTTTCTTCAACGGCACGCCGCCGTCCCGCACGCCTGTCCGTGCTGGCCGCTGCGGCCGTGCTCGCGGGCTGCGCCAGCGTCTCGCCCGACGGCCTGCGGGGCGACGTGGCCGCGCTCACCGCGGGCCGAACGGGCAGCACGCAGGCCGCGGCCCTGCCCGCCAACGACACGGCAGCCCGGGCCAAGGCGGAGCAGTCCTTGCAGGGGTGGCTGGCCCAGCCCCTCACGCAGGATGCCGCCGTGCGCATCGCCTTGCTCAACAACCCCGGCCTGCAGGCGCGGCTGGCCGCCCTGGGCGTGGCGGATGCCGAACGCGTGCAGGCCATCACGCTGCCCAACCCACACCTGGCCCTGGGGCGCTTCACCAACAGCCAGGAGCGTGAAATCGAGCGCACCCTGGCCTTCAGCCTGCTGGATCTCATCACCCTGCCATGGCGCAGCCAGCGCCAGGAAGAGCGCATGCAGATCGCCACGCTGCAAGCCGCGCAGGAGGTGGTGGCGCTGGCCGCCGACACACGACGCGCCTGGCTGCGCGCCGTGGCTGCCGAACAGGTCAGCGCCACGCACGACCGCATGGTGCAAGCCGCAGAAGCCGGGGCCGAACTGGCCCGCCGCATGGCGCGCGTAGGCAACTGGAGCCGCCTGCAGCACGCCCGTGAACAGGCGGTGCTGCAAGAGGCCATCCGCCTGCGTTCCCGCGCCCGGCTTGCCGCCGCCACCGAGCGCGAACAGCTCAACCGCCGCATGGGCCTGTGGGGACTGCAGGCGCAGTACCGCCTGGCGGACGCGCTTCCACCCCTTCCAGACGGCGCCTTGCCCGCGGACGGCATCGAATCCATCGCATTGCGCGAGCGGCTGGATGTGCAGGCCGCACGCCGCCAGCTCGACACCCAGGCGGTCCGCCAGGGCTGGAGCCGCGCGGGGGCCGTGTTTGGCGACGTGGGCCTGGCCTACAGCCGCAACACCGCCGCCGAGCGCGGCTCCGGCCACCGCGAGATCACGCGCGGCTGGGAGATCGATGCGCCCCTTCCCCTGTTCGACTGGGGCGGTGCCGCCCGCACCCGGGCCCAGGCCCAGGTGGAGCAAAGCGCTGCCCAGCTGCAGGAGACCGCCGTGCGCGCCCGTGGCGAAGTGCGCGCCGCCTGGCTCACCTACCGCACCGCGCTCGACCTGGCGCGCCAGCAGCGCGACGAGGTGGTGCCCCTGCGCCAGCTCATCACCCAGGAGACCACCCTGCGCTACAACGGCATGCTCGCCAGCGTTTGGGAATTGCTGGCCGAGGCGCGCGCCAGCACGCAGTCGGTGGCCAACGCCATCGAAGCCCAGCGCGATTTCTGGCTGGCCGAGACCGACCTGCAGCTCACCCTCACCGGCACGTCGCCGGGCGCGCTGCAAGACCTGGCAGCCAGCGCTGCCCCCTCCTCATCACCACAAGGCCACTGACATGCAAAGACGCCATTTCTTCTCCGGCGCCGCCACGGCCGTGGCCGCCGTTTCCGTCAGCCGCGCGGCCCTGGCCGCCTTGCCCGAGCCCGCCATGCAAAGCAGCGCCGATACGTCCGCGCCGCTGCACCCGCCCACGGGCCGTCCCTACAACCCCGTGGTCACCCTCAACGGCTGGACCACCCCCTGGCGCATGAACGCGGGCGTCAAGGAGTTCCACCTGGTTGCCGAACCCGTGGTGCGCGAGGTCGCGCCGGGCTTCGTCGTCAACATGTGGGGCTACAACGGGCAGAGCCCCGGCCCCACCATCGAGGTGATGGAGGGCGACCGCGTGCGCATCTTCGTCACCAACCGGCTGCCCGAGCACACCACCATCCACTGGCACGGCCAGCGCCTGCCCAACGGCATGGACGGCGTGGGCGGGCTCAACCAGAACGCCATCCAGCCGGGCAAGACCTTTGTCTACGAATTCACGGCACGCCGCCCGGGCACCTTCATGTACCACCCGCATGCGGACGAAATGGTGCAGATGGCCATGGGCATGATGGGCCTGTGGATCACGCACCCGAAGGCGGCGCACCCGCACATCGCCCCCGTGCAGCGCGACTATGCCTTCCTGCTCAACGCCTTCGACGTGGAGCCTGGCAGCCGCACGCCCAAGGTCAACACCATGCTGAACCACAACATCTGGTGCTGGAACAGCCGGGTGTTCCCCGCCATCAGCCCGCTGGTGGCGCGCCAGGGCGAGCGCGTGCGCATCCGCGTGGGCAACCTCACCATGACCAACCACCCCATCCACCTGCATGGGCACGAGTTCGAGGTGACCGGCACCGACGGCGGCCCCGTGCCCAAAGGCGCGCGCTGGCCCGAGGTGACCACCGACGTGGCCGTGGGCCAGATGCGCCAGATCGAGCTCATCGCCGACGAGCCCGGCGACTGGGCATTGCACTGCCACAAGAGCCACCACACCATGGGTGCCATGGGGCACGACGTGCCCACCATGATCGGCGTTCAGCACGAGGGCCTTGTCGGCAAGATCCAGAAGATCGTGCCCGACTACATGGTGATGGGCGAGCGCGGCATGGCCGACATGGGTGCGATGGAAATGCCCCTGCCCGACAACACCTTCCCCATGATGACCGGCACCGGCCCCTATGGCCCGCTGGAGATGGGCGGCATGTTCACCACCTTCAAGGTGCGCGCCGGCCAGGCGGCGGGCGACTACCGGGACCCGGGCGACTACCAGCAGCCGCCCGGCACCCAGGCCCAGGAATGGAAGGGCCTCGTGGCCAGCACCCCGCACCCGCCCCGCGGCGACACGCCAGGCACAGCAACCGGCGCGGCCTCCGCGCGCAAGCCCGCGGCCAGCGGACATCGGCACTGACATCCACGGCCAGCACCTCCCCCATTGAAAAGGAATCATCCATCATGAAAACTATCAAATTCATAGCAGCCATCGCTTTACTGGCATCCGCAACCAGCAGTTTCTCCCATGAAAACATGCCGCACCCCGGGGCCCGCGCAGCGGCGGTGAAGGAACAGAAGGCATGGGGCATCGCGGGCGACACCCAGGCCGTGGCCCGCACCATCACCCTGCGCATGACGGACGACATGCGCTTTACCCCCAGCCACATCGAAGTGCGCGAGGGTGAAACCGTGCGGCTGCGCGCCGAGAACAAGGGCCAGGTGCTGCACGAGGTCGTGATCGGCACCAAGGCCGACCTGGACGCACACGCCGAGATGATGGCCAAACACCCCGGCATGGAGCACGACGAGCCCTACATGGCCCATGTGGGCGCGGGCAAGAAAGGCGACATCGTGTGGCAGTTCAACCGCGCGGGCCAGTTCGACTTTGCCTGCCTCATCGCGGGCCACTACCAGGCGGGCATGACCGGCACCATCACCGTGCTGCCCCGCAAGCCGTGATACCGCCCCGCACCCCAGGAGAACCCATGAACCGATACACCACGGCCGCGCACGGCGCCGCCCTGCCCCAAGCCACGGGCACGACAACATCCGCAGGCCAGTCCAGCCGCCGCCAGTGGCTGGCCACCACGCTGCCCCTGCTGGGTACCGCGCTGGCAACCGCCACGCTGCCGGGGCTGGCCCGGGCCGCTACGGGCACCGCCACCCCGGTGGAAGTGTGGAAAGACCCCAGTTGCGGCTGCTGCAAGGACTGGGTGGACCACATGCAAGCCAGCGGCTTCAAGGTGACGGTGCACGAGACCGGCAACAACGCCGTGCGCGCCCGCCTCGGCCTGCCGCCAAAGCTGGGCTCGTGCCACACCGCGCTGGTGGGCGGCTACCTCATCGAGGGGCACGTTCCCGCGAGCGATGTCCGCACTTTGCTGCGGCAAAAGCCCCCGGCCCTGGGGCTGGCCGTGCCGGGCATGCCCATCGGCTCGCCCGGCATGGATGGCGCCGCCTATGGCAACCGCCGCGACCCTTACGACGTGCTGCTGGTCGCCCGCGACGGCACCACCCGCGTCTTCAACAGCTACCGCGCCACCACAGCGAAAGGCACCCCATGAAATCCTTGCAAGCCATCACCGCCTCCACCCTCCTTCCGGTCCTGGCCGCGCTCGCGCTGGCTGCAGCGGCGCAGCACGCCGTGGCCCAGGTGCCTGCGGCCGCCCCCGGCCAAGCAGCGTCCGCGCACGCCGGTGGCCAGGATGCGCTCAGCGAAGGCGAGATCACCCGCTGGGACGCGCGCACGCTGCGCGTCACCCTTCGCCACGGAGAGATAAAAAACCTGGACATGCCACCCATGACCATGGTCTTTCGCGTGCAGGACGCCAGCGTGGTGGGCGACCTGAAACCCGGCGACAAGGTGCGTTTCAGGGCCGAACAGGTGGGCGGGGCCTACCACGTCACGCGCCTCGAAAAAGCGCCCTGACAGGATCGCCCGGAGCCCTGACACCGCGCAAGGACAGCGCGGTGCCCGGGCACATAATCAAAGCCATGAGTTCATCCCCCCACGTCCTGGCCGGCAGCGCCGGCAGCATCACCCGCGTGGCCGGCATCGAAGTCGGCCACTTCACAGAAACCCGTCGCCCCACGGGCTGCACCGTCATCATCACCCGCGAGGGCGCGGTGGCAGGCGTGGACGTGCGCGGCGCCGCGCCCGGCACGCGCGAGACGGATCTGCTCGACCCGTCGAATCTGGTGGACAAGGTGCACGCCATCATGCTGGCCGGGGGCAGTGCCTGGGGGCTGGATGCCGCCACCGGCGCCGTGCGCTGGCTCGAAGAGCGCGGCATCGGCTTCGACGTGGCGGTGGGTCGCCTGCCCATCGTGCCCGCCGCCGTGCTGTTCGATCTGCTGGTGGGAGACATGCGCATCCGCCCGGATGCCGAGGCGGGGTATGCGGCGTGCGATGCGGCCTCCACCGCAGACCCCGCGGAAGGCAATGTGGGCGCTGGCACCGGCGCGGCCCTGGGCAAGATCTTCGGCATCCAGCGCGCCATGAAGGGCGGCATCGGCACCGCCTCGGTCACGGTCGATGGCGTGACCGTGGGGGCCCTCATTGCCTGCAATGCGCTGGGCGACGTGGTGGACCCGGACACCGCCCAGGTGATCGCCGGCGCCCGCACCGACGACGGCCTGCGCCTGCGCGACACCCGCCGCGCCCTGCTGCGCGGCGACCCGCCACAGCCGCTGCTGGCGGGCACCAACACCACCATCGGCGTGGTCGCCACCGACGCCGCCATCACCAAGGTCCAGGCCCATCGCCTGGCCGTTGCCGCCCACGACGGGCTGGCCCGCAGCATCAACCCCGTGCACACCATGTCGGATGGCGACACGATCTTCAGCCTGGGCACCGGCCGCGCCAACAAGAGCCTGGGCATGATGGTCCTGGCCACCATGGCCGCGGAAGCCACGGCCATCGCCACGGCGCGGGCGGCACGGGCAGCACGCGCGATCACCACGGCGGAGGGACTGCACCTGCCCTGGGCGGGCGACCTGGGATGACGCTTCCCTGATCCCTGGCCGGCCACGCCTGCCCGGTTGACGCCGATGCAGGCACTGCCGCTGGGGCTTCCCGCGCGGGCCACCGCACGGCAGGCCAGCGCCGAAGAAGGCGTGCGCATTGCCCCCCGCCGGCCCGGCGCAACGGCGCCCCTCGCCAGAGGATTCCAGGCACGGCGGCTGGAACAGCCGACACGGCAAGCCCCCCGGAAGCCCCTATGATGCATACGCCGGACGGCCCCCATGCGCCGGGCTTCCGGCAGCCGTGCAGTGCGGCCCGGCCGCGCGGCGGGCTTCGAGCACCACAGTTCCGATTGCAACGAGGAGAACCCATGAAAGACCCGACCCGTCTACGGCGCGCCTGGCTGCTGTGCCTGCCTCTCCTGGTGAACGCCCAGGCCGCGATGGCCCAGGACCAGTTCGTGGACCTGCAGTCGAACGGAGGCTATGCCTCCTACCGCCTGCCGGACGACACCACCCAGGTGGACCTGAGCGAACAGACGCAAGGCGCCTGCCGCTTCAACAGAACCTGGGGCTATGACCTGACCCGCCGCGAGCTGTGGACCAACGGCGGCTGCGGCGGCCGCTTCAAGGTCACCCGGGCCTACGCGTCCGGCAACAACCAGAGCGGCTCCAATGCCGGCGCGGCCGTGGCTGCCGTCGCCGCCATCGCAGGCATTGCCCTGCTGGCCAACCACAACCGGCATGACGACGACCGGAGGCCCGAGTACCCGGACTATCCCGACTACGGTGGCCGTGGCGGCGAGATCCGTGTGGACGGCCGCCTGTGCCTGGACGTGACCAAGGGCAACATCCGGCCTGGCACCCCGCTGCAGGTGTATGACTGCAACGGCACGGCATCCCAGCGCTTCAGCGTGGGCCGGAGCGGCGAAATCCGCGTGCGTGACCTGTGCGTGGATGTGGACCGTGGCGATCCACGCGACGGCGCGCGCGTGGTGCTGTGGTCGTGCTCCGGCTCCCGCAGCCAGAGCTGGTCCACACGGGGTGGGCAGATCGTGAGCCAGCTCAATGGCAAGTGCCTGGACGTGGAAGACGGCCGGGTCCGCCAGGGAGCGCCCACCATGGTGTGGCCATGCAACCGCAGCCCCAGCCAGCGCTGGTGGTGGTAAGGAGCCCGAGATGACGACGATGACGAATCCCGCCCTTCGCCTTCTTGGCGCTGCCGCCTGCACGCTGGCGCTGGTGGCAGCGGGCCACGCAGCCGACACCCCCGTGTCCTCGCCCGCCACGCCGCCCAGGCCTGCCGCTGCCGGCCAGAAACCCGCACCCAAGCCCCTCGCCAACCGGCTCCAGGCCATCTGCTCCTCCGCCGATCTCAACCACGATGGCAGCGTCTCGCTGGATGAGTTTCACCAGGACATCGTGCGCAGCTGGCACAGCCTGGGCCCTGACGCGGACGGCTATGTCCCGCTCTCCGGCCTGGCGAACGTGCCCCGCATGGGCAAGGGCCGGTTGAAGCGGCTGGCGGCCACCGACAAGGACGGTGACGGCAGGCTTTCGTTCAAGGAGGTTGTGGAAACCCGCATGGCCTACTTCGAAGCCGCGGACACGGACCAGAATGACGAGCTGTCGCTGCAGGAATGCGTGGCCTACGAGCGCCAGCGGCGCAGCAGCAAGCCGTAGATGCCGTGGGAGCCCCGGGATGCGGCGTAGGCTACGGCGCCTCGGACGCTTCCCGCATCCTGGCCATGATCGCCTCGATGTAGGGATCATGCAGCCCGTGCTCCCGCAGCGCACGATCAAGCGCCAGCACGTAGTCAATATTGGGGCCAAACACGCCACGGGCGCGGGCGACCAGCCGTGCCACGGTGGAGGCTGACGCGTCCTGCTCGTGCTGTGGGTGCTCGGTGTTGGCCACGAAAGTAATGGCATGGACCGTACCGCCCCCGGCCAGCTGCACCGGCAACCACCGCGGCACATAGCTGCCGCCCGTCATCTCGCGCGTCCACAGCAGGCGGACTTCGTCGCGGGCCGTGGGTGTGGCAAGCCTCAGCGCCACCCCCTGGACCTCGCCGCCGGACAGCAGGGAGAGCACGCGGCCAGGCTGCCCGGGACTGCCCCGCCCCGAGATGGAGCGCAGGCAGAAGCTGCGGTGCCAGCCCCGCAGCGTGGCCGTGCGCTGTTCTTCGAAGACCATGAGCGGGTTCCAGATGAGCGAGCCATACCCGAAGACCCAGACAGGGCCGCCGGGGCGCTGGGCCCAGGTCTCTGCAAAGGACTGATCGAGCCGTGCATCCGTCCATGAGGCATGTTCCGGCATGGCCAGGTGGCTGCGAAAGCTGCCGTTGCCGAGGTTCTCGCGGGTCAGGATCGTCATGGGAGCGACGGCGCCAGGGTGGGCACGGAAGATGAAGCAGCAGACAGTTTGCCATGCTGCCCCCGTCCTGCGCACGGGGCCGCAGGGGCGGGGCCCGGCACATACCGCACCAACGGATACGTTTGCTCCCCTGGCGCGGCCGCGCATGCACGGATAATCAGCGTGCCCCGGCCCCGCAGGGAGCATCGCCGGCACCGCGGCCGGCCATCCGCCCTGATTCAACCGCCTCCGGCGTGATACCCGTACCCGCTCCCTTCTCGCAGCCCCCGCCGTCCACCCTTTGCACTCCACACCGATCACATGTCCCAGGCCTTTCGCAACACCCTGCTTTCCCTGCGCGACCTGATCGTGTCGGCCGGCCCGCTTGCCTTTCTGGCGGTGGGGCTGCTGATGGTGGCGTACTGGTGGCTCAACCCCAACCCGCCCAAGACGGTGACGCTGGCCACCGGCCCCGGTCAGAGTGCGTATGAAGAGTT
The DNA here is from genome assembly GCF_059418365.1 of Acidovorax sp. GW821-FHT09A11. NCBI lineage: Bacteria > Pseudomonadati > Pseudomonadota > Betaproteobacteria > Burkholderiales > Comamonadaceae > Acidovorax > Acidovorax sp. GW821-FHT09A11. The sequence goes on from NZ_JBWKPS010000002.1 coordinate 257,516, forward strand.
TGGCAAGCGTTACCAGAAAGCGCTGGCGGTGGACGGCATCGAGGTCGTGCTGCTGCCCAGCGACGGGTCCTCGCACAACCTCCAGCTGCTGCGCGAGGGGAAGGCCGACGTGGCATTCGTGCAGGGCGGCACGGCCGAACTGCAGCCTGATGATGCGGACGCGCTGGTATCGCTGGGCAGCCTGTTTGTAGAGCCCGTGTGGCTGTTCTACCGGACGGAATCCGCCGAGCGTGCCTACAACGTACCCAGGCTCGACAGCCTGCGCCAGCTGCGCGGCTGGCGTGTGAATGTGGGGTCCGAAGGCAGTGGCGTGCCCAAGCTGATGGAACGCCTGCTCGACGCGAACAAGGTGGAGCCCGGCGCGGTGAAGATGTCGCGGCTGGAGCAGACGCCTGCCACCATGGATTTTCTGGCGGGCAAGCTCGATGCGCTGGTTTTTGCCTCCGCCCCTGAATCGCTGATGGTGCAGATGCTGCTGCAGACGCCCGGCGTGCAACTGCTCGACTTCGCCCAGCATGAGGCCTATGCGAGGCGCTTTCCGTTCCTGACGCCGGTGACCCTGCCACGTGGCGTGGTGGACCTGGCCGCCAATGTGCCCACACGGGACGTGCGCCTGGTCGCCTCCACCACCTCGCTGCTGGCGCGCGAGGGCACGCACCCCGCTTTGCTGACCCTGTTCGCACAGAACGCGCAGAAGCTGCACGGCGGCTCGGGCTGGTTCAACCGCGCACGGGAGTTCCCCAACTCGCGCAGCAGCGAACTGCCCATCGCCAAGGAAGGCGACCGTGCCATGAACGAGCCCGTCCCCATGCTGCAGCGCTACCTGCCGTTCTGGATGGCCAATCTGATTGAGCGCATGTGGCTCGTGCTGGGCATCCTGCTGGCGATCATGCTGCCACTGTCGCGCATCGTGCCGCCGCTGTACCAGTTCCGGGTGCGTTCACGCGTGTTCCGCTGGTATGGCCGGCTTCGCGAGATCGAGAACGACATGGAAGCGGGCAAGGCGGATTCGGCCGAACTCCTCAAGGCCCTGAACACGCTGGAGGCACAGGCCGAAAAGGTGAGCGTGCCGCTGTCCTACGCCGACGAGCTGTACGCGCTGCGCAACCATATTCACCTGGTGCGCAAGAAGCTGCTGCGCGCATGACCCACGGGGCTTGACCCCCATGGCGGGGAAAGGCGCCCCGTCGCAGCCGCTGGACCAGGGCCTGGAATGCCGCCGGAGCCGGGGCCGGGGCCGGTTGGTTTCTAGCGCGTCTTGGAAGAGGAAGACCTGGAGCCCGACGTCGACCCGGATCCGCCCGAACCCTTGCGGGCCGCTCCTGCGGCGACGGCATCCAGGGCACGGGTGGTGGCCGGCAGGGTTGGCACGACGCGCAACGAACCCTCCGCGGCCAGCTTGTCGCGCATGCGCCGCGTCATGGACTGCGTGCTCGCATCGGGCGCCGTGAACAGGAACAGCGTGCCATGCGGACTGGCCCAGGTGAGCTGGGTGCGCACCAGCCGGCCATTGGTGATGAGTTCGACCCAGGCACCGATCACGAAATCGGCATAGGGATCGGGGGCTGCCTCGACAGGCGCCTGTGCGCTGTCCTCCGGTGCCGGGGCGGAGGATGCGGCTTCGGCAGGCTGCGGCGCCGGCGGCGGAGCATCGGCCTCCGGCTCTGGCTCTGCCTGAGGCGCTGCCGCCACGGGGGCGGGCGCGGGCTTTTCAAAGGCAGACTGGTGCAGGCCCACCAGCCGCTGCAAGAAGGCGCTGGTCTGGACGGCAGGGTAGTTGACGGTCTTGAGACCTTTGCGCAGCTTGGCCAGCAAGCCGGGAATCGTCTCATTCAGGCGGTCAGGCTCCTTGCGCGTCAGGTCTGGCTGCGAACTCCACAGCAGCACTGGAACCAGCGCCAGATAGCCACCAGGATCTTCATCCCGGCTGTCGTCCGCCTTCAATACCTGCGCCAGCGCGATCACATCGGCCCAGGGACCTGCCGCAAAATCGAGCACGTCGGCAGGGACATTCTCCAGATCCGGCAGCTTGCGGATGTCCGCCGCAATCTTCTCAGCCAGCATTTCGCGCTGTTCGGCATGCAACAGGGCTTTCTGCTGCGCCTCCTGGTGGGCCTTGATCTTCTGCTCCTGCGCCTCCCAGGCGGATTGCAGGGCCTTGAGCACCGTGTCGAAGGGCCCCGCATCCTTGATTTCGTTGGTGGTGAGGTGCTCCACCGCCCCATTGAGCAGGCGCATGAAGCGGCTGAACCCGGGCGTGGATTCCGCGGTGAAAGCGAGGCTGCGCTGCGTCAGCTCGTCGAGCAGGCGCCGGGCGGGATGGGTTCCGTCGGAGAAGAACCGCCCATCGTGCCGCACCAGTTGCTTGAGCGCAGGCTCCAGACTCTTCACGGCCTGCTGGACCTGCGGCAGCAGGCGGGAGTCTTGCGCAATGTTCTCCATCATGCGGCCGACCACTTCGATGGCCATGGCCGTGGACTGCGTGGCGGCCTCCATCGGCATGGCCGCATAGACCACCGGCGCCACCCCGGGGCCCCGCCATCCCGACAGCGGGGCCGACAGCGAAGCCGACTGGCTGCCACTTGCAAGGCGGCCCACCAGGCGTTCAAGCTGGGCCATGTCCTCGATGGCCTCCGCCGCGGCACCCGCAGGGAAATAGCCACCGCCATGGGGCATCGCCTGTGCTCCGGCCACGGCGCCCCCCACTTGAGGCGCCGCCACCCACGCAGGCTGCAGCGCCACCGGCTGCGAGGGCATCCCCGCCCCGTACGCACGCGGATCGAAGGGGTCGCCACCCGCCAGCATCTGGCGCAGGATGCCCACGGTCAACAGGGCCTCTTCCGCGGCGGGCGCCATGGGCGACTGCATGGAATCGCCGCTCCAGCCGGTCGACGGGCCGATTCCCCGGCCATAGCCGGTGGTGCCATAGTCTCCCATCGGTGCTGCCATGGAGTTTCCGTAGCCGGAATACCCCCCGCCATAGCCCGTCCCCATGCCGGTGTTCATGCCAGGGCCGCCGTATCCTCCGCCGCGCCCCGAGTTTCCGGAAGGCGTGCCCAGCACCGCATAGCCGACCGGCTGCACACCGTGCTCTCTCAGGCTCGCAGCGGTTTTCTTGTACTCATCGACCAGGAGCTTGCCCAGCAGATCGCGCATGTGCTGCATCCACAGCTGGCGCACCTCGGGCGAGACACCGGTGTCGCCCACGACCTGCTGGAGGGCGCGGATGTAGCTTTCAGGGCGCAAGGGGTTGCGCTCGGGCTGCACGCTGCGCAGGCCTTGCGCCGAACTGACCAGGGTATTGAGTTCAGCCAGCACCGCGTCGGTGGCGTGCAGTGCCGACTGCTGCGCCTTGGAGAGTTCCACCTGCGCCTGCATCTCGCTCTCATCCATGAGCGAGAGTTCGCCGAAGTCCATGCCCGTGTCTTCCGCCGAACTGCGGCCTTTGGCGATGCCCGGCCCTTCGGCGAAGATCTCCAGCAAGGCCATGGGGTAGCCCTTGACCAGCACAGCCTCATGCTGGTTCAGCAGCCGCAGGCTGTCGCCGACCAGGTTGCGCTGCTGGATGTTGCGGTTGGCCGACTCTTCCTCCGTCAAGGCCGCCTGCGTGACCTTGACCAGTTGCTGCATCAGCGCCTCGCCCCCGCGCACGGCGTTGACGACACAGGCACGGAAAACGGTTCTCGAGCGAGACGCAGTCTGGGACATGGTGGGGGAAGGAATCGGACGACAAGTTTCCAGATGCAATGCTACTTGACCTGACGCCTTATTTGAGGGCTTTGAAACGCATCCGCTTGGGCTTTGCACCCTCTTCACCCAGGCGTTTCTTCTTGTCCGCCTCGTATTCCTGGTAATTGCCGTCAAAGAACGTCCACTGGCTGTCACCTTCGGCGGCCAGGATGTGCGTGGCGATCCGGTCCAGGAACCAGCGATCGTGGCTGATTACCAACATCGTGCCGGCGAATTCCAGCAGCGCATCTTCCAGAGCCCGCAAAGTTTCCACGTCCAGATCGTTGGACGGCTCATCGAGCATCAGCACGTTGCCGCCAGCAATCAGCGTCTTGGCCAGGTGCAGGCGGCCGCGTTCGCCGCCGGAAAGCATGCCGACCTTCTTTTGCTGGTCGCCGCCATTGAAGTTGAACCGGCCACAGTAGGCGCGGCTCGCCATCTGGAACTTGCCGACATTGAGGATGTCGAGTCCGCCGGACACGTCTTCCCACACCGTCTTGTCGTTGGACAGGTCATCGCGGTGCTGGTCCACGAAGGCCATCTTGACGGTGGAGCCAATGACGACTTCGCCCGAATCCGGCTTTTCCTTGCCAGCAATCAGCTTGAACAGCGTGGATTTACCTGCGCCATTGGGGCCGATGATGCCGACGATGGCGCCCGCGGGAATGTTGAAGCTCAGGTTGTCGATCAGCACCCGGTCTCCAAAGGACTTGGTGACGTTCTTGAACTCGATCACCTGGCTGCCCAGGCGGTCGGCCACGGGAATGAAGATTTCGTTCGTTTCGTTGCGCTTTTGGTATTCGTAGTCGCTCAATTCCTCGAAGCGGGCCAGGCGGGCCTTGCTCTTGGCCTGGCGGGCCTTGGGGTTCTGGCGCGACCATTCCAGTTCCTTCTTCAGGGCCTTGGCACGGGCTTCTTCGCCCTTTTGCTCGGCTTCCAGGCGTGCGCCCTTTTGCGTGAGCCAGTCGGAGTAATTGCCCTTATAGGGAATGCCGGAGCCACGGTCCAGTTCCAGGATCCACTCGGCCGCGTTGTCCAGGAAGTAGCGATCATGGGTGATGGCCACCACGGTGCCGGAGTAGCGCTGCAGGAACTGCTCCAGCCAGTCCACGGATTCCGCGTCCAAGTGGTTGGTGGGTTCGTCGAGCAGCAGCATGTCGGGCTTGGAGAGCAGCAGGCGGCACAGGGCCACGCGGCGCTTCTCACCACCGGAAAGCACGCCGATGTTGGCATCCCACGGGGGCAGGCGCAGCGCGTCGGCGGCAATTTCAAGCTGGTGCTCGGAGTCGGTGCCGGCGGTGGCGATGATGGCCTCCAGCTCGGCCTGTTCGGCGGCCAGCGCATCAAAGTCGGCGTCTTCGGCGCCGTAGGCGGTGTAGACCTCCTCCAGGCGGGCCTTGGCGGCAAATAGCTTGCCCATGCCCGCTTCCACGCTCTCCCGCACGGTTTGCGTGGGATCCAGCTGGGGCTCCTGGGGCAGGTAGCCGATGTTCAGGCCCGCCATGGGAATGGCTTCGCCCTCGATTTCCTTGTCCAGGCCCGCCATGATTTTCAGGAGGGTGGACTTGCCCGAACCGTTGGTTCCCAGCACGCCGATCTTGGCGCCCGGGAAGAAGCTCAGGGAGATGTCTTTCAAGATCTGCCGCTTGGGCGGCACGATCTTGCCGACGCGGTTCATGGAGAAAACGTATTGGGCCATTGAATGTCAAACCTGCAAAAGTGAGCAGAAATTCTGCGTGCAAACCGAGATTATCGGGCCATGCGACAATACCCACCGTAGCGGGCTCCAGTTGCCCGTCACATCAGCACACTGCTGGGGACGAAAGAAGCAACGCTTCCGGGCTCCCAATCCTGAACCTCATCAGCCTGAGACTGGCTCGGCAACCCCCCGGTTGCACGACAGGTTGATACCCAGCGCCCCGGACGGGCGCAATCAACGACATGACATTTGACGAACTGAACCTGGCTCCTGCCATCCTGAAGGCCGTGCACGAAACGGGCTATGAAACCCCCACGCCCATCCAGGCCCAGGCCATCCCCGCCGTTCTGGAAGGCCACGATCTTCTGGCCGGCGCGCAGACTGGCACCGGCAAGACCGCCGCGTTCACCCTGCCCATGCTGCACCGCCTCTCGCAAAGCGCCGCACCCAAGAACAAGTTCGGCGGCAAGGGCATCCGCGCCCTGGTGCTGACCCCCACCCGCGAACTCGCCGCCCAGGTGGAAGAGTCCGTGCGCGAATACGGCAAGTACCTCGACATCAACTCCACCGTGGTCTTCGGCGGCGTGGGCATGAACCCGCAGATCGACCGCATCAAGCGCGGCGTGGACATCCTGGTGGCCACCCCGGGCCGCCTGCTGGACCTGCAGCAGCAGGGTTTCCTGGATCTGTCGACCGTGCAGGTCCTGGTGCTTGATGAAGCCGATCGCATGCTGGACATGGGCTTCATCCACGACGTGAAGAAGGTGCTGGCCCTGGTGCCCAAGGACAAGCAGAGCCTGCTGTTCTCCGCCACGTTCAGCGACGAGATCCGCGAGCTGGCGGGCACGCTGCTCAAGAACCCGCAGAGCATCCAGGTCACGCCGCGCAACACGACCGTGCAGCGCATCTCGCAAGTGATCCACCCCGTGGGCCGCGGCAAGAAGAAGCAGGTGTTGCTGCACATCATCCAGCAGCACAACTGGAGCCAGGTGCTGGTGTTCACGCGCACCAAGTTCGGCGCCAACAACGTGGCCGAGTTCCTGACCAAGAACGGCGTGCAGGCCATGGCCCTGCACGGCAACAAGAGCCAGAGCGCCCGCACGCAGGCCCTGGCTGGCTTCAAGAGCGGCGACATCCGCGCGCTGGTGGCCACCGACATTGCCGCGCGCGGCATCGACATCGACGACCTGCCCCACGTCGTCAACTATGAAATCCCCAACGTCTCGGAAGACTACGTGCACCGCATCGGCCGCACGGGCCGCGCTGGCGCCACCGGCGAAGCCGTGAGCCTGGTCTGCATGGACGAAGAGGGCTTCATGATGGACATCGAGCGCTTCACCAAGCAGCAGATCCCGGTGCAGATCATCGAAGGCTTTGGGCCCGAGCCAGGCGAGAAGGCCGAGCCCATCGCCATGGGCCGCCAGACCATCTGGGGTGGCGCCGGCAAGCCCCCGAGCCGCGAAGTGATGCAGGCCGCCGCCAAGGCGGCGCGCAGCGAAATGATGGAACGCATCCGCACCAACAAGGCAGGCCAGGGTGCTGGCGGCGGTGGCGGCGGCGGTGACCGTGGCCCCCGCCCAGCCGGCGGTGGCAATGGCGGCGGCCGTGGCGGCCGCGCCGGTGGTGGCGCAGCAGCAGGCGGCGGCGGTGGCAGCAACAGCCCGCGCGGCGCCCGTGCCGGCGGTGGTGGCGGCCAGGGCGGCAGCGCACGCGCTGGTGGCCAGGCCCCTGCACGCGGCCGCTCCGGCGGCGGTGGTGGTGGCGGCGGCTACGAAGGCGGCAACCGCTATGACGACTCGCAACCTCCACGCGCCAATGCCCACCTGGGCACGCACATGGGCCACGCCAACCCGGGCCACCGCAGTTCCGGCCATGCCGGCGGCGGCGCGGGCGGCCAGCCTGATCCGATGCGCACCAGCGTGGACAGCATGGGCGGCGGCGGTCGCCGTGGTGGTGGCGGTTATCGTGGCGGCAACGGTGGAGGTGGCGGCTATGGCGGAGGCACGGGTGGTTCTGGTGGCCGGGGCAACGGGTCTCGTGGGCCAGGCGGTTCTCGCGGGTCTTTTAACCGCTGAGACGGATGAGGCGGGGGGCGCTCCAGGCGCCCCCCGCGTGGCAGCCGTGCATGTGCTGCACGCCAAGGGACGGCGCGCGCCAGCCACGAGCCACCCCCGCCTGCACTTGCACGCGGTGGACTTTGCCGCCCTGCCCGCCCTGCCGCCCATTGACGAGGTCTACATCACGCTGGGCACGACCATGGCTGCCGCGGGCAGCCAGAGCGCTTTTCGCGCCGTGGACCATGACGCCGTGCTGGCCACCGCCCGCGCAGCGCGTGCCGCCGGGGCCACCCGCTGCGGCGTGGTCACCGCCATGGGCGCCAACGCGCAGTCGGGCATCTTCTACAACCGCGTCAAGGGCGAGGTCGAGCGCGACCTTCAGAGCCTGGGCTTTGCCACGCTGGTGATCGCGCGCCCTTCCCTGCTCATCGGGGAACGCCAGGCCCTGCAACAGGCAGCGCGCCCCGCCGAATCCATCTCCATCAAGTTGTTCAGGTGGCTGGATCCGGTCATTCCCGCCAAGTACCGCGCCCGTCCGGGCACCGATGTGGCGCGGGCGCTCGTGCGGGCCGTGCGGTCAGGCCCTGCCGGACTGCATGTGCTGGCGGGCGACGCGCTGCGGGCCTTCTGACCCTGCCAGCCGGTGCGGACCGCAGCCGCGGCATCCTTGTGCGATGCTCTGCCCATGCGCCCCAACGACCCACCCCAGCCCCTGGCCACCCTGATGGTGGCCACCTGCAACGTGCTCAACCTGGCCAACCCGGGCCGCCTGTTCTATGAGAACCAGGATCCGTACACCCAGGCCGAGTTTGATCGCAAGCTCACCTGGCTGGGCGACCGCTTCCGCATGCTCAATGCCGATGTGCTGGCGGTGCAGGAGGTATGGGACGACGCGGCCTTCAAGGGGGCCATCGGCCGCAGCGGCCTGCGCTACGACTTCGTGGCCGTGCCCGGGGCGGAGAACGACGCCACGCATGGCGGTGCACAGGGCACGCCACGCGTGGGCATCGCCACGAGGCTCCAGGTGGAAGCCTTGCAGTCGTTCCCGGAATTCCCGCCGGGCTTTCACGTGGATGTACCAGGGCTGGCGGTGCATGCGCGCTTTGAGCGGCCGCCACTGGTCCTGACGCTGCGCATGAAGCATGGTCAGCGCCTGAATGTGCTGACCGCGCACCTCAAGTCCAAGCGCCCCAAATTCCTGCAGGATGCGCAGGGCAACCCGACGGAAGACCGGGACGACCGCAAGGTGATGGCATTGGCCTCCCTGCGTTCCTTGATCATGCGGGGCGCGGAGGCCATGGCGCTGCGCTGCCTGGTGATCGATCTGCTGCACCGCACCAGCGTGCCGCTGGTGGTGATGGGGGATTTCAACGACACGCCCGACAGCGTGACAACGCAGCTCATCTGCGCCACGAACGAGATCGCCTACGACCGCTCCGCCCGCGATGTGGCCCTGTTCAATGCCTACGACCTGCAGGGCGACGCGGCGCTGAAGAAGGATGTGGCGTACTCGCACATCCACCAGGGCTCGCCCAGCGTGCTCGACCAGATCCTGGTGAGCGAGGAGTTCGTGCACAACGGCCGAAACAGCATCGGCGACGTGCGGCGGGTGGACTACTTCAATGACCACCTGCATGAAGGGCGCGACCGCACCCGTTCGGACCACGGGTTCGTGCGCGCGCTGCTGCGGCTGAAAATGATGCCGGCGACCACGGCTGCACCCGGGGCGCCAGCGGCCGCGCATGCGGCGGCGGAGCCTCCATCCAGCCCGCTCGCTTCCGGCCCGGGCATGTAAGCGCGGGCAGGGCACACCGCGGCCCGGCGCGCATTCGGCGGTTGCGGGATGGCACAGCCCGTGCCCGCGCTCGCGGGGGGGACGGCGCTGAGCCCCCAGGGGCTGCGATCACCCAGCCTGGGCGGCAAGGCGCCTTCGAGAGTCGCCGGTGAAACTGCGTGGAAAAGCGGCAATCCGGGTGTCAACCCTGCGTTTGCAACGGGATGTACGCTGACACGGTATGGCGGGGGCAGGCAGGTAACATCACCGTAACAAGCCGCCCGCGAGGCTCCCAATGGCAGAAACCACCATGACCATGCATTCCCCTTTTCTCCGCCACCCAACGGACGCCCCTGCCGCCCTGGTTGCGCCCGCCTTTTCGACAAGGCGGATGCCCTTGCGCGCGTCGGCGCTGCTGGTCGCCGTGCTGCTGACGGCCTGCTCCAGCACGCCCCTGCCCCCCTGGCCGTCCACCCCTGCCGCCAGGACCACCGCACCGGCCCCGCTGCCGCGTGTGCAGCAGGGCACCGTGGTGCCCACGCCGCTGGGCCAGGCATCGCAGGCGCAACGTCAAGGGGCCATCGCCAGCCCCCTGCCACCACCCGCCGCGCTGGTGGTCCAAAACGAAGGCCCCATGGCACCGCCCTATGGCGCAGCCGTGGCAGCCCGCTTCCCCGACCCCGCCGTGGCCTACAGCACGCCTGGCCTGGGCCCGGACCGCCGGGCTTTCACCACCAATGCCGAACTCGGCCAATGGCTGCTCTCGCTGGCTGAACCGGCCCCCCGCGGCTCCACGCGCGCCAAGTTGCTCCATCTGGGCACGTCCCAACGCGGGGAGCCCATCCAGGGGCTGCTGGTCACCCGTGCCGCTGGCACCGAGCCCGCCAACCTGGACACGAGTGGCCGGCCGACGGTCGTTCTGGTCGGGCAACAGCATGGCGACGAACCTGCGGGCAGCGAGGCCCTGCTGGTGATCAGCCGCGAACTGGTGCAGGGGCTGCTCGAGCCCCTGCTCGACCGCATCAATGTGGTGGTGGTGCCCCGGGCCAATCCCGACGGCGCGGCCGTGGGTACGCGTGTCACGGCCAATGGCGTGGACATGAACCGCGACCACCTGCTGCTCAACACCCCGGAGGCCCGCGCGCTGGCCAAGGTGGTCAATGACTACCGCCCCATCCTCGTCGTGGACGCCCACGAATACACCGTGGTGGGCCGCTACCTGCAAAAATTCAATGCCATCCAGCGCTACGACGCACTGCTGCAATACACCACCACCGCCAACTACCCCGAGTTCCTGACCAAGGCCTCGCAGGAGTGGTACCACCAGCCGATGGTGGCAGCGCTCAAGGCGCAGGGCCTCACGAGCGACTGGTACTACACCACCTCGACCAATCCGGAGGACAAGCGCATCTCCATGGGCGGCACACAGCCCGACACGGGCCGCAACGTGAACGGCCTGAAGAACACGGTGAGCCTGCTGATCGAAACACGGGGCGTGGGCATCGGGCGCATGCACATCCAGCGCCGCGTGCATTCGCAGGTCACGGCCATCGCCAGCGCGCTGCGCAGCACGGCCGAGCGCGCCGGCAACCTGGAGCAGGTCCGCTCCTTTGTCGCGCGGGATGTGAGTGCCCTCGCCTGCCGCGACCAGGCCGTGATCGAGGCCGCCGCCACGCCCACCCAGCGGGAGCTGGACTTCCTCGACCCGGAGACAGGGGCAGACCGCCCCATCCGCGTGGACTGGAACTCCTCCCTTACCTTGCGCCCGACCAAGACCCGGGCCCGGCCCTGCGGCTACTGGCTTTCGGCCAGCTCCACCGCCGCCGTCGAGCGCCTGAGGCTGCTGGGCCTGCAGGTCATGCGCGTGGCCGAGCCGGGCTCCGCGCTGGCCGACATCTACCGTGAAACCGCCCGCGAGGCAGGCGACCGCCAGGATGTGATCGGCACCATCGCGGGTGGCGCAGGAATCGTGCGTGTACAGGTGTCGCCCGTGCGCAGCGCCATCGACGTGCCCGCGGGCAGCTTCTACGTGCCGCTGAACCAGCCCCGCGCCAACCTGGCCCTTGCCGCGCTGGAGCCGGACACGCAAAACAGCTATTTCGCCAACCACCTGATCGAAGAGCTGGGGAATACGGCGCGCATCATGGCGCCTCCAGCACTGGTATTTGAAGAAACCGACTGATTTGCTATTCAATTCATAGCATTCAGCGCTTTCCACCAAAGCGCTACAGGCCTCAAAGACCAAGCTAGACCCGGCTGTGCAGCGATGCCGGGCTGGTGTGGCGTGCAAGGCGGGCCTCCGTGCGTTCCAGCACATGGCGGGCCATGGCCTGCGCCAGTGCCTCGTCGGCCAGAAACACCGTGCTGTCGCATTCCTGCGCCAGTCTGCGGGCCTCGTCCCCGCTATGGCTGCGCACCACGGTTTCGATGTGGGGATTGAGGGTGCGCGCGGTAGTGATGATCTGGCGCACATTGAGCGTGTCCGGTGTTGCGATCACCAGCATCGCGGCCCGTGCGATGTGGGCCTGTATCAGCACCGCGGGGTCCACGGCGTCGCCAAAGACCGCCGCAATGCCCGCTTCCCGCAATGACTCCACCAGTTCACGGTTCTGCTCCGCCACGACGAATGGAATGTCATTGGCAACCAGCACCTGTGCCACGCGGCGCCCCACCCTGCCATAGCCCACCAGCACCACCTGCCGAGCGAGATACCGGGCGTCGGTGCTCATGGGGAGCTCCGCGAGCGGATCGTCCCGCTGCTCCAGCCGCCGCGCCAGCTCCGAGCGAGCGCGCAGCCAGGTCTGCAAGGGAGCGATGGCGTGGAACAGCATGGGGTTGAGCGCCATCGAAATCAGTGCCCCCGCCAGCACGAGGCTGGCCCCTTCAGGTGGCAGCAGCCCCAGCGAAGAACCCAGCGCCACCAGGATGAAGGAGAACTCCCCGATCTGGGCCAGGCTCGCGGACACCGTGAGGGCGGTATTGAGCGGATAGCGAAATGCCAGGACCAGCGCGGCCGCGGCCAGCGTCTTGCCCAGCATGATGATCGCCACCACCGCCAGCACCTGCACCGGGCGGTCCCACAGCACGGCCGGGTTGAAGAGCATGCCGACGGAGACAAAGAACAGCACGGCAAAAGCGTCGCGCAACGGCAGGGATTCTTGCGCGGCCCGGTGGCTGAACTCTGATTCACGCATCACCATGCCGGCAAAAAAGGCCCCCAGCGCAAACGAAACCCCAAACAGGGCCGCTGAGCCAAAGGCAATGCCCACGGCGGCCGCCACCACGCACAGCGTGAACAACTCCCGCGAGCCCGTGCGTGCCACCTGCCAGAGCACCCACGGAAACAGGCGGCGCCCCACCAGCAGCATCAACGCGACAAAGCCGCCCACCTGCAGCAGCGTCCATCCCAGGGCCTGCCACAGTGCCGCGCCATCCACATCCTTCGCCGCGGCGCCATCGGGTCCGCTGCCGCCCAGCCAGCCGGCAAGTGGCGGCAGCAAGACCAGCACCAGCACCATGGCCAGGTCTTCCACCACGAGCCAGCCCACGGCAATGCGGCCTGTGTGGCTGTCCAGAATACCCAGGCTTTCAAGGGCACGCAAAAGCACCACCGTGCTGGCCACCGACAGCGCAAGGCCAAACACCAGGGCACCGCCCAGCCCCCATCCCCACCAGGTGGCCAGCGCCATGCCGAGCGCGGTGGCCACCATCATCTGCACCACAGCCCCGGGCACGGCGATTTTTCGCACGGCCAGCAGATCCCCCAGGGAGAAATGCAGGCCGACGCCAAACATCAGCAGCATCACACCAATTTCTGCCAGCTGGCTGGCCATCGCTGCATCCGCCACAAAACCGGGTGTAAAAGGTCCGATCACCACCCCCGCCAGCAGATACCCGACCAGCGCGGGCAGCCGCAACCGCGCGGCCACGAAACCCAACGCCAAAGCAAGCCCCAGCGCAGCAGCAATGGTGTGTATGAGCGTGACGCTGTGGGGCATGGTGTGGCCAGATCGAGGAAATGGATGGCGAGCGCGTGTGGCCTCGTTATAACCGCATCCGCCTTGCCCCTGCTACCACCGCATCAGCGCGGGCGGGGCTGTCCAGGGCAGCACTGGCCACGGGTTATGATCCACGTTCTGCGCAATCGCGCGGTTGCGGAAGATTTCCGCAAGGCAAGTAGGCCCCCGTGCGCCAAAAGCCCATCTCCATCTATCTGCCCGTAGCTCAACTGGATAGAGCAATAGCCTTCTAAGCTATAGGTCGGGGGTTCGAGTCCCTCCGGGCAGGCCAGCTTCCTTTACAGGCCAGGCGCTGTACCAAGCCCCTCTGCAAAAAGCAAGGCACAGGCCACAAAGGCATCCATGCGGTTTCGCACCCACCTGCCCGGGCAGCCCCATGCCCCGGACAGCGGGAACCACTATCGGTTGGGCTGAGGAACTGCCGCGTAGTTCATGGCAATGGCCTGCACCACCGCTCCGATCAAGGCGCCATCTCCCGCGCTCTGGGGTAGAACCTCGCGCACGATCTGGACCGCGTACTCCAGTTGCTCCTTGGCAAGGGCTGCGGACATGGCGTTGCCACGCTTTTCACTGGGCGACGCATCGCGGATCACAAGGCTCATGGAAGGCTCCGAAAAGGAATGAAGGCACAGTATGCGCTGTGCCACAAGATCTGCGGCAACCACTGAGGCCTTCAGCCACCAAGATGCCCCCGCCTGGGGCGAGCTGGTGACCGAAAACTCCGTTGCGGGCCTCAAAAGCAAAAAAGCGCTGCAACTATCGTTGCAGCGCTTTTGCATGTTTGGGGTGGCTGATGGGGCTCGAACCCACGACAACAGGAATCACAATCCTGGACTCTACCAACTGAGCTACAGCCACCGTAGCTTTGTATTATAGCCTGGGATTTTCATCCCACGGCCAATTTGATCAATTTTCTGCGGTAGCTTGTGCCAGGGCGGACGGACGAGGCGCCTTGATCTCTGCCTTGAAGCGCTTCTTCAGCATCTCGTAGTACGCCTGGCCCTCGGCCGATGCCCACCATTGCAGGTATTGCTGACGTTCTTGCTGGGCACGCTGCGCATCGGGGGCCTGGCGTGGCACAACACGGTTGACCTTCACCACCGCGTAGCCTTCAGCCCCCAGGTCCACGCCAGTCCAGGCCGGCAGGGGTTCCGTGGGTGTGTGCAGCGCGGCATCAATCACCGGCCGGGGCAGGCCCTGCACCTGCTCGCGTGAAATCTGGACAGGGGCGCTCAAGCCACTGGCGCTGGACGGAGTCGCCTTCCACGCTGCCAGCTTGGCTTCGCCTTCCTTGCGCGCCAGCTCCGAGGCCTTCTGCCCAATGTAAAGCTCCCGCACGCGGGCGCGAACCTCTTCCAGCGGCAGTGTCCTGGCGGGGGTGTACTGCACCACGCGGCCGGCTGCCATCTGGCTGGGCCCGACTTCCACGGCCTCGGTATTGCGCTTGTTCTGCAGCGAGTCCGAAGAAAACAGGGCTTCGAGGAATTTGGCATTGGCCAGCGGGCCAGCCGCACCGGGCGCGGGCGTGCGGGTGATGCCGGATGCCGCCTGCACCTTCAGCTTGAGCTTGTCGGCCACCGGCTTGAGGCTGTCAGCCTGCTCGTACACACCATTGGTGAACGCTTCGGCCACTTCCGCGAACTTGCGCTGGGCCTGCTGCTGCTTGAGCTCCGCCTCCATGGCGGGGCGCAGCTCTTCGAAGGAAGGCTGGCGGGGCGCCTTGATGTCGGTCAGCTGAATGATGTGGTAGCCGAAGTCTGTTTCCACCACATCGCTGATGTCGCCCTTCTTGAGCGCAAAGGCCGCGTCTTCAAACGGTTTGACCATGGCGCCACGCCCAAAGAAATTCAGGTCGCCGCCGCCCGTGGCCGAGCCCTTGTCGTCCGAAGCTTTCTTGGCAACCTCCGCGAACGTGGCGGGCGCCTTGCGCACTTGTGCCAGCAGTTCGGTGGCGCGGGCCTTGGCCTTCTCGCGGTCGGCCGAAGAGGCCTCCTTGGGGGCATTGATCAGGATGTGGCTGGCACGGCGCTCTTCCTTGCCTGCCATGCGCGCCACGTTTTCCTTGTAGTAGGTGCGCAGATCATCCTCATTGAGCGTGATGCCGGAACGCACGCTGTCGAGGTCCAGCACCACGTACTCCACCGCGGCCTGCTCCAGTTGCTGGAACTGGGCGGAGTGGGTCTTGTAGTACGCCTCCAGGTCCGCATCCGTGGGCACCACCTTGCCGGCGAAGTCCGTGGACTTGAAACGGGCCACCTGGACTTCGCGCTGCTCGTACAGCGAATCCAGCGCGACCTTGACCTGGGCATTGGTGCCGAACACCGAACCCATCACGCCGCCAAGGACCTGGCTGGTGGAAAGATCACGCCGTACGTTCGCCTCGAAGCCTTCGGGTGTCAGGCCTTGCGTACCCACCAGGGCCCGGTAGGCCTCCGCATCGAGCGTGCCGTCCGCGCGCTTGAGCCCGGCGATCGCGGGGATCTCCTGCAGGCTGCGGGCCAGGCGCGAGTCGCTCGTCACCAGATGCATGTCCTTCGCGGCGGCGGCCAGTACCCGGTCGCGCACCAGCCGCTCCAGCGTGGCATAGCGGGCCTGCGGCGAGTCCAGGAGCTTGGGATCGACCGAGGGAGACTGCGCGCGCACGCGGTCAGTCTCCATGCGATGTGCGTTGTCCCAGTCGGTCTGGTTGATCTTGTTGCCATCGACGCGCGCGACCACAGGGCTCTTTTCAGAGAAGTAGTTGCTGTCAATGCCCACCAGCACAAACGATGGAATGATCAGCAAGAACAATAAGACCATGACGATCTTGGAGTGCTTGCGGATGGATTCAAACATGGTCGATCTTTCAGAAGGCAAAAAACAAAAGGCGAACTTGCGTTCGCCTTTGTTCGGTGATGGTGGGTCCTGACGGTCTCGAACCGCCGACCTACTCCGTGTAAAGGAGCCGCTCTACCAACTGAGCTAAGGACCCCACCTAAACTGATCCTCAGTTCAAGGCATCTTTCAATGCCTTGCCAGGACGAAACTTCGGAACTTTAGCAGCTTTGATTTTAATCGTTGCGCCCGTGCGGGGATTGCGGCCCGTGCGGGCAGCGCGCTTGCCGACCGCAAAAGTGCCGAAACCGACGAGCGAAACGGTGCCGCCCTTCTTCAGGGTCTTCTTGACGGCCTCGATCGTGGATTCCAGGGCACGAGCAGCAGCGGCCTTGGAGATGTCGGCGTTGGTAGCGATGTGCTCAATCAGTTCGGTTTTGTTCACAAGAAGCCTCTCGGAAAAGAGTTGATGGAATGTCTCGCGGATATCTGGTCTTCACACGTCCGAAAGCACAGCCAAGGGCTGGTTGAAAACAGACGGGGGAATGACTGGCATACACAGCAGTGGCTGCTGCATCAGATTAAAGCCATCGAGTTTCCGGGTGTCAATACAACACGCTGCTTTGGAGCAGCGTTGCGTCGAATTCTAGTCGTATTTCACGCTGCGACAGGGCTTGTGGGGCGTTTTTGTCTCAAACATGCCGTATGGGCAGCATTCCGTATTGACACCCCAGTTCCAGCACTGCACGGCGGGCTGAAACACGTTGCCGCGCACCGGAATGCAGGGCGTCGGCGGGGTGACAAGAAGTACGCGGCCCCCGCCCCCCAGGGAGCCGGCGCCCCGGCCTGGGCGCGCGCCGAAAGGGGGCGAAAAGTCGGGCCTGGCCCAGGCCATGGCGCCTGCGGCCCACGGTTCCATGTCACTTCACGCGCGCGCGGATCTCGGGCAATGCCTTTTGCAGGTAGTAGACCATGGACCAGACCGTGAGCACGGCGGATGCCCAGATCAGCCAGGTGCCCCACACCCCGGTGTCGATCATTCCGAACAGACGCCCGTCGTACAGCAGGAACGGGATGGCGATCATCTGCACCGTCGTCTTGACCTTGCCGATCATGTGCACGGCCACGCTCTTGCTCGCGCCGATCTGCGCCATCCACTCGCGCAGGGCCGAGATGGCGATCTCGCGCCCGATGATGATGAGCGCCACGAACACATCGGCGCGCTGCAGATGGACCAGCACCAGGAGCGACGCGCAGACCAGGAACTTGTCGGCCACCGGGTCCAGGAAGGCGCCAAAGGACGAGGTCTGGTTCAGCTTGCGGGCCAGATAGCCGTCCAGCCAGTCGGTGGCGGCAAACACCACGAACATCACGGTGGCGATCAGGTTGCGCGTGGCGGGGTCCAGCGGCGCATAGAACACCCCCACGATCAAAGGTATCGCGACGATGCGCGTCCAGGTCATCAAGGTGGGGATAGTCCAGAACATGGCGGCGATTGTGTCACGGCGGCACCGGGAACTCCGGGTGCGCCGCGATCAGCACGGCGTCTAGCGCAATGCGCGGTAGATTTCCTCGGCGAGCTCGCGCGAAATGCCGTCCACCGTGGCCAGGTCTTCCACGCTGGCCGATGCCACGCCCCGCACACCGCCAAAGCGCTGCAGCAGCCGGGCGCGCTTCTTGGGGCCCACTCCCGCGATCTCCTCCAGTTGGCCCCCGCCCACGCGCACCTTGGCGCGAGCCGCGCGCATGCCGGTGATCGCGAAGCGGTGGGCCTCGTCGCGGATCTGGGCCACCAGCATCAGCGCGGCCGAGTCCTTGCCCAGGTAGACCTTCTCGCGCCCGTCGGCGAACACCAGCTCCTCCAGGCCCACCTTGCGGCCTTCGCCCTTTTCCACGCCCACGATGCGGGTGAGGTCCAGCCCCAGCGCGGTGAACACCTCGCGCGCCACGCCCACCTGGCCCTTGCCGCCGTCGATCAGCACCAGGTCGGGCAGGCGGGCCACGCCCCGGGGCTGAACGGGCTCGCCGGCCCCTGGCGCCGGGTTGGCCGCAAAGTCGATGCCCCCCGCCTCGCGCGCGGCTTCGGCCACCTTGCTGTAGCGGCGCGTGAGCACCTGCCGCATGGCGGCGTAGTCGTCGCCCCCGGTGATGCCTTCGATCTTGTAGCGGCGGTATTCGCTGCTCTGCATCTTGTGGTGGTGGAACACCACGCACGAGGCCTGGGTGGACTCGCCGGCCGTGTGCGAGATGTCGAAGCACTCGATGGTGAGCTGGTCCAGGTCCTCGGGCGGCAGGTCCAGCGCTTCGGCCAGGGCGCGCGTGCGCGCCTGCTGCGAGCCCTCTTCCGCCAGCAGGCGCGCCAGCTGCAGGTCGGCGTTCTTTTGCGCCATGTCCAGCCAGGCGCGCCGCTGCTCGCGGGGCTGGTGCACGGCGGTCACGCGCAGGCCGCACTGGTCCCCCAGGGCTTCCAGCAGCGCCTTGTCCACCGGCTCGCTGGTGACGAGTACCGGGGGCACGGGCACGCCGATGTAGTGCTGTGCAATGAAGGCCTCGAGCACCAGCACCTCCACGCGGCGGGCGACGCGGTTGGGGGTGGCGTCGTCGGCGCCTTCGCCCCCCTCTTCCTCGAACACGGCCGCGGCGTCCTCCACATGCACGGGGAAGTACGGGCGGTCGCCCAGATGCCGCCCGCCACGCACCATGGCCAGGTTCACGCAGGCACGGCCGCCCAACACCCGCACGGCCAGGATGTCCACATCCTTGTCGTCCGCAATCTCGATGGACTGCTGGTGCAGCACGCGCGACAGCGCCTGGATCTGGTTGCGCACCTCGGCGGCCTGCTCGAACTCAAGCTGGCCGGAGTGCGCCATCATGCGCGCCTCCATGGCCTGCAGCACCTCCTGCGTCTCGCCGCGCAGCAGGGCCTCGGCATGCGCAACGTCGGCGGCATAGGCTTCGGGCGATATCAGGTTGACACACGGCCCCGTGCAGCGCTTGATCTGGTACAGCAGGCAGGGCCGCGTGCGGTTGGCGAACACCGTGTCCTCGCAGGTGCGCAGGCGGAACACCTTCTGCAGCAGCTGGATGGACTCCTTCACCGCCCAGGCGCTGGGGTACGGGCCGAAGTAGCGGTGCTTCTTGTCCACGGCGCCCCGGTAGTACGCCATGCGCGGAAAAACCTGCGAGGGCGAATCCCCGCGGCCCGCCCCGGCAGCCCCCGGCGTGCCGGTGATCTTGAGATAGGGATAGCTCTTGTCGTCGCGGAACAGGATGTTGAACTTGGGGTTCAGCGTCTTGATCAGGTTGTTTTCGAGCAGCAGCGCCTCGGCCTCGGAGCGCACCACCGTGGTCTCCATGCGCACGATCTTGCCGACCATGTGGCCGATGCGCGTGCCGCCATGGTTCTTGGTGAAGTAGCTCGATACGCGGCGCTTGAGGTGGCGCGCCTTGCCCACATACAGCAGCGCGCCCTGGGCGTCGAAATAGCGGTAGACACCGGGCAGCGCGGGCAGCGCAGCCACCTGCGCCAGCAGTTCTTCGGAATGCACATCAGACATGCCGCATATTGTGGCTGCGCGCAGGACAGCGCACAGCCACCTCCCCCCGAAATGCTACACAAATGATAGCTACTTGCGCTTGTCAATCAAGCACCGAAGACCAATTTGATCCTTATTCCGCTTCGATCTTCGAGGTCTTCACCACCGAGGCCCAGTTGGCCAGGTCGGCCTTGACCTTCTCGCCCAGCTGCGGGGGCGACTGGTAGTCGGCCGTGGCGCCCTGCTCCTGGGCCTTCTGCTGGAAGGCCGGGTTCTGCACCACGGTGCGGATGTCGGCCGTGAGCTTGTCCACCACGGCCTTGGGCACGGCGGCCGGGGCGAACACCGCGAACCACGAGGTGGCATCGACCTTGGGGTAGCCCGCCTCGGCGGTGGTGGGCACGTCGGGCAGGCTGGGCAGGCGCTGCTTGCCGGTCACGGCCAGCACGCGCAGCTTGCCGCTGGCGATGTGGGGCATGAACGGGGGCGCGGTGCCGAAAGTCAGGTCCACCTGGCCGCCCAGCAGGTCCTGCAGCGCGGGGCCCGTGCCCTTGTAGGGCACGTGCACCATCTTCACGCCGCCCTGCTGCTCCAGCATGGCGCCGGTCACATGCTGCAGCGAACCATTGCCCGACGAGGCGTAGTTGAGCTTGCCCGGGTTGGCCTTGGCGTAGGCGATGAGCTCGGCCAGCGTCTTCACGGGCAGGTCGTTGCGCACCACGATGATCTGCGGGGCCGAGATCACGTTGGCCACGGGTTGGAAGTCGCCTTGCTCCCACTGCTTTTGCCTGGTGATGTGGGGCGAGATCACGTGGTAGCCGGAGTACTGCATCAGCAGCGTGTAGCCGTCGGCCTCGGCGCGCTTCACGGCGGATGCCGCGATGTTGCCGTTGCCGCCGCCCTTGTTGTCCACCACCACCGACTGGCCGAGCACGGGCGCCAGCGCCTGCGCCAGCATGCGGGCCGACAGGTCCGTGGTGCCGCCGGCGGCGGTGGGCACCACCAGGGTCACGTTCCTGGACGGGTAAGCGCCCTGCGCCCCCACGCTGCCAACACAGCAGGTGCCCAGGGCCGCGAGGGCCAGGATGGTGAATTGTTTGCGGGTTGTGTTCATGAACGCGATGTCTCCGTTGTCGTTGTTGCGAAGGGTTTGACCCCCAAAAAAGTGAAAAGCCGAAAGGGGCGGCGGCCGCCCCTCAATCGACCGTCGCCCCCGTGTCCTTGACGACACGGCTCCACTTGGGCAGATCGGATTGCACCAGCGCGGCCAGCTGCGCCGCCGTGCCCTTGAAGGGCTCGCAGCCCACGGTGGCCAGCTTGTCCACCACGTCCTTGTGCTCCAGCGCGCGGGCCACCTCGGCCTGCAGCAGCGCCACGATGGGCGCGGGCGTGCCGGCCGGGGCAAACAGCGCGTACCAGGGCGCCTGGCCAAAGCCCTTGATCGTCTCGCCAATGGTGGGGGCATCCGGCAAGGCCGCCACGCGTTTTTCATTGACCACGCCCAGCACCTTGAGCTTGCCCGCCTTGATGAACGCAATGGCCGACGGCAGGCTTTGCACCGACAGCGGCACCTGCCCGCCCACCACGTCGGTGGCTGCAGCGGCGGAACCCTTGTACGGAATGTGCTGCAGCTGGATGCCGGCGGCCTTCTGCAGCATCTCGCCGATCAGGTGGTTCAGCGTGCCATTGCCGGCCGAGGCGATCGAATATTTGCCGGGGCTGGCCTTGGCCAATGCGACCATTTCAGCCACCGTACTGGCGGGGAAGGATGGGTGTGCCACCAACACATAGCCCGCCGTGGCCACGGGCGCCACGGGCGCGAAATCCTTGACGGGATCGAACCCCGGGTTCTTGTATAGCGCGGGGCCGATCACATGGGCGCTGTCGGCCGTGAGCAGCAAGGTATAGCCATCGTTGCGCGCACGGGCCGTGGCGCCCGTGGCCAGCGTGCCGCCCGCGCCGGGGCGGTTGTCCACGATCACGCTCTGGCCCAGTTGCTCGCCGAGCTTTTGCGCCACCACGCGCGCAATGGCGTCGTTGGCGCCGCCCGCCGCCTGGGGCACCACCACGGTGATGGGCTTGGAGGGGTACTTGTCCTGCGCGCCCGCGGCCAAGGCGGCGGAGCACAGCACGGCGACGGTAAAGATGCGGCGGGACAGCGGGGTGTGAAATGTCATGGCGTTTGTCTCCTCGTGTTATTGGGGTAATGCGGGCTCACCCGTGTTCAGCGGGCAAGCGCCCTTTCGCGGATCGCCTCGAAATCGGCAGGCACCGGGTGCAGCGCCAGGCGCGGACCCGCCTTGGCGATCTGGCTGGGAATGTCGTGATCGATGAGCGCAGGCAGTTGCTGCGCCACCGCCACGAGTTGCACCAGATCCACCCCGGTGTCATAACCCATCAGCGCCAGCGCATGCACGATCTCCTCGCTGCACACATTGCCGCTGGCGCCCGGCGCATAGGGGCAGCCGCCCAGGCCGCCCAGCGAGGCATCGAACCGGTCCGCACCCGCGTCAATGGCCGCCAGCACGTTGGCCAGCCCCATGCCACGCGTGTTGTGGAAATGCAGGGTGAACTCCACACCCGGCCAGCGCGCGCGGGCCGCCGCCGTGAGCTCGTGCACCTGCGTGGGATAGGCCATGCCCGTGGTGTCGCACAGCGTGATGCCACGCACGCCCCGATCCACAAAACGCTGCACCCAGCCGAACGCATCGGCCTGGGGCACGTCACCTTCCATGGGGCAGCCAAACACACACGACAGCGACACATTCACCGCCACTTTGGCGCCCTGCGCCAGGGCCACCACCTGCGCCAGCGCCGCGAACGACTGTTCCGGCGTCATGCGCAGGTTAGCCAGGTTGTGCGTGGCACTCACCGACATGACGAGATTCAGCTCGTCCGTGCGCGACTCGATGGCGCGCTCCGCACCGCGCAGATTGGGCACCAGCGCGGTGTAGACCGTGCCAGGGCGGCGCGTGATCTCGCGCATCACGACCTCGGCATCCTTGAGCGCGGGGATGGCGGTGGGCGATGTGAACGAAGTCACCTCGATCTTGGCCAGACCCGCTGCCGACAACGCATTGCACAGCGCGATCTTGTCGGCCGTGGGCACAAAGGCCTTCTCCATCTGCAGGCCGTCGCGCAGGCCGACTTCCTGCATGTGGATGCGGCGGCCTGCGCCCTGCCACACCGTATTGGATGCACTCATTGAATCACCCCCTTGCTGCGCAGCAGCGCAATCTGTTCGGCCGTGAGGCCTGCCTCGGCCAGCACCGCATCGGTGTCGTCGCCCAGGTGCGGAGCGCTGCTGCGGATGCTGCCCGGCGTGGCCGAGAGCTTGGGTACGATGCCGGGCACCTCCACGCTGTAGCCGTCGCGCGTCTGTTGCGTGAGCAGCATGTCGCGGGCGCGGTAGTGCGGGTCTTGCGCAATGTCCTTGGCGGTGTAGACCTTGCCGGCGGGCACGCGGGCAGCGCCCAGGGCGTCCAGCACCTGCTGCACCGTGCGCTGCGCGCTCCAGGCGCCGATGGCGGCGTCGATTTCTTCCACGCGG
This sequence comes from Acidovorax sp. GW821-FHT09A11, assembly GCF_059418365.1. Classification (NCBI taxonomy): domain Bacteria; kingdom Pseudomonadati; phylum Pseudomonadota; class Betaproteobacteria; order Burkholderiales; family Comamonadaceae; genus Acidovorax; species Acidovorax sp. GW821-FHT09A11. Next base: position 280,694 of record NZ_JBWKPS010000002.1, read on the forward strand.
GCCACGCGGCCGGTGTTGTTGGCCAGGTCGGGCGCGGCGCCCAGGTCGGGCCGGCCAATCGCGTCCATCAGGCGCTTGAAGATGCTGTCGCCATTGCCCGCCACCAGCACCCAGCCGTCGGTACAGGGGTAGGCGTTGGACGGCGCGATGCCCGGCAGCGCACTGCCCGCGGCCTCGCGCACGGCACCGAAGGCGCTGTATTCGGGGATCAGGCTTTCCATCACGTTGAACACCGCCTCGTGCAGCGCCACGTCGATCACCTGGCCCTGGCCGCCGTTGACCTTGCGGTGGTACAGCGCCGTGAGCACGCCGATGGTGCCGTGCAGCGCCGCCAGCGTGTCGCCGATCGACACGCCCACGCGCACCGGCACGCGGCCGGGCTCGCCCGTGAGGTGGCGCAGGCCGCCCATGGCCTCGCCAATGGCACCAAAGCCCGGCAGGTCGCGGTACGGCCCCGTCTGGCCGTAGCCCGAAATGCGCAGCATGACCAGGCCGGGGTTGAGCGCGTGCAGCTCCTGGGGCGACATGCCCCAGCCTTCGAGCGTGCCGGGGCGGAAGTTCTCGACGAGCACGTCCGCCTCGGCGATGAGCTGGCGGGCGATGTCCTGGCCTTCCTTCTGGCGCAGGTCGAGTGCCACCGAGCGCTTGTTGCGCGACTGCACTTGCCACCAGACGGAGGTGCCCTCCTTGATGAGGCGCCAGTTGCGCAGGGGGTCGCCTGTCTCGGGGGCCTCGATCTTGATCACGTCGGCGCCGAACTCGCCCAGCGTCTTGCCGCAGAAGGGCCCGGCGATGAGCTGGCCCATTTCGATGACGCGCACGCCTTGCAGCGCGGCGGGGGAAGCAACGGAATCCATGGAAATACAGTCTCCTGCGGCCTCGCTCCGGGCCGGTGTGCGCGAATCATGCGCAGCACGCGCGGCGCCGTAAATCGCTCAAGCACGAAGCTGCCATCGCAAACCAGCATGGCGGGGTACCATCCACGGTCCATGAAACTCGACCCCGTCTCCCTGCGCCTGTTCGTGGCCGTGATGGAAGAAAACACCATCGCCGCCGCCGCCGCGCGCGAGCACCTGGCCGCCTCGGCCGTGAGCCGCCGCCTGGCCGACCTGGAGGCGGCCCTGCGCGTGGAGCTGTTCACCCGCAGCAACAAGGGCACCGAGCCCACCGCCGCCGCGTTTGCGCTGCTGAACATGGCACGGGGCGTGCTCAACGACCTGGACGGCATTGCCACGCAGATGCATGACTACGGCACGGGCGTGCGCGGCCATGTGCGCGTGGTGGCCAACATCTCGGCCATCACGCAGTTCCTGCCGGCCGAGCTGCAGAGCTTCATGGCGCTGCACCCGCAGGTGGATGTGCGCCTGCAGGAGCAGATCAGCAGTGCCATCGCCCATTCCGTGGCCGAGAACGCGGCCGACGTGGGCATCCTCAACGAAGGCCACTACGGCGAGCGCGTGACGCTGCTGCCCTACCGCACCGACGAACTGGTGCTGGTGGTTCCCACCGGCCACGCGCTGGCGCGCCGCAAGGCGGTGCGGCTGGCCGATGCCCTCCCGTTCGACTTCGTGGGTGCCCACCCCAACAGCGCCATCAACAACCAGTTGGCCCGGGCGGCCTCCGCGGCGGGGCTGCCCCTGCGCCTGCGCATCCAGGTGACCAGCTACGACGCGCTGTGCCTCATGGTCAACGCCGGCCTGGGCGTGGGCGTGATGCCGCGCGGCAGCGCCGCGCTGTACCAGGGCAAGCTGGCCGTGCGCACCCTCACGCTGAACGAGCCCTGGGCACACCGGCGGCTGGCGCTGTGCGTGCGCTCGGAAGAGGCGCTCTCCAGCGTCGCCCGGCTGCTGGTCGATCACCTGCGCAGCCCCCCGCCATCCCCCCCCGCCCCATGACCCAGTCTTCCGCCCCCCTGCAGTGGGACGTGTTCTGCCGCGTGATCGACAACTTTGGCGACATTGGCGTGTGCTGGCGCCTGGTGGCGCAGCTGGCCGGCCTGGGCCACCGCGTTCGGCTGTGGGTGGACGACGCCTCGGCCTTGCAATGGATGGCTCCCACAGGCTGCCCCGGCGTGGAGCTGCGCGCCTGGGGCTCGCCACCGCCCGGCCCCGGCGAGCCGCCACCCGATGTGATGGTGGAAGCGTTCGGTTGCGATATTGCTCCTGAATTCATAGCTTACAGCGCTTGCCAATCAAGCGCCATGAGCCCAAAGCACCCAAAACCGGTCTGGATCAATCTGGAATACCTGTCGGCTGAAAGCTATGTGGAGCGCCATCACAGGCTCTCCTCGCTCCTCTCGTCCGGCCCCGCTGCCGGCTGGACACGCTGGTTCTTCTATCCCGGCTTCACCCCCGGCACGGGCGGGCTGCTGCGCGAGCCCGGCCTGATGGCACGGCGCGTGGTGTTTGACCGCAGCGCCTGGCGTGCACGGCACGCGTCGGCGTTCGGCCTGGGCCATGGCGGCCCAGAGCAGCGCTGGGTTTCGCTATTCTGCTACGAACCCGCCGCCCTGCCTGAGCTGCTGCGCCACAGCCAGGCACAGCCCACGCAGTTGCTCGTCACACCCGGTCGCCCCACCGCCGCCGTGCGGGCAGCGCTGGCGGAAGACAGCGCCAAGACGACGAGCCAAATTGACCGCCAGCCCTTGTCCGACAAGCGCGAGCAGCTCTGCATTTCATACCTGCCCCACCGGCCCCAGCCCGCCTTCGACGAGATGCTGTGGGCCTGCGACTTCAACGCCGTGCGGGGCGAGGACTCGCTGGTGCGCGCACTCTGGGCCGGGCAGGCGCTGGTCTGGCAGATCTATCCCCAGCACGACAACGCGCACCACGACAAGCTGCGGGCGTTCCTGGACTGGCTGCAGGCGCCGCCTTCGCTGCGGCGGTTTCATGCCACCTGGAACGGACTGGACCAGGCTGCGCTGCAGTGGCCCGATGACGCCACCCTGGCGGAATGGACCGCGTGCATCCAGGCGGCCCGTGCACGGCTGCTGACGCAGGACAATCTCGTCGCACAGCTTTTGGGCTTTGTCGCTGAAAAACGGTAAAATCCAGGGCTTTGCGCAAAACAGGGGCGGCACACCGGTGTCCAGCCCTGGCGCATTCCCGCCGCGGAACATGCATCGGCAGGGCAAAACCAGCTGGTCCACCCAGCGAATTTGCCGGCCCGCGCGTTGAGCGGCCCCAACCCAAGCAACTTGCTATGAAAATCGCTCAAGAAATCCGCGCCGGCAACGTCATCATGCACGGCAAGGACCCCATGGTGGTCCTGAAGACCGAATACGCCCGCGGCGGCCGCGGTGCCGCCACCGTGCGCATGAAGCTCAAGAGCCTGATCGGCAACTTCGGCACCGAAAACGTGTTCAAGGCCGACGACAAGATCGACAACGTGATCCTGGACAAGAAGGAGTGCACCTACTCCTACTTCGCCGACCCCATGTATGTCTGCATGGACACCGAGTTCAACCAGTACGAAGTCGAAGCCGAGAACATGGGCGACGCACTGAACTACCTGGAAGACGGCATGTCCCTGGAAGTGGTGTTCTACGACGGCAAGGCCATCTCGGTCGAACTGCCCACCAGCGTGGAGCGCGAAATCACCTGGACCGAGCCCGCCGTCAAGGGCGACACGTCCGGCAAGGTGCTCAAGCCCGCCAAGATCGCCACCGGCTTCGAAGTGCCCGTGCCCCTGTTCGTCTCGCAAGGCGACAAGATCGAAATCGACACCCGCACCGGCGAATACCGCAAGCGCGTGTAAGCATCGTGTGGCACCCAGCAAAAAGGCTTCCCTCGGGAAGCCTTTTTTCATGGGGGCCTGCCCCACGGCCCTATCAAAAAATGAGCTGCCGCCGCCTGCTGCCTATAGGTTCCCAGGAGAAAACACCCTGAAACCCGCTACACACCAGCGCTAGCAGCTCACTTTTTTCAATCACCCATTCAGATAGGCTGTGCCACCAGGTCGTGCCCGCGCACGCCCACGATGCGGGCCCTGGTGAACTCGCCCACCTTCATGGTCTTGCTGATCTTCTCGGGCGGCAGCAGCTGCACCGTGCCGTCGATCTCGGGCGCATCGGCGTAGGTGCGGCCCACGCCGCCCTTGCGGCCCAGGCCCGGGGCGGAGTCGACCAGCACCTGCATGGTGGCGCCCACACGGCGCTGCAGGCGGGCGATGGAGACCTCTTCGGCCACGGCCATGAAGCGGGCGCGGCGTTCCTCGCGCACGTCCATGGGCAGCATGCCGGGCAGTTCGTTGGCGGCAGCGCCGTTCACGTCGCTGTAGGCAAAGCAGCCCGCGCGGTCGATCTGCGCCTCGCGCACGAAGTCCAGCAGGTGCGCGAACTCTTCTTCCGTCTCACCGGGGAAGCCGGCGATGAAGGTGCTGCGGATGACCAGCTCCGGGCACACCTCGCGCCAGCGCTGGATGCGCTCCAGGTTGCGCTCGCCGCTGGCCGGGCGCTTCATGCGCTTCAGGACATCGGGGTGGCTGTGCTGCAGCGGCACGTCCAGGTACGGCAGCACCTTGCCCGTGGCCATGAGCGGCAGCACCTCGTCCACGCTCGGGTAGGGGTACACATAGTGCAGCCGCACCCAGGCGCCGTAGGGCTCGGCGATCTCGCCCAGGGTCTGCACCAGCTCCAGCATGCGGGTCTTGACGGGCTTGCCGTCCCAGAAGCCGGTGCGGTACTTCACGTCCACGCCGTAGGCAGACGTGTCCTGGCTGATCACCAAGAGCTCCTTCACGCCGCCTTCGAACAGGGCCTTGGCCTCGCTCAGCACGTCGCCGATGGGGCGCGACACCAGGTCGCCGCGCATCGAGGGGATGATGCAGAAGGTGCAGCGGTGGTTGCAGCCCTCGCTGATCTTGAGGTAGGCGTAGTGCTTGGGCGTGAGCTTGATGCCCGCGATGCCGAAGTTGCCGGGCACCAGGTCGATGAAGGGGTCGTGCGGCTTGGGCAGGTTCAGGTGGACAGCGTCCATCACCTCCTGCGTGGCGTGCGGGCCGGTCACGGCCAGCACGCTGGGGTGCATCTGGCGCACCATGTTGCCGCCATCCTCGCCCGCGCGCGCGCCCAGGCAGCCGGTGACGATCACCCGGCCGTTCTCGGCCAGGGCCTCGCCAATCGTGTCCAGGCTTTCCTTCACGGCATCGTCGATGAAGCCGCAGGTGTTGACGATGACGAGGTCAGCCCCGTGGAAGGTCTTGGAGGTTTCATAACCCTCGGCGCTCAGCTGCGTGAGGATCAGCTCGGAATCCGTGAGGGCCTTGGGGCAGCCAAGGCTCACAAAACCGACTTTGGGTGTTTTCGTGGGGGACAGTACTTCGCTCATATCCCCGTATTGTCCCAGTTCCGGCGTGCAACAGGGTGGGATTGCCCATTTCCCGAACGTTTGCCGTGCCCGGCGGCCCGTGAAACCGGCGCGCCCGGGGCCAGCGGACGCCGTGGAATCCGCGTCGCCAGTGACTCAGGGGGCTATCTTTTGATGCCGAAGGCGCCCAGCATCTGCTCCGTCTGCTTTTGCATCTGCTCCTGCATCTGCGTGAGCATGGACTGCGACTGCTCCACGTAGTTGCCCATCATGCCCTTGAGCATGGGCGACTGCAGGCTCATGAACTGCGCCCACATCTCCGGGGTCACGCTTTGCGACTGCTCGGCCAGCTTGGCCTGGATGTCGGTGAAAGCCTGGACGTTCTTCTCCAGGTAGGCCCCCATGAAGCCCTGCATGGCATGGCCATAGAAACGGATGATGTTGGCCAGCACGGCCTCGGTGAACATGGGTGCGCCGCCGGCCTCCTCCTCCAGGATGATCTGCAGCAGGATGCTGCGCGTGAGGTCCTCGCCCGTCTTGGCGTCGCGCACCACCACGCTCTGGTGGTCCATCACCAGATGGCGCACTTCCGCCAGCGTGATGTAGGTGGAGGTATCCGTGTCGTACAGACGACGGTTGGGGTACTTCTTGATCACGCGCTGGGCCGATTTGGACGCGGCACTTTTCTGTTCGGACACAACGAACTCCTCGGGCTCGGAAACCCATGTATTGCAGTGCAACACATTCTAGGGAGGGAGAGCCCCGGCAATTGCAAAGGAATACCCTGATGGCAACTTGTCCACCGCTGCCGCAGGAGCGCCTGCAACGGGTTGTGCACCCGCTTGCCGGCAGCCCACGGCGGGGCCCACGCGCATGCACGGCGAACAGGCGCGGCGCCCCGTCCGACAGACAGCGCCCGGTGCCGATGCGAGAGTCGCTGTTCCCGCCCATCTGCCGTTCGCGGCCTCGCCCCACCCTGCCCAGCCATGCCCGAAGGACTTCACCTGTCTCCCTGGTCTGCCACCGCCCTCGCCGCCCTCCTGGCCGTGGCCGTCGCCGCCATGGCCCACCGCATCGCCGCGGTGGTGCTGCGCCGTGCCACGGCCCCGGTTCCGGTGGTGCGCGCGGTGGTCATCGCCTGCATTCCCGTCATGCGGGTTCTGCTGCCGCTGATCGCGCTCCAGCTCGTCTGGCAGGCGGCCAGCGACGACTTGAGGTACATCGGCAGCGTGCGGCATCTCAACGGCCTGCTGGTGATCGGCGGAGCGTGCTGGCTGCTGATCGCGGCCATTGGCGGACTTGCCAATGGCATCATCGCGCAGCATCCTGCGGACGTGGAGGACAACCTCACGGCGCGGCGCATCGCCACGCAGGCACGCGTGTTGTCTCGCACCGCGATGACCGGCGTGGTGATGGCCGGCGTGGCCCTCATGCTCATGACCGTTCCAGGGGCGCGGCAGGTGGGCGCCAGCCTGCTGGCATCGGCCGGCGTGGTGGGCATCGTCGCCGGCATCGCAGCGCGCCCGGTGTTCAGCAACATGATCGCGGGCCTGCAGATCGCGCTGGCCCAGCCGCTTCGCATCGACGACGTGCTCATCATCGAGGGCGAATGGGGCCGCGTGGAAGAGATCACCGGCACCTATGTGGTGTTGCGCATCTGGGACGAACGGCGCCTGATCATTCCGCTGCAGTGGTTCATCGAACACCCGTTCCAGAACTGGACGCGCACCAGTTCCGAGATTCTGGGCACCGTGTTCCTCTTCGCCGACTACCGCCTGCCGCTCGATCCCCTGCGCGCCGAATTGCAGCGCGTGCTGGAGGCGGCCCCCGAATGGGACCGGCGCGTCGGCATTCTTCAGTTGACCGACGTGACCGAGCGCACCCTCCAGATACGCGTGCTGGTTTCCGCGCGCTCTTCGGGCCTGGCCTTCGACCTGCGGTGCCGCGTGCGCGAGGCACTGATGACCTTCATCCAGCGCGAGCATCCCGACTGCCTCCCACAGGTGCGCCTGCACGGGCAAGGCAGCCCCCCGGTGCCCGCAGGTGCCGCCTCACCCGCTCCGGACGTGGGCTGACGCCTGCCCGCAGTGGCAGGCGTTGCACCCCAGGGGCAGGCGCGCGGCGCGCGTGGGGAGGCCCCCAGCCCAGGCAAAAAAAAGCCCGCACCAGGCGGGCCGAACTCTCGCATGAAAAAAGCAAGAGGAGGGGAGGTGTCAGGGAGAGAGCCTGACAGAAGCATCGTAGGCCCCTATCGGCGTTACGCGCTGACAACGCAAGCAACTTGCCTGTCGAGACGTAACGGCCCCTGCCCGGGCCTATCGCACGAGGCTGAGGCCGGGTCGGCGTGTTGGCTGGCACAAAGCGCCACGGGAAGGCGATAACGTGAGGCCATTGCCCAGGTCCACTCGAAAGGAAAGACCGCGATGCTTCACACCCACGTACCCGCCCCCTCCCCCGTACCCCCCTTCCCTCCCGTGGACACCCCGCCCCCCTGGACGCCCGAGCCACCCCAGGTCGATCCGCCAGCGCAGCCAGGCACACCCCCGGTGCAAGACCCGCCGCCCCACTTCTAGCTAGCGGGCGGCTTCGGCGAAAGCAGCTCAGGTCGGCCCGCACCGCGTGGCGCCGGTGCTTCGAAGGGGAGGGATGAAGTTTCTTACCGCTCAGGATGGCCGCGCGATCAGGGTCGCGAAGGGCTGCGGCAGAGATGGGCCACGCGGCCTTTGGTGGGCGCAAAGTGCCAGCCATGTCATGCGCCGTGCAGGCTGCTGGTATACAGGGATACGTCAAGAATCAAGACCAGCGGTGCCGCTTGCACTCAAGAGATAGCACCAGCGCGATGAAGCACCGCGCTTGGCGGTGCGGTTGATGGGAGACGGGAACGCCGGCACAGGCGATGGCGGCATCGAACGATTCAATAGCCCATCTTGAAATACGCCACCGCCAGCACCGCCACCGTGGCAACCACTGCGGCAAGCCAGAAGACGCGGGTGTCGTACATGCCCAGTTCTGGATCCGTATCCACGAGAACGTGTTGCATGCGGGAAGAATTGGCTGGTGTGTTCATGGTGGTGACCCTTCTCTCTGGAGCCCCCAAGTTAACGCGGCGAAACATCTCGCCGTGTCAGACAAACGCCAATCTGCGTGCAGCCACCCGCCGATGGGTGTGCGCCAGGCTCCAAATCTCGCCACAAGGCACCATGAGCCACGACATCAATCACCCTTCTTATATGGATGCCTCCGTGGCAAGCGCCTGTGGAGCATTGCACATATGCGATCACGAGTGATTGTGGCGCGGGCCGAGCCACTCACCCGTCGCCCCACAGACAGGCCGCGGGATTGCCCAGTTGCCTTTCAACCGCCATGCGGAATGGGTCAACGGCCTGGGGCCAGGACAGACAGGGCAAAGCTGGACGTGGCGCAGAAACAAAAAAGCCGCCCAGTGGAGGCGGCTTAATTTGATCAGGAACCCAAAAAACAGGGTCCTCAAGAATCCCGAAAACCCGAAGTCTGGTTCACTTCAGAAGGAAACTTGGTAGGCGCGATTGGACTCGAACCAACGACCCCCACCATGTCAAGGTGGTGCTCTAACCAGCTGAGCTACGCGCCTGTCGTTGTTTAGACTACGATTATAGCCATAAAAATGAGGGGCTTGCCAAAAAACAGGCAACACTTCGCATAGAACTCACTGGCGCCCTTTGCATGCCTGTCCTGCAAGCCGCTCAACGGCGGCGTGCCGAGCGCACGCCCGGCACGCTGGCCACGATGCCGAGGACCTTGTTGAGGCGGCCTGAATCGGCGACCTCCACCGTGAAGGTCATCCACGCAGTGCCTTTCACCGACTGGGTCTGCACGCCGATCACATTGGTTTTTTCCCGGGCAAAGACTTCAGAGATGTCGCGCAACAGGCCCTGGCGGTCGGCGGCTTCCACGGCCACATCGACGGGATACACGGCTGCAACCGCCGCTGACTTTGGCGCGCCCCATTCCACCTCGATGACACGCTCGACGCTGCGCGCGGCCATCTCGCGAAAGTTGCTGCAATCGGCCCGGTGCACGCTGACCCCCTTGCCGCGCGTCACGAAGCCGCGAATCAAATCGGGCGGTGCCGGCTTGCAGCACTTGGCCAGCTGGGTCATCAGCGAGTCGATGCCGACGACCAGTACGCCGCCCTTCGGAGCGGCATTCGTGCGGGCCTTCTTGAGCAGCAGGTAGTCATCCGGCTGCATCACAGGCTCGGGCGGTCGCAGCACCGTTTCGATGTTGCGCAGCGAGAACTCGTCCTTGCCCACCACCTCAAACAAGGCGTCGGCGGACTTGAAACCCAGCTGCACCGCAAGGTCGTCCAGCTTGACGGCGGTCTTGCCCTCGCGCTGCAGCAGCTTCTCGACCGCCTCGCGGCCCCGCGCCACGGTTTCGTGTGTCGCCTGGGCGTTGAACCAGGCACGCACCTTGGCCTTGGCGCGATGGCTGGTGAGGTAGCCCAGCTCGGCATTGAGCCAGTCGCGTGAGGGGCGGCCCTCCTTGACAGTCGATATCTCCACGGTCTGCCCGTTTTGCAGCGGGGTGTTGAGTGGCACCATGGCGCCATCCACCCGGGCCCCCCGGCAGCGGTGCCCGAGGCTGGTGTGCACGGCATATGCGAAGTCCACGGGCGTGGCGCCCTGCGGCAACTCCACCACGGCGGCATCGGGCGTCAGCACGTAGATGCGGTCCTCGAACAGCCCCCGATTGGGTACAGCACCCGAGAGGTCGCGCTCCCATGCCAGCAGCTGGCGCAGCACCGCGATCTTGGCGTCGTATTCGCCCGAGGCAGAAACCCCCGCATAGCCCTTGCTCCCCGCCTCCTTGTAGGCCCAATGGGCGGCCACGCCGTGTTCGGCATGGTCATGCATGGCCTGGGTTCGAATCTGGATTTCGATGGGCTTGCCGTGGTCGTCGCGCACGATGGTGTGCAGCGACTGGTAGCCGTTGGGCTTGGGCTTGGCGATGTAGTCGTCAAACTCCTCCACGATGGGCTTGAACTGCTCGTGCACCCAGCTCAGGGCGGCGTAGCAATCCTTCACCGTGGGCACGACAACCCGCAGCGCACGGATGTCGAACACCTGGTCGAAGTTGAGCGACTTGCCGCGCATCTTCTTGACGATGCTGTAGATGTGCTTGGGGCGCCCCTGCACGCTGGCGCTGATGCTGCGCGCGCGCAGGTCAGCTTCGAGCCGCGCGCGCAGCTGCTCCATGTACACCTCGCGCTCGCCGCGTTTTTCGTCGAGCAGGCGCGCCACTTCCTTGTAGGTGTCGGGCTCCAGGAAACGAAAGGACAGGTCCTCCAGCTCCCACTTGACCTGCCAGATGCCCAGGCGATTGGCCAACGGCGCGAATACCTGCAGCGATTCGCGCGCCAGGCTGGGCGACACGGGGCGCTTGGCGGACGCATGAAAGCGCAGCGTCTGCAGGCGCGAGGCCAGGCGCAGCATCACAACGCGCAGGTCGCGCGAGAACGCGAGCAGCATCTTGCGCACGTTCTCCGTCTGGATGGCGGGGTCGTCCAGGTGCTCGGCGGCGCGGGCCTGCTGCTGCACGCGCATGAGCTTGGTGGTCTCCACCGCAAGCGCCGCGAAGTTCTCGCCAAAGGCCTTGGCAATGACCTCTTCGGGCTTGTTGAGGTGAATGCATGCGTGCACCAGGTAGCTGGCCGCCTGCATGGCCTCGGAGCCGCCTATTCCCTTGAGGATGGCGGCCACGGCATCGGCATGGGCCAGCGTGTTTTCGCCCGAGTCCAGGGTCTCGCCCGCCATCAGGGGCTCGGCGAAGGCGCGGGCGCGGGCCAGCGCGTTGACCTGCTCGGGCAGCGTGTGCGCAGTGGCTGCAATGAGCTGGGGGAGAACCTCGGCCTGGGGGGCGAGGGACGCCTGTGCGGGAGGGTAGGTTTTCATCCGGCCAAAGCACCTTCCGCCGCCAGCAGGAAACCGGTGACCGCAGCGACCTGGTCGGCCGCCACCAGCGTGGGCGCATGCCCCACGCCTTCGAACTCCACCAAGCGCGCACGGGGGCCTCGCTGCGCCATGGCCTGCGCGGTTTCGCGGGACAGCAGATCCGATTGCGCACCGCGCAGCAGCAGCGTGCGCGCGGCGATATGGTCGTACAGCTGCCAGAGCATGGCCTCCCCCGCCGCGGCGGACTCCTGCGTCAATGCCCGAAACGGCACCGCGATGGCAGGGTCGTAGTGCAGTGTGATGCCGCCCTCCGGCAGCGTGCGCACCATGTGGCGCGAAAGTTCCAGCCACTGTTGCGGCGTGTGCGGGCCAAAGCTCGTCGAAATGGCCCACATGGCATCCGCCGCCTGCTGCAGCGACTCGAACCGTGCCAGCTGTCCCAGATAGAGCCCGATGCGCTGCAGGGCTTCCCACTGGATGACCGGCCCCACGTCGTTGAGCACCAGGCGCCGCACGGGCACGGGCAGCGGCAGCCCTGGCTGCCCCGCGACGCCCATGCCGATGAGCCCTCCCATGCTGGTGCCCACCCAGTCGAGGGTGGCGATGGGGCCCTGCCCCTGCAACTGGGCCACCAGCGCGAGCATGTCGGCCGCGTACTGGGGGATCTGGTAGCCCATGGGATCGGCCAGCCAGTCGCTCTGGCCCCGCCCGACCACATCAGGACAGATGACGCGGGCATGCGCGCTCAGCGCGCGCGCGAGGGTGTCGAAGTCCCGCCCCTGGCGCGAGAGGCCGTGCACGCAGAGCACCACGTGCGGATGTGCTGGATTGCCCGTGGCATTCCACTCCCAGTACGCCATGCGGTGGCGAGACTCGGCAACGGAGGCGTTACCAGAAGACACCCCGGTGGCCGCGGGGCCAGGGCACAGTACGTAGTTCAGCGTAGGTTCAATCATGGGGAGCGGAATCGAGGGGCAGCGCTTGATAATGCCGGGAAGGTCGGCACGGATCGCCGCACTGCGTCCATCCGCAGTCCCGGGTGTCTGCCGCGCTGCAAATCCCCGACCGCCGTGGCTGTCGCTGCGATTTGCGCCCTGCATCCATCCTGATCCGGGTGGCCGCGTGCCACGCAATCCGTGCCGCCCTTCCCTTGCGTTCATCGTAATTCATTCGGAGAGACTCTCATGCTGAAAGGCAAAACCGCCCTCGTCACCGGCTCGACCAGTGGCATTGGTCTTGGAATCGCGAAGGCACTGGCCCGCCAGGGCGCCAACATCGTGCTCAATGGCTTCGGAGACGTGGAAGGCCCGCGCGCCGAGGTGCTGGCCGCTGGCGAGGCCGCAGGTGTCCAGGTGGCCTACCACGGCGCCGACATGAGCCGTGTGGCCGACATCGAAGACATGATAAAGTACAGCACCGCGCAGTTCGGGCGCGTGGACATCCTCGTGAACAACGCCGGCATACAGCATGTGGCCAACGTGGAAGACTTCCCCGTGGAACGCTGGGACGCGGTGATCGCCATCAACCTCACGAGCGCCTTTCACACCTCGCGCCTGGCGCTGCCCGCCATGAAGGGCGCCAACTGGGGCCGCATCATCAACGTGGCATCGGTGCACGGCCTGGTGGGCTCGGCACAGAAGGCCGCCTACGTGGCGGCCAAGCACGGCATCGTCGGCCTGACCAAGGTGACCGCGCTGGAAAACGCCACCACCGGCGTGACCTGCAATGCCATCTGCCCCGGCTGGGTGCTGACGCCCCTGGTGCAAAAGCAGGTGGATGCCAAGGCAGCGGAACATGGCCTGTCCAACGAGGACGCCAAGAAGCTGCTGCTGGGCGAAAAGGAGCCCTCCATGCAGTTCACCACGCCGGAAGAACTGGGCGAGCTGGCCGTGTTCTTCTGCTCCCCCGCCGCCAACAACGTGCGCGGGGTGGCCTGGAACATGGACGGCGGCTGGGCGGCGCAGTAAGGGGCTGGGCCCCCGGGGGCACGGGGCCACGGCCACATGCCCCCGGCAGATGCTCCATTTTCAACAGCAGGTGCCGCTGCTCAGCCCAGAACAGACGGCACTTTCAGGCGGGATTTGACTTTCAGCCTTGGCGCTGCGGCCGGGCCGGCCGGTCTCAACGCATCTGCACCGAGCCCGACACGTTGACGACCACCTGGGCCTTGCCCGCTTCCACCGGGACGGCGGAGTCCGCATAGGCCCCGCCCATCTTGGCCTCGGCGGCCATCATGCGCGGGCGGGGACCGGGCGCCATCTCATTGCTGTTCACCGCCACCTCGCGCAGGCTGTAGTTGCTGAAGCCAAACCCCTTGGCCAGCTCGGCCGCGCGGGCCTTGAACTGCTCGATGGCCTGGGTCTGGGCCTCATCCTCCACCTTGGCACGCGCCTCGCGCGACAGGCCGAACGCGACCTGGTGGATGGCCATGGTCTGGATCTTGCCCGCCGTGGTGGTGATGCGGGCGAAGTCGCGGCCTTCCAGCACCAGTTCTGCGCGGCCCTGCCAGCCATTGATCTTGCCGTCCTTGTTGTAGCGCGGGAAAAGGCCGAACGGGCCCGTGCGCACATCCAGCTGGCCCGGCTGGGCATTGCGCTTGGCTTCGGCCAGCGCCGTGTCGAGCGCCTGCTTGAGCTGCGCCTGCACGGTGGCGGCATCCGCGGCCTCCTTGCTGGTGGCGAGGCTGAGCACCAGCAGATCCTGCTGCACTTCGACCGTGCCCGTGGCTGACAGCTGCACCACATTGCGCGGCTCCGTCGCTGGGGAATTCTGAGCAAATGCGGCTCCAGCGCAAGCCAGAAAGGCGCCTGCAGCTATCATTTTTGTAGTCATCTTCATGGCGGAAACATCCTTGGCATCAAAGCGCCGCCCTTCGTTGGGCAGCGCGGGGCACCACGATAACCGCGTGGCATCCCGCCCGTGATGAAGCCCCGCCGCGCACTGTGCGAAGCTGGGCAAAACTTGTAACAGTTGGTCAAACCCAAGGCCAAAACCCGAACTTCGGCGTTCCAAGTGGTCAGAATCGGCTCTGTTACAAATTGGACTTGGGATCAAGATGGCCACAACAACCAATCGCACCGACAAAGTTCTGGTGGTGGATGACGATGCACGAATCCGTGATCTGCTGCGCCGCTACCTCACCCAGGAAGGCTTTGAAGTCATGGTCGCCGAAGACGGCAAGGCACTCAACCGCCTGCTGCTGCGCGAGACCGTGGACATCATCGTGCTCGACCTGATGATGCCGGGCGAGGACGGCCTGTCCATCTGCCGCCGCCTGCGTGCGGCCAATGACCGCACGCCCATCATCATGCTCACCGCCAAGGGCGAGGACGTGGACCGCATCGTGGGCCTGGAAGTGGGCGCCGACGACTACCTGGGCAAACCGTTCAACCCCCGCGAACTGCTCGCGCGCATCCACGCCGTGCTGCGCCGCCGCCCCGCGCAGGAAGCCCCCGGTGCGCCTTCGGGCGACAACGAGGTCGTGACCTTCGGCCCCTTTACCTTCGACCTGGGCACCCGCGCACTGCAGCGCAATGGCGAAGAGCTGCCCCTGACCACGGGCGAGTTCGCCATGCTCAAGGCCCTGGTACGCCACCCGCGCCAGCCGCTGTCGCGCGAAAAGCTGGCCTTGCTGGCACGCGGCCGCGAGTTCGAGCCCTTCGACCGCAGCCTGGACGTGCAGGTCTCGCGCCTGCGCAAGCTGGTGGAAGTGGACGCCGCCGCGCCGCGCTACATCCAGACCGTGTGGGGCGTGGGCTACGTTTTCGTGCCGGACGGAACGAGCTGACCCCTTCCTTCTTTCTTGTATGCGCAAATCCGACGGCCATCCGAGGTCGAGATCACCATCGTTCCGGCAGTCCGTGACCGCTCCTTCCGACGCCACCAGCCCCGCCCCCCTCGAGTCCCTGAGACAGGCTCGGGAGCAACGGGCGCGCGTGGGCCTCAATCTCTTCTGGCGCACCTTCTTCCTGCTGGCGCTGCTCCTGGTGGGCAGCATCCTGGCATGGCTGCAGACACTGCGGGCGCTGGAGTTTGAACCGCGCACGCTGCACACCGCGCAGCAGATCGCCTCGCTGGTGAACCTGAGCCGCGCCGCGCTCGTGCACTCCGATGCCATCGCCCGCGTGTCGCTCATCAAGACCATGGCCGACCAGGAAGGCGTGCGCATCCTGCCGCGCGAGCCGCGCGACAAATTCGAACTGCTGGAGGGCACGGCCCTGGGCAACCGCCTGACCGACGAGCTCACCCAGCGCCTGGGCCCCGACACCATCGTGGCGCAAAACGTGAATGGAGAAACAGGCCTGTGGGTCGGCTTCAACATCAACGGCGACCCCAACTGGCTGCTGATGGACCGCTCGCGCTTCAGCCCGGCGGGCGGCCGCACCTGGCTGATCTGGCTGATCACGGCGGGGGCGCTGTCATTGGCAGGCGCCGCGGCCATTGCACGGCTGATCAACCGGCCGCTCAAGCAGCTGTCGTACGCCGCCAACCGCGTCAAGGACGGCGATTTCGCGGCCAGCCACCTGGATGAAGAGGTGGTGACCAGTGAAATCCGCGAGGTGAACATCGGCTTCAACCGCATGGCGCAGAAGCTCGCCAAGCTGGAGCAGGACCGCGCCGTGATGCTGGCCGGCATCTCGCACGACCTGCGCACGCCGCTGGCGCGCCTGCGGCTCGAAACCGAGATGAGCGTGAACGATGAAGTCGCGCGCGAGCACATGGTGGCCGACATCGTGCAGCTCGACGCCACCATCGACAAGTTCCTCGACTACGCGCGGCCTGACCACGTGACGCTGACACCCGTCAACCTGCATGCGGTGGTCTCGTCCTGCGTGTACGCCGTGCAGGACCACCGCGAACTCCAGATCACCATGTCGGTGCCCGAAGACCTGAACGTGCTGGCTGATGAAGTGGAACTGGCGCGCGTGATCTCCAACCTGCTGGAGAACGCCCGGCGCTATGGCAAGACCGAGGACACCGGCATCACCAGCGTGGACATCGTCGCGAAAGGCCGGGAGAACTGGGTGCTGGTCAAACTGCGCGACCATGGCCCGGGCGTGCCGCCCGAGCAGCTGTCCAACCTGACCAAACCCTTCTTCCGGGGGGATTCCGCCCGCACGGCCGCCGCCGGTGCGGGGCTGGGGCTGTCCATCGTCGACAAGACGGTGCAGCGCATGGGCGGCATCTTCGCGCTGGCCAATTCCAGCACGGGCGGTCTGGTGGCCCACCTGCAGTTGCAGCGTGCCACCGACCTGCCCGACGGCGCCGACCCCAAGCAGCGCCTGCAGCGGCCGTCCATCAAGCGCCAGCTGCCAAGACGCCGGGCGGAAGACAAGACCGCCTGACTCAAGCATCCGCTCCCCGGGCCGCAGGCCCGTTCAGCGCACCATGCAGGGCGATTTGTTGTTGAACTTCCAGCCGGGGATCAGGTACTGCATGGCGATCGCATCGTCACGCGCGCCCAGCCCATGCTGCAGGTACAGGCGGTGGGCGCGCTCCACCTCCTCCATGTCCAGCTCCACGCCCAAGCCGGGCTTGGTGGGCAACTGGATGAAGCCGTCCTTGATCTGGAAAGGCTCCTTCGTCAGCCGCTCACCGTCCTGCCAGATCCAGTGCGTGTCGATGGCCGTCACGCGCCCCGGTGCGGCGGCGCCCACGTGGGTGAACATGGCCAGCGACACGTCAAAATGGTTGTTGGAATGCGAGCCCCAGGTCAGGCCGAAGGCCTGGCACATCTGCGCCACGCGCACCGAGCCGGCCATGGTCCAGAAATGCGGGTCGGCCAGGGGGATGTCCACCGACTGCAGGGCCAGGCTGTGCGCCATTTCGCGCCAGTCGGTGGCCACCATGTTGGTGGCGGTGGGCAGGCCCGTGGCGCGGCGAAACTCGGCCATCACCTCGCGGCCCGAGAACACGCCTTCGGCACCGCAGGGGTCCTCGGCATAGGCCATCACGCCGTGCAGGTCGCGCGTGATGCGGACCGCATCTTTCAGCAGCCAGCCGCCGTTGGGGTCCAGCGTCACACGCGCCTCGGGAAAGCGCTCGTGCAGCGCGCGGATGGCCTCGACCTCTTCCTCGCCGCGCAGCACGCCGCCCTTGAGCTTGAAGTCGGCAAAGCCGTAGCGCTCGTACGCGACCTCGGCCAGGCGCACGATGCCGTCGGCCGTCATGGCCTTCTCGTTGCGCAGGCGGAACCAGTCGTTGTCGGCACCGGGCTCGGTGCGGTAGGCCAGGTCGGTCTTTGCGCGGTCGCCCACGTAGAACAGGTAGCCCAGCATCTGCACCGCCTCGCGCTGCACGCCATCGCCCAGCAGCGCGGCCACGGGCACGTTCAGGTGCTGGCCCAAGAGGTCCAGGAAGGCCGACTCCACCGCCGTCACAGCGTGGATGGTGATGCGCAGATCGAAGGTCTGCAGGCCGCGCCCGCCCGCATCGCGGTCGGCGAACCGGGCGCGCATGGCGTTGAGCACGGCGTTGTGGTGGCCGATGGGCCGGCCCACGATCAATGGTCGTGCGTCCTCGATGGTCTGGCGGATCTTCTCGCCGCCGGGCACCTCGCCCACCCCAGTGTTGCCCGCGCTGTCGCGCAGGATGATCAGGTTGCGTGTGAAGAAGGGGCCGTGCGCGCCGCTCAGGTTCATGAGCATGCTGTCGTGGCCCGCCACGGGCACCACGCGCAGCTCGGTGACGACGGGGGTGCTGGTGGCAGAAGGGATGGAAGAGGTGGTCATGGTGGTCTGGAAACGAAGATGGGCGCGCAAAGACGCCCCGTGACAAGGCTTAATCGGCAGTGATTTTTCGGGTTTCGATGACCGTCTTCCAGCGCGCGAATTCGCGTGCCTGGTAGGCGGTGAAAGCCTCGGGCGTGCTGGCCACGATCTCCAGCCCCTGGTCGAGCATGCGCTTCTTCACGGCGGGATCGTTCATGGCGGCGATGGCGGCGTCCGAGAGCTTCTTCTTCACGGCCGCAGGCAGGCCCTTGGGCGCGGCCATGCCCTGCCACGAGTACACCTCGGCACCGGCCACGCCGGCCTCGGCCAGGGTGGGCACGTCGGGCAGCACGGGGCTGCGCTTGTCGCCGGTGACGGCAATCGCATGCAGCTTGCCGCCGCGGATGTGCTGCAGCACGGCGTTCACGTTCTGGAACGAGAACTCCACCTGCCCGCCCAGCAGGTCGTTGATGGCCGGCGCGCCGCCCTTGTAGGGGATGTGCAGGCCTTCGGTGCCGCTTTGCTGCCAGAAGACCTCGGCCGAGAGGTGGTCCGACGAGCCGTTGCCCGAACTCGCGAAGCTCACCTTGCCGGGGTTGGCCTTGAGCTGCGCGATCACCTCCTTCACGGTGCGTGCCTTTTGCGCCGGCGAGGCCACCAGCACATTGGGCGCCTGCACGGGCACGGTGATGTAGTCGAAATCCTTGAGCGCGTCGTAAGGCACGCTCTTGAGCAGGTGCGGTGCCACCACGAAGGCGCCCAGGGACGACACCAGCAACGTGTAGCCATCGGGCGCGGCGCGCTTGACCGCGCCGGCGCCCAGCGTGCCCGTGGCACCGGGGCGGTTGTCCACCACGAAGTTCTGGCCCAGCTTGTCGCCCATGTGCTGGGCCATGGCGCGCGCCACCATGTCGGTGGAGCCGCCCGCCGGAAACGGCACAACGATGGTGACGGGCTTTTCGGGCCAGGGCGTGGCGGCCGTCTGGGCCGATGCGGAAAACGCCAGGGTGCAGGCGCTGGCCACGAGCAGCAGTTGCTTGACGAACATGAGGGATGTCTCCTGAGGTGGTGGTGGTGGTCGGCGGCCCTCTGCGGGGCCTTGGGTTGAAGGGTTGGCGTGGGACAGGGGGGGCGCGCCTACTGCGGGCCGAGCTTGTCGATGAGCGCCTTGAGCTCTTCCATCTCGCTGGGCTTCAAGTCCGTCAGCGGCGCGCGCACCGGCCCACCGTCGTGGCCCACGATCCTGGCGCCCGCTTTGATGATGGAGACACCGTAGCCTTCCACCCGGTTGCGGATGGCCAGGTAGGGCATGAAGAACTCCTTGAGCAGCCTGTGTTGCGTGGCCGTGTCGTCGGCCGCCACGGCCTTGTAGAAGTCCATCGCCGTCTTGGGAATGAAGTTGAACACTGCCGAGGAGTACACCGGCGTGCCCAGCGCCTTGTAGGCCGCCGCATACACCTCGGCCGTGGGCAGGCCGCCCAGGTAGGAGAAGCGGTCACCCATCTTCATGAAGATGGAAGACATGGTCTCGATATTGCCCACGCCGTCCTTGAAGCCGATCAGGTTGGGGCAGCGGTCGGCCAGGATGGCCAGGGAATCGGCAGTCAGCTTGGTGCGGTCGCGGTTGTAGACGATGACGCCGAACTTCACGCTGTTGCACACGGCGGCCACATGCTCGATCAGGCCCTCCTGGCCGGCTTCGGTCAGGTAGTGGGGCAACAGCAGGATGCCGTGGGCGCCCAGGCGCTCGGCCTCCTGGGCATGGGCGATGGCGGTGCGGGTGGGGCCGCCGGCGCCGGCAATGATGGGCACCTTGCCGCGGCAGGTGTCCACGGCGGTCTTGATGACCTGGCCGTACTCGGGGCCCGAGAGCGAGAAATACTCGCCCGTGCCGCCGGCGGCGAACAGGGCGCTGGCGCCATAGGGGGCGAGCCATTCCAGGCGCTCGATGTAGGTCCTGGGGCGGAATTCACCCTGCTCGTCGAAGTCCGTGATGGGGAAGGACAGCAGGCCGGAGCCCATGATGGATTTGAGGTCTTGCGGGGTCATGGATGGTGGTATCAGGTCTGGTGGGTGGTCAGGGCGTATCAACAGGTCGTACAAGCGGCTTGCAGCACCCTGCCTTCGGCGGTATCAAGCAATGTTCAAGGGGACGAGCCGCCTTTCAGACCGACCAAAGCGACTTGAAAACCCGCTTCAGACCATGCCTGAACGGTAGCAACGCATGAATGTTAACGTTAACATTTCCACAAACCATAGGGAAAACCCTTTGTTATGCGACATCTTGGGAGATTGCGGAAGGGGCGTGGGCTGACCGGAGCTGGCCCGAACGGCCCCCGTCGATGCCCCGAGGACGCCGGGTACGAGACCGTTGTGCCGACGGCGTGCCCCTTCTCGGCTACCGCACCGCAGGCGCGGCCGCAAACACCTCGATGGTTTCGAGCGCCGAGACCGGGCGGCCGGCCTTGCCATCGCCCGCTACCACCAGCCGCGCCATACCGCGTGCCAGTGGCTGGCCGTCCAGCCGACAGGCGATCAGCACGCGCTGGTTGTCCAGCGACACCAGGGCTGGTAGCCATCGGCCCCGGTGGCTACCAGGTACACGCCCTGCACGTTGGCACCGCCGGCACTCTCGGCCTCGACGCCGGCCATGCTACTCAGCAACACCCACCGGTCCGCGCCCGTGCAGCGGGCCCGGGTAGCGCAGCATGTACCAGCCCGAGAGCGGTGGCGGCCAGCACAGCCTTCATCAACAGGGCATTCCAGCGGGGCATGGGGCTTTCCGGTAGTGCTTGGGCAATGGGTCATTCTGGCGTCATGGGCCGGGCCAGCCCCACCACCCTCACACCTGCTTGCACATCCCGCACCACCCCGTCCTCTGGCTCGTTTCGCCGCACGTCAACTGGCATCTGCACTGTTGCGCAAGGCCTCCAGGCGCCGTGCCAGCAACTCCATGCGGTCACCGCCCCAGAACAGCTCGCCCTGGCACGGGCTGGTGCGCGGCTTCCTGCAGATGTACGTGGTGGCGTCGGACGGTGCCGAAACCACGCTGTATTGTTTGCGCGAGGGCGAATGGGGCGGCGAGGGCTCGCTGCTCAAGAAGGAACTGCGCCAGTACGACCTGCGCTCGCTCACGCCGGCCCACCTGTGCCTGGTGCCGGTGGAGACCTTCGAGACGCTGCGCCAGTCGTCCATCGCGTTCAACCACGTGATCTGCGACATCATGAACGCGCGCATGGGGGTGTTCGTGGGCATGCTGGAGGCATCGCGCCTGCGCGGGCCCGAGACGCGGGTGGCCCGGGCCCTTCTGATGCTGGCCGACAGCCAGGGCGAGGCGGTGCAGGAGCTGCTGATCTCGCAGCAGGAACTGGCCCTGATCTGCGGGCTCTCGCGCCAGCGGGTGAACGTGGCGCTCAGCGTGTTCAAGCGCCGGGGCATCGTGCGCATCGAGCCCAACAAGGGCTCGCTGATCGTGCATGTGCCGCTGCTGCGCGACCATGTGACGGGCATCGCCTGAACCTTCCGGCCGGCCCCATTGGCGCGGAGCGTGATCTCCCGCAGAATCCGGCGGTGCCTGTTTCCACGCCACCATGACCGCAGATCCCCTCGACCTCTTCCTTGCCCAGTCGCCCTGGATGTCCGCCCTCACCGCCGAGGAGGCCGCGCGCGTGCGCCGGGCGATCACGCTGCGCAGCTACCCTGCGGGCGGCGCGGTGTTCTCGAAGGGCACGCCCACCGCGCATTGGGCCGGGGTGATGGAAGGCATGCTCAAGCTGGACAACATCACCGCCGAAGGCCGCACCAGCACCTTCGCGGGCGTGCCCTCGGGCGCCTGGTTCGGCGAGGGCTCGGTGCTCAAGGACGAGCCCCGTCCCTACGCCGTGACGGCGCTGACCGACAGCGTGGTGGCCCTGCTGCCGCGCAGCGAGTTCCTGCGGCTGCTGCAAGGGAGCCACCCTTTTGCGCTGTGGCTGATCGGGCAGCTCAACGCGCGTCTGGCGCACTACGTGGCGCAGGTGCAGACCGACCGGCTGGGCGACACCACGGCGCAGGTGGCCTACAGCCTGTCGGGCTTGTTCAACGATGCGCTGTTCCCCAACACCGCGCGGCGCATCACGCTGTCGCAGGAGGAGCTGGGGCGCCTGTCGGGCGTGTCGCGCCAGGTGGCCAACCGGGCGCTGCAGGAACTGCAGGACCGGGGTGCGATCCGCCTGGGCTATGGCTCGATCGAGGTGATCGACCTGAAGGTGCTGCAGTCGATTGCCCGCGAAGGCTGAACGCTCAGCCTGCGGGCTCGGTCTGAATCTGCGCCAGCCGCGTGATGGCCTCGCGGCTGCCCGCGATCTCGCGCAGGCGGAACTTCTGGATCTTGCCGGTGGCGGTCTTGGGCAAGACCTCGAACACGACCTGGCGCGGGCACTTGAAGCGCGCCAGATGGCAACGGCAGAACTCGATCAGCTCCTCGGCACTGACGCTGCCTGCGGCATCGGGCTTGAGCTCCACGAAGGCGCAGGGCACCTCGCCCCAGCGTTCGTCGGGCTGGGCCACCACGGCGGCCAGCAGCACGGCGGGGTGGCGGTGCAGCACGTCTTCCACCTCCACCGAGGAGATGTTCTCGCCGCCCGAGATGATCACGTCCTTGGAGCGGTCGGTGATCTGCACATAGCCGTCGGGGTGCAGCACCGCGATGTCGCCGGTGTGGAACCAGCCGCCGGCAAAGGCCTTGGCCGTGGCGCCGGGGTTCTTGAGGTAGCCCTTCATCACGGTGTTGCCCCGGATCATGATTTCGCCAGCCGTCACACCGTCCGCCGGCACGGGCTCCAGCGTGTCGGGGTTGAGCACGCGCAGGTGCTCCAGCGCCGCGGCGCGCACGCCCTGGCGCGCCTGCAGCCGGGCACGCCCGGCTTCGGGCAGGGCCGCCCAGCCGGACTGGCGCACGCAGCTCATCGGCGTGCCCGAGACTTCGGTGATGCCGTACACATGGTCCACATCGAAGCCCATCGCGGCGATCGCCTGCAGAATGGCGGCCGGCGGCGGCGAGCCCGCTGTGAGCACGCGCACCGGGCGCGGCAGCGCGATGCGCTCGTGCGCCGGTGCATTCGCCAGCATGGCCAGCACGGTGGGCGCGGCACAGAAATGGTCCACACCGTGCTCGGCAATGGCCTCGAAGATGGCCTTGGCCGTGACCTTGCGCAGGCACACATGCGTGCCCGCCGCCGCCGTGACAGCCCAGGTGAAGCACCAGCCGTTGGCGTGGAACATGGGCAGCGTCCACAGATACACCGGGCGGCGCGGCATCGCCCAGTCGGTCATTTGCAACAGGCTCATGAGGTAGGCCCCGCGGTGGCTGGGCACCACGCCCTTGGGGTCGCCGGTGGTGCCCGAGGTGTAGTTCAGTGCGATCGGGTCCCACTCGTCCTCGGGCCACAGGCCTTCGAAGGCCGGATCACCCTCGGCCAGCAGGGCTTCGTAGTCGAGCTCACCAAGGGCCGGCTGCGCGGGCAGGCCCGCATCGTGGATGGCGACCACCAGCGGCTGCTGCGCCAGGCCCTCAACGGCCCGGGCCGCGAGCGCCGAAAATTCGCTGTCCACCAGCAGCACGCGCGCCTCGCCGTGGCGCAGGATGAAGCCGATGGCCTCGGCGTCGAGCCGGCAGTTGACGGCGTTGATGACCGCACCGCACAGGGGGATGCCCAGGTGCGCCTCCAGCATCGCGGGCGTGTTGGGCGCCAGGATGGCCACGGTGTCGCCGCGCTGAACACCGCGCCGTGCCAGCGCGCTGGCCAGGCGGTAGGCGCGCTCGCGCGTCTGTGCCCAGGTCTGCGTGCTGCCCGCATGCACCACGGCAGTGCCTTCGGGATGCACCTGCGCGCTGCGGTCCAGAAAGCCCAGCGGCGTGAGCGGCAGGTGGTTGGCGGGGGTGCGTTCCAGGCCGTGCTGGTAGGGGCTGTGGTGGGTTGCTTGGCTCATGCTGGTCTCCTGTTTTGCGCGTTCATGGGTGGTAGGTGGTGAACGACTCGACGCTCTCGCGCTCCGTCACCAGCGTGTTCTCGATGCCCGCCGGGTCGGCGTGGCCCAGGCTCATGCCGCAGACCACCATCTCGGTATCGGGGATGCCCAGTTCGGCGGCAATGACCTGGTGGAATTTGGTGAACGCCACCTGCGGGCAGGTGTCGAGCCCGCGCGCGCGGGCCGCCACCATCACGCTCTGCAGGAACATGCCGTAGTCCATCAGGCTGCCGGCCTGCATCACCCGGTTCACCGTGAAGATCAGCCCCACGGGCGCATCGAAGAAGCGGTAGTTGCGGCCGTGCTGGGCGTGCATGCGCGCCTTGTCGCCCCGGGCGATGCCGAGCAGGCCATACAGGTCCCATCCCACCTTGCGGCGCCGGTTGACATAGGGCGATACCCATTCGAGCGGGTAGTAGTGGTAGGGCTCGGTGAGGGTCGCAGCCCCATCCTCATCGTTGTCCACGGCGGCGATGGCGGTGCTCAGCCGCTCCTTCGCGGCCCCCGTGAGCACGTGCACGCGCCAGGGCTGCGTGTTCATGCCCGAGGCCGCATGGCGCGCCACGTCGAGGATGGAATGCACCTCTTCGCGGGAGACCGGCGTGGGCAGGAATGCGCGGATGCTGCGCCGCGAGACGATGGCCCAGTCCACAGCACGTTGTAGCTCATGAGCGGGGACGGGCGCGTTCGAGTCGCGCAGCACAGCGTGTGCCAACGGCGATGGAGGTGTTTGTGAACAGGTCATGGCGGCATGCTAGGCATGGACGCCGTCCGTGACTGTCGATGCAATGACATTTGGCCGCCTCCGCCTGCCATCCGCCGCGACGGGTCTCAGAACCGGCTCAGTCTCTTTTTGGAGGTCGCATCGGAGGGCAATCGGGATGAGTGGCGCGTCGGGTGCGCCGCGTGGGCTCATGCCCATGCAGGCAGCCGGGGCGTCCAATCGTCCGTTTTCACTCCAACCAGAAGGGCAACAGCCTTGCCGGGCGGTCTGCGGCGTTGCGGCGCTTGCCGATAGCACGGGCCATCGGCTGCGCACCGCGCCTGGCATCCCGTCCCGGCAAAGCACTTGTGCGACTCCCCAAGGAGACTGAACAGGTTCTTATAGACTTCCCCGCATGCCAGCCTCCCCGCCCTCCCCCTCCCTTGCGCCCGCCACCCGCGACCGTCCTTCGGTCACGCTGCGCGAGGTGGCCGAGCGGGCCGGGGTCTCGATGATCACCGTCTCGCGCGCCATCAACACACCGCACCAGGTGTCGGAGGCGACGCGGGTGCGCGTACAGGAGGCCGTCTCCAGCATGGGCTACGTGCCCAACCTGGTCGCCGGGGGACTGCGATCGGCGCGCAGCCATGTGGTCACCGCGCTGGTGCCCACGCTCACGGGGCCGCTGTTCGGCGAGATGGTGCAGGCGCTCACCGATGCGCTGGAGCTGCGAGGGTTCCAGGTGATGGTGGGCCAGGTCGGCTATGCACACTCGCGCGAGGACGAGCTGCTGCGCGCCATCGTCGGCCGGCGCCCGGAAGGCATCGTGGTCACCGGCATCATGCATTCGCCCGAAGGGCGCCGCATGCTCATGGCATCGGGCATCCCCATCGTGGAGACCTGGGACTTCACTTCCACGCCCATCGACATGCTGGTGGGGCTGCGGCACGAACAGCTGGGCGCTGCCGTGTGCGAGCATCTGTACTCCAGAGGCCGGCGCCGCCTGGCACTGCTCAGTGGCGGCGACGAGCGCGCCGCACGCCGCGCACGGGGCTTCGAAGCCGCTGCCGAGCGCCTGGGCCTGCGCGCGCCTGCCGTGCGTCTGGGCAAGTCACCCACCACGCATGCCGATGGGCGCGACGGCCTGGCCGCGCTGCTCGCCGGGCACCCCGACATCGACGCCGTGTTCTGCAGCTCCGACATGCTGGCCCTGGGCGTGCTGACCGAAGCCCGCGTGCGCGGCATGTCCGTGCCGGAACAACTGGCCGTGATGGGTTTTGGCGACATCGATTTCGCGCAGACCGTGAGCCCCAGCCTCTCCACCGTGCGCATCGACGGCACGCGCATGGGCCAGACGGCTGCCCGACTGATCGCCGACCGCGCCGAGGGCCGACCCGTGGCCGAACCGGTGGTGGACATCGGCTTCGCGATCATCGGGCGCGAAAGCGCCTGACGAAGCGCGCCCCAGGACGCGCTGCCGCCGCAGAGGGTCAGGCCTTGAAAATCAGGGCGGTGGCCCGTGCCTCCATCGCCAGGCCTTGCCCCACGGGCCCCAGGCGTTCGGCGGTCTTGGCTTTCACGTTGACCTGGCCGGGGTCGACCCCCAGGGCCTTCGCAATGCACTCGCACATGCCGGCAATGTGGGCCGCCAGGCGAGGCGCCTGGGCCACCACCGTGCTGTCCACATTGCCGATGGCGTAGCCCGCGGCGCGCACGCGGCGCGCGGCCTCGGCCAGCAGCACGGCCGAATCGGCGCCCCGGAACTGCGCATCGGTATCGGGAAAATGGCGGCCGATGTCCCCCAGGCCCGCGGCCCCCAGGATCGCATCGGTAATGGCGTGCAGCAGCACGTCGGCATCGGAATGGCCCAGCAGGCCCAGGGTGTGCTCGATGGTCACCCCGCCAATCACCAGCGGCCGCCCGGGCACCAGTGCGTGCACATCCCAGCCTTCTCCAATCCTGAAGTTCATCCGTTCGTTCGCCTTCTGCCCGCACGGGGCTCATGGTCGTCCTGCCCTTGCGCGGGCAGGCTCAGAAAATCGTCTTGCGCCCCGTCTCGGTCGCCCCCTGCCCGCGTTCGCCACCAAAGCGGGCCAGCGTGGTGCCATGGCC
The DNA here is from genome assembly GCF_059418365.1 of Acidovorax sp. GW821-FHT09A11. Classification (NCBI taxonomy): domain Bacteria; kingdom Pseudomonadati; phylum Pseudomonadota; class Betaproteobacteria; order Burkholderiales; family Comamonadaceae; genus Acidovorax; species Acidovorax sp. GW821-FHT09A11. The sequence continues at coordinate 307,467 of NZ_JBWKPS010000002.1, forward strand.
GCGCTGCGCCAGCACGGCCTCGGCCAGCGCGAAATCGTCGGGGTAGGTGACCTTGAAGTTCTGCGCGCCGCCGGGCACCAGGCGCGGGTGCAGGCCCATGGCTTCCATGGCGCTGGCCTCGTCGGTCACGTTCGATCCCACCTTGTCGAGCGCGTCCATCAGGGGGCCTATGCGGAACATCTGCGGCGTCTGCGCCAGCCACTTGTTGCTGCGGTCCACGGTGGAGGCCACGCGCACGCCCCCGGGGCCGTCGATCGAGGTCTTGAGCGTGTCGGCCAGCTGGTGTGCGAGCAAGCCGCCCACGCTGTCCTGCGCGCACACATCGATCAGGTGGTCGATCTGCGCCGTGGTGACCAGGCAGCGCGCCGCATCGTGCACCAGCACCCAGTCATCCCGCTGCGCGCCCCGCGCGAGCAGCGCCCGCAGGCCGCCCAGCACCGTATCGGCGCGCGTGGGGCCGCCGCATTCGACCGCGAAGTACGCCGGGTGCGCATGCGCATCCAGGAAACGGTCGCCCGGCGCCACGGCCACCAGCGTGCCCAGCAGCCGGCCCACCCCGGCAAAGGCCGCCAGCGTGTGCAGCACCATGGGATGCCCCGCCACCAGGTGGTATTGCTTGGGCAACGCAGCGACGGGTGGTGCCGCCGCCTCGGACGCGGAAAAGACCCCCAGCGTGGACCCGGCAGACAGGCCCGGGGCCGGCACCATTGCCGCAGGCGGGGCCGCCACGGCGCGCGACCCCGTTCCCGCGCAGGGCACCAGCGCCCAGAAACGTCCGTGGGCGGACAAGGGAACGAGGGGTGTTGGCAACAGCACAGCAGTCATGGCCCGCCCATTCTAGAATCTCCGGTTGCCCACCCGTGCGGCCTGCGTGCGTTTTGTGCGCCAGGGGATGCCGTGGGCCCAGACGACACAGCGCGCATGGAACTGCCCAAACTCTCCCCCGGAAAACGCTTCACCCTGCCCCGCCCCGTGGGCAGCGCCGATTCGCTGCTGCTGGCCCGCCTGGCCGAGCGCGACAAGGCCGCCGGCCGCACCACCGCCATCGTCACGGCCGATGCCACCGATGCGCAGCGCCTCATCGAGGAAATGGCGTTCTTCGCGCCCACGCTGCGCTGCGCGCTCTTCCCGGACTGGGAGACGCTGCCCTACGACACCTTCTCGCCGCACCAGGACCTGATCAGCGAGCGGCTGGCCACCCTCTGGCGCATCAGCCAGAAGGACAAGGACACCGGGGCCGACGTGGTGCTGGTGCCCGCCACCACGGCGCTGTACCGCCTGGCGCCGCCGTCCTTCCTGGCCGGCTACACCTTCCATTTCAAGGTCAAGCAAAAGCTCGACGAGGCAAAGTTCAAGGCCCAGCTCACGCTGGCGGGCTACAGCCACGTCTCGCAGGTGGTGAGCCCGGGCGAGTACGCGGTGCGCGGCGGACTGATCGACCTGTTCCCCATGGGCTCGCTGGTGCCGTACCGGGTGGACCTGTTCGACGATGAGATCGACAGCATCCGCACCTTCGATCCCGACAGCCAGCGCAGCCTGTACCCCGTGCCCGAGGTGCGCCTCTTGCCCGGCCGCGAGTTCCCCATGGACGATGAGGCGCGCGCCAAGTTCCGCAGCCGCTGGCGCGAGATGCTCGAGGGCGACCCGACCAAGAGCCGCATCTACAAGGACATGGGCGCGGGCGTGGCCACGGCCGGCATCGAGTACTACCTGCCGCTGTTCTTCGATGAAACAGCGACGGTGTTCGACTACCTCGGGTCAGAAGCCACCGTGGTGCTGCACGGCGACCTGGAGCCCGCCTTCCAGCGCTTCTGGCAGGACACGAAAGACCGCTTCCGACTGGTGCAGGGCGATCCCGAGCGCCCGGTGCTGCCGCCCGAGGAGCTGTTCCTCTCGGCCGACCAGTTCTACACGCGCGCCAAGGAGCATGCGCAGCTGTCCATCCGCCCCGGCGTGGAGGACGTGGATGACAACCCGCACTTCCACAAGCTCGGCGACCTGTCGGTGGTGCGCGGGGCCGAGGACCCGCTGGCCCGCCTGCACGCGCACATCCGCAACACGCAACACCGCGTGCTGCTGCTGGCCGAAAGCGCCGGCCGGCGCGAGAGCCTGCTCGACTTTCTGCGCGCCAGCGGGGTGAACCCGCCGGCCTTCGACTCGCTGGCCGAGTTCCAGGGCACGGCCGACGAAAAGGTGGGCATTGCCACCGCAGGCCTCACGGTGGGCTTCAGCTGGGTCGAGGACGGCATCGACTTCGTCACCGAGACCGAGCTGTTTGCCGCCGGCCCCACCACGCGCCGGCGCAAGAAGCAGGAGCAGGTGAGCGACGTCGAGGCGCTGATCAAGGACCTGGCCGAGCTCAACGTAGGCGACCCCGTGGTGCACAGCGCGCACGGCATCGGCCGCTACCGCGGCCTGGTCAACATGGACGTGGGCAACAAGAACCCCGACGGCACGCCCGCCATGCAGGAGTTCCTGCACCTGGAATACGCCGACAAGGCCGTGCTCTACGTGCCTGTGAGCCAGCTGCAGCTGATCAGCCGCTACACCGGCGTGAGTGCCGACGAGGCGCCGCTGCACAAGCTGGGCAGCGGCCAATGGGAAAAGGCCAAGCGCAAGGCCGCCGAGCAGGTGCGCGACAGCGCGGCCGAGCTGCTCAACATCTACGCCCGCCGCGCCGCGCGCGAGGGCCATGCCTTCCGCTACAGCCCGCAGGACTACGAGACCTTTGCCAACGACTTCGGCTTCGAGGAGACGGCCGACCAGAACGCCGCCATCCACGCGGTGATCCAGGACATGATCAGCCCCCGCCCCATGGACCGCCTGGTCTGCGGCGACGTGGGCTTCGGCAAGACCGAGGTGGCCCTGCGCGCGGCCTTCGTGGCCGTCACGGGCGGCAAGCAGGTGGCCTTCCTCGCGCCCACCACGCTGCTGGCCGAGCAGCACTACCAGACGCTGGTGGACCGCTTCAGCAAATGGCCGGTGAAGGTGGCCGAGGTGTCGCGCTTTCGCTCGGGCAAGGAGATCACCTCGGCCATCAAGGGCATCGGCGACGGCACGGTGGACATCGTGGTGGGCACGCACAAGCTGCTCTCCGAATCCACCAAGTTCCACAACCTGGGCCTGCTCATCATCGACGAGGAACACCGCTTCGGCGTGCGCCACAAGGAGCAAATGAAGGCCCTGCGCGCCGAGGTGGACGTGCTGACGCTGACGGCCACACCCATACCGCGCACGCTGGGCATGGCGCTCGAAGGCCTGCGCGACCTGTCGGTCATCGCCACCGCGCCGCAGCGGCGTCTGGCGATCAAGACCTTCGTGCGCAACGAGGGCACGGGCGTGATCCGCGAGGCGGTGCTGCGCGAACTCAAGCGCGGCGGGCAGGTCTACTTCCTGCACAACGAGGTGGAGACCATCGAGAACCGCCGCCAGAAGCTCGAAGAGATACTGCCCGAGGCCCGTATCGCCGTGGCCCATGGCCAGATGCCGGAGCGCGAACTGGAGCGCGTGATGCGCGACTTCGTGGCCCAGCGCTACAACATCCTCCTGTGCTCGACCATCATCGAGACCGGCATCGACGTGCCCACGGCCAACACCATCATCATGAGCCGCGCCGACAAGTTCGGCCTGGCGCAGCTGCACCAGCTGCGCGGGCGCGTGGGCCGCAGCCACCACCAGGCGTATGCCTACCTCATGGTGCCCGACACCGAGGGCCTGACCAAGCACGCCGCCCAGCGCCTGGATGCCATCCAGCAGATGGAGGAACTGGGCAGCGGCTTCTACCTGGCCATGCACGACCTGGAGATCCGCGGCGCCGGCGAGGTGCTGGGCGAGAACCAGAGCGGCAACATGCTGGAGGTGGGTTTCCAGCTGTACAACGAGATGCTGAACGAAGCCGTCAAGGCACTCAAGGCCGGCAAGGAGCCGGACCTGCTCAGCCCCCTGAGCGTCACCACCGACATCAACCTGCACGCCCCCGCCCTGCTGCCCGACGACTACTGCGGCGACGTGCACCTGCGCCTGTCGTTCTACAAGAAGCTGGCCACCGCCAAGAACCCCGACCAGATCGACGGCCTGCTCGAAGAGATCGTGGACCGCTTCGGCAAGCTGCCGCCGCAGGCCCAGACCCTGATCGACGTGCACCGCCTGCGCGTGCTGAGCCAGCCCTACGGCGTGGTGAAGGTCGATGCCGCCCCGGGCGTGATCCACATCACCTTCAAGCCCCAGCCGCCCATCGACCCGATGCGCATCATCGAGCTCATCCAGAAGAACAAGCACATCAAGCTGGCAGGCAACGAGAAGCTGCGCATCGAGCGCGAGCTCAAGGACCCCAAGGACCGCGCGCAGATGGTGCGGGACATCCTGCGCTCGCTGGGGCAGCCGGTGGTGGCCTAGCGCGTGCAGACATGATTCGAATGGGCCTCCAGCGCTTATCCATCAAGCTCCAGAAGCTATCAAAACAATAGCAATTTAGAAATGGAAGCCGCCCTGGCCCTGATCGCCCTGGTTGCCGCGCTGGCCGCCCGGCCCTGGCGGCTGCTGGCCAGCCGAAAGCCCCTGGCGCATGAGGCAGGGCACGGCGCCCCCGCCCCGCTGTGGACGCCGCTGCTGGCCACGCTCGTCCTGCTGCCCTGGGTCTGGGCCCTGCCCACGCTGCACCAGATGCCGTTGCAACTGCAGTGGTCGGGCGCGTGCCTGGTACTGCTCATGCTGGGTTGGCCGCTGGCCGTGCCGACGCTGCTGGCGGTGGGCGCCATCGCTGCGTGGGTCTCGCCCGGCCTGGGCGGATGGGATGCGCTGGGCATCGCCGTGTGGCAGGGCGTGGTGCCCGCCACGCTGGCGCTGCTGCTGGGCGTGGCGCTGCGCCGCCTGGCGGGGGCCCGATCGCTCGCGGGCGTGCGCGCCTTCGTCTATGTGCTGGGCCGGGGGTTTCTGGGCACTGCGCTGTGCCTGTTCGTGGCGGGCACCCTGTCGCAATGGAGCGGCCACACGCTGCCCGGTGTGGGCGACCAGCTCTCGCTCGTGGCGCGCTGGCTGATGGCCTGGGGCGACGCGGTGGTCACCGGCATGCTGTGCGCGGTGTTCGTGGCGTTCAAGCCCGAATGGCTGGCCACCTGGTCGGACGATCTGTACCTGCATCAGAAAAAGGGCTGAAACGCTTTTTCATTCAGCGCAAGCAGCTATCAAAAAAAGAGCAAACGTGCGCTTCGAGGGGCCTCTTCCTGGCGTGCTGGGAGGTCTGGTGCAGGAATTGCTTGAGAACGGAACACGCGGTATACCTGCGAAAAGGCGATGCCCATCCGCGCCCGCGGGGGCTCGCCTGGCGTGCTGTCCGTCCACCCTTGGGAGCTGTTCCATGCAATTTCGACGTCTTGCCCCGGCCCTGGCCTGTACCGTTCTTTCGCTGTATTGCGCAGCCTCTGCCTGGGCCCAGGGCACCTACCCCGACCGCCCCGTCAAGGTCATCGTGGCGCTTCCCGCGGGCGGCAGTGCCGACATGATCGCGCGCGTGGTCACGCAGAAGATGGCGGCCGAGCTGGGCCAGCCCTTCGTGGTGGACAACAAGGCAGGCGCATCCGGGCAGATCGGCACGCCGCTGGTCTCGCGCGCCGCGCCCGATGGTTACACGCTGATGGTCTCGCCGGCGTCCTTCCTCACCACCAACAAGAGCATCTTCAAGACCCTGCCCTACGACCCCGAAGCCGACTTCGTGCCCGTCACCAAGTTCGTGAACCAGCCCATGGTGCTGGTGGTCAAGGACAAGCAGAAATTCCCCACCGTGGCCGCCGTGCTGGCCGCCGCCAAGGCCGCGCCGGGCAAGCTGACCTACGCCTCGTCGGGCGACGGCAGCCCGCAGCACCTGGCGGGGCTGATGTTCACCACCCGCACCAAAACCGACCTGCTGCACGTGCCCTACAAGGGCGGCGCCCCGGCCATCAACGACGCCCTGGCCGGCACGGTGGACATGCTGTTCGCCGTGCTGCCCGAGGCGCTGCCGCACATCCAGTCGGGCAAGCTGCATGCGCTGGGCCTGATGGCTTCGCAGCGCACCGCCACCCTGCCGCAGACGCCCACCATGGCCGAAGTGGGCGCGCCGGAGATGAACCTCTCGGCCTGGGTGGGCCTGCTGGCACCGGCCAAGACGCCCCAGCCCGTCATCGACCGGCTGCAGCGCGCCGCCCACGCCGCCCTGGCCGACCCTGACACCAAGGCCAAACTGGCCGCCAGCGGCATGGAAGTGGCGCCGGGCACCAGCCAGCAACTCAAGGACGCGATCACGCAGGAGATCAGGATCCATGCCGAGCTGGTGAAGGCGGCGGGGCTGGTGCCGCAGTAGGCCGCCGCCCTGGCGGACCTCCCACCCCGAAAGGCCTGCACCATCCCCGAAGAATCTACCCACACCCATGGATCTGGCACTCTGCGGACCTGCCGGGCTTCGGCAACCCCGTCAACGCGGCGGTACGGTCAGGGCTCGCGCAGCAACCGGGCATAGCGCCACAGCCCCCAGGCCACGCCCACGGCCAGGCCGATGGCCACGCTCCAGCCCACCGGGACACCGACTGCGAAGGCCAGCAGCAGCATCAGGCCCGCACTCACCAGCGAGATCAGCACCAGCGTCACGAAGTCGAAGTGCGCCACCGCCAGCGTGTCCTCGGCCACGCTGCGCTCCCGGCTTCCGCGCCTGTCGCGCTGGGACCGGAACAGCAGCACATCGACCACGAACTCGAAAAAGCCAACAACAATATCGACCAGGAAACTGAACATCGGAATGCTCCGTGCTTGCAGGGGCTGCCATCGTAGCGCCGGGCATCGCCGGCAAAGGCCCCACTCCGGGCCGGTGAATCAAGGCGCCAGCGCCACACCGGGTGAGCGTGGCGGGGCAACGGCATCCGCCCGCTGCTTCGGCGAGAATCAGCACCCCGACGATCTTCCCACCCCCTTGCGTGCCTTCTGCCTGCCCGTGGCCTCCATCCCCATGAAGGGCTTCGTCCTCACGCGCCACTGGCGGGACACACCGGCGGGCACCGAGATCGAGTACTGGCTGGCGACGGATGCCGGGCCGCTGAAGGTGCTGCTGACCGGCCAGACCTCGGTGGCCTTCGTCGAGGCGCGGCACCAGGGCACGGTGGACGCGCAGCTCCTGGCCCTGCCGGACGTGGAGCTGCGCGCGCTCGACCTCAGGAGCTTTCAGCAGGAGCCCGTGATCGGGGTCTACGCCAGGCACTATCGCCAGCTGGGGCGCCTGGCGCGCTCGCTGCAGCAGCTGGGCATCTCCCTGCTCGAAGCCGATGTGCGCCCGCACGAGCGCTACCTGATGGAACGCTTCATCACCGCCGGTGTGCAAGTGGAAGGCGGGCGCACCGAGAACGGCGCCCGCGTGGACTGCAGGCTGGCGCCCGCGCCCGGCTACCGGCCCACGCTGAAGGTCGTGTCGCTGGACATCGAGACCAGCCAGCACCAGGCGCTGTACTCCATCGCGCTCGACGGCGTGGCCGAGCGCGTGGTGTACATGCTGGGCGAGCCGCCCTCCGCACCCACGGAGCCACCGGGCTTTGCGCTCATCTACTGCCCCACCCGCCAAGCGATGATCGAGCAGCTCAACGACTGGTTCGAGCGCAACGACCCGGACGTGGTCATCGGCTGGAACGTGATCCAGTTCGACCTGCATGTGCTGCAAAAGACCGCCGACGAGTGCGCCACGCCGCTGCTGCCGGGCCGCGAGCGCCGGCCCATTGCCTGGCGCACGCACCCGGGCAAGCAGGGCTACCTCTTCGCGCCCATGCCCGGGCGGGTGGTCATCGACGGCATCGAGGCGCTGCGTGCGGCCGTGTGGAGCTTTGCGTCGTTCAGCCTCGAAAACGTCTCGCAGCAGCTGCTGGGCGAGGGCAAGGAGATCGGGGACGAGTACGACAAGATGGCCGAGATCGAGCGGCGCTACCAGCACGACAAGCCCGCGCTGGCCACCTACAACATCCGCGACTGCGAGCTGGTGCTGCGCATCTTCGAGAAGGCCCGGCTGCTGCAGTTCGTGATGGAGCGGGCCCACACCACCGGCCTGCAGATGGACCACTTCGGCGGCTCCATCGCCGCGTTCAGCCACCACTACCTGCCACGCATGCACCGCCTGGGGTACGTGGCCCCGAATGTGGGCGAGATCCAGGGCAAGTCCTCGCCCGGCGGCTACGTGATGGACTCCCGGCCCGGCTTCTACGACTCCGTGGTGGTGCTGGACTACAAGAGCCTGTACCCCTCGATCATCCGCACCTTCCTCGTCGACCCGGTGGGGTATGTGGAGGGCCTGCACGCCAGCGATGCGGCGCCGCTGATCCGGGGCCCGCTGGGCACGCGCTTCTCGCGCGACAGGCACTGCCTGCCGGAGATCGTCACCACCCTCTGGCACGCGCGCGACGAGGCCAAGCGCGCGAAGAACGAGCCCCTGTCCCAGGCGCTGAAGCTGGTGATGAACTCGTTCGCCGGCGTGCTCGGTGCGTCGGAATGCCGCTTCTTCAACCCGCAGGTGATCTCGGCGATCACCCTGCGCGGCCATGCGATGGTGAAAGCCACCCGCGACTTCGTGGAGCAGCGCGGCTACGAGGCCATCTACGGCGATACCGACTCCATCTTCATCTGGCTCAGGCGCACCCACACCAACGCCGAGGCGCACGCCGTGGCCGCGGGGTTGGTCAAGGACATCAACGCCTGGTGGACGCGCACCCTGCGCGAAGAGCAGGGTCTTGAGAACTACCTCGAGATCGAGTTCGACACGCACTACAGGAAGTTCTTCATGCCCACCATCCGCGGATCGGACGTGGGCAGCAAGAAGCGCTACGCCGGCCTGAGCGTGGACGTGCAGGGCAAGGAGGAGATGGTCTACCGCGGCCTGGAAATGGCCCGCAGCGACTGGACGCCCCTGGCCCGGCAGTTCCAGGAGGGCCTGCTCTCGCGCGTGTTCCAGGGCGCGCCCTACCGGGACTTCGTGGCCGGCTACGCGCAGGCCACCCTGGCCGGCGACAAGGACGACCTGCTCGTCTACCGCAAGCGCCTGCGCCACCGCCTGGACGCCTACGTCGCCAACGTGCCCCCGCAGGTGCGTGCGGCGCGCATGGCCGACGAGTACAACGCCCGCAGGGACCGGCCCCAGCAGTACCAGAGCGGTGGCTGGATCCGCTACGTCATGACCCGCAACGGGCCTGAGCCGCTGGAGGCGCGCCGTTCCCCCATCGACTACGGGCACTACCTCACCAAGCAGATCCAGCCGATCGCGGACGCCATCCTGCAGCCGCTGGGCGAGAGTTTCTCCCACCTGACCTCGGCCCAGCAGGACCTGTTCTAGCGCCGGCCACCTGGCTCGGCAAGGCGGGCCCAGGGCAAGGCACAAACCGCCGGGCGCACCGCGGCTACCGGCGCGGTGCGGTTGCGGTGCAGGTGAAGACGCTCATCTCAGGCCCGCTTCCACGCCGCATGGAAGCCGAACGGCACCACCTGCGGCAGGTGCAGCGTGGCCAGGCAGTGCATGCTGGCCGGGTCGACCACGCCGATCACCGTGCCGGTGTCGTCCTCGGCCAGCGTGGGCACCAGCAGCACGCCGTCGTCCTCGGCGCTGGAGCCGGGGCGGTCCACGAACAGGGGCTCCATCTGCACGGCGGCCTCGCGCTGCCAGGTGCCGGCGATGCGGCCGCCGTCCAGGTCCAGCTTCACGGTGCGGTCGAACATGGGGGTCTTGCCTTCGGGGTCGAAGCCCGCGAACCAGGCGTGGCGGGACTGCTTCCGGCCCCAGTAGGCGCCATGCACGGCGGGCAGCTCCACGCTGGCGCCTTCCACCAGCGTCCGGGGCTGCGCATCGCTGCGGCCGGGCTCCAGCCGGTAGCGCTGCACGCGGTGCTGCACGCCCACCGGCACCCCGGCGCGCAGGCGCTCCAGACGCAGGGCGCTGAAGATCTCGGGGCCATCGGTGGTGCACAGGTCCAGCACCAGCACGGGTGCGCCACGGCCGTCGGGGCTGGGCTCGTCCCAGGCCTGCACGGCATGAAAACCGGTCATCGCCGGCACGGCCCAGCTGCGCACGCTGCCGTCGATGAGCGAGATGGCGTCGATGCGCGAGCCCAGGGACTGGTTCCACGCAAAGCTGTCGATGAAACCCCTGCCCGACAGCGCCAGCTTGATCGCGTTGAGCCGCATGGCCGGCTGCCACACGATGGCATGGGTGGGCGTCATCGCAAACGCATGCAGGTAGCCGGCCTGACGCACGGACCAGCGCGCCAGCACCTCGCGCCGCCGGCTGCCCTGGACGATCTTGAACAGCTTGTAGGTGCACTGGGGGCCCACCTCCAGCCCCACGTTCCAGTAGGCGCCCTGCGCGTCCGTCATGCCATGGGCCGACATCACGTGGATCACCTCGGCATCGTCGTACACGATGCGCCCCGTGGTGGCCAGCGTGTCGGGATCGAAGCTGGTGAGCAGCGGCGTCTCGGTCTGCGCCACCCATTGCGAGCCGATGCGCGCCATCACCACCGCCCCGTTGTCCGTCACCTTGGGGTGGCGCAGGTGGCGCAAGCGCGTGAAGAAGCCCGCCGGGTCCGGCGTGCCAAAGGCCGCACGCGCCGGCTTGCGCGCCACCAGGCTTTCGCGCAGGTCGTCGGTCTGCAGGTAGCGGCTGCGGTAGGTGGCACTGGCCCCGCCCATGTCCCCCGGGGCCAGCCGTACCCGGTGCAGCATGGCCAGGCCATCGAACCAGTGTTCGTAGCTGCCGTGCGGCAGGTCCCACAGCGCCGGGCCGTTGAGCAGCAGGCTGCCGCCGATGAGCCATGGGGGAATCTGGCCGCGGATCTCGACCGGGGAGTCGGACATTTCACGGGCGATGGATTGGAGGCCGCGCAGGCGGCCCAGGGAGCTGGATGGCGCTGGTGCTGCGGACTGGGCGAGGGTCATGGGCTTCTGGTCGAAATGGCTGTTCAGGCGTCTTGGCACGGGTGTGCGTCCATCATGTCCCAAACCGGGCCAAGGCTGCAGTGGAAATTTGCCCAGGGAACTCGCACATGCCGCCCCTACCCGGCAGCCCGCCCCCGCACCTGCCCCCTGACCCCCCAGTTGTTCTCCAGCCCCACGTTCACCGCCTTCCCGCCATCCTCGAATGTCAGCGTGATGACGGTGACCTCCCCATCGGCCACCGAGCGCGAGATGAGCTGGAAGCTCTGCGCATCGAGCCAGTGGCCCTTGATGGCGATGACCCTGTCGGGGCCCTGCGGGGCGGGGCGGTACAGGCCGTCCAGGCCCAGGGGGCCGGCCACGGGCTCGCGCGGCAGCTCCGGACGGCCGGGATCGAACGTGACTTCATAGCGCGGATTGGCGGGGGTCAGGTCCAGCACCAGGCGCTGGATGCCCAGGGGGTTGCGCTCCAGCACCCAGGCCTTGCGCGAGACGGTGGCGGCCAGCTCGGGGGTGATGGCCGGGCTGGCGCTGGGCTTTTCCACCCCGGCGTCGCGGATGCGCGCGGCCAGCTGCTCCTGCGCGGCGCTGTCGGCGGGCAGCGGCTCGTGCGAGCGGGCCGCCGCAATGATCTGGTCGAGGAACGGAGGCAGCGGGTAGTTGCGCCGGCCCGTGACCGCCACGACCACGTCCAGGTCGGGCAGCACCACGATGAGCTGGCGGTTGAAGCCGGCCGTGAAGTAGGCGCGCCTGGACGGGATGCTCCACCAGCCGTTGGCGTACCTGAAGGCAGGCGCGGCGCTGCCGAAACCCATGTCCACCACCGGATTGAAGACCTGCTCCACCCAGGCGGCGGGCAGCAGCTGGCGGCCGTTCCACTGGCCCCGGCGCAGGTAGAGGTACCCGATGCGCGCCATGTCGCGCGGGTGCAGGTACAGGCCCCAGCCGCCCACTTCGATGCCCTGCGGGTCCTTGCGCCAGCGCACGTCGGTGATGCCCAGGGGGCCGAACAGGCGCTTTTGCGCATAGGCCAGGGTGCTGCCGCCGGTCTTGTGCGCGAGGATGGCCGAGAGCAGGTGGGTGTTGCCGCTGTTGTAGTTGAAGCCCGCGCCGGGCGCCTGGGCCATGGGCCGGTCAAGCACGAAGCCCTGCCAGTCGCGCGCGCGGGCCAGCTGCAGCATGGTCTCGGGCACGGCGTCGCTCAGCGGCTCGATCCAGTGCAGGCCCGAGGTCATGTCCAGCAGGTGGCCCAGGGTCATGGCCTGCTTGGCGGCATCGGCGCTGGCGACCTGGCGGCCTTCGAAGAAGTCGAGCACGGGCACGTCGCGCGAGGCGATCAGCCCGTCCTGGATGGCCATGCCGGTGAGCGTGGCGACGATGCCCTTGGTGGTGGAGTTGACGGCGTGCTGGAGCCCCTCGCGGTAGGGGGCGTAGAAGGCTTCGGCCACGAGGGTGCCGTGGCGCGTGACGAGCAGGCTGTCCATGCCCTGCGCGGCGCCGTAGCCGATGAGCCTGGCCAGCGCCGCGGAGTCCATGCCCTGGGCCTCGGGCGTGCTTTCGGCCCAGTCGTCGCCCGGCCATGGGGCCACGGCGGGGGCGGCCTGGGGTGCGGGCGCCGCGGCATCTTGCGCGGCCGCCACCGCGAAGGGTGCGGCGGCACCGGCCAGCAGCACGGCCGTGGCCTGCCTGCGGTTGATCGGTGCGGCGCCGGCCTGCCCAGCCGCCCTGCGTCCCCTGTGCATCGCCATCGCCTGCCTCCCTCCGTTGCATGTTGTGCGGGAATCATATGCGCCCGGCCGTGCGCGCTCCGGCCCGCTGTGCGGGGAGCGTTGCCGTTTTTCCACGCCGGCATCGCCAGCAGGCGCCGGGCCGATGCGGCCCTGCCCGCCTCCGCCCGAGCCCCGGGGCACGGGCGATACCATTGCGGGTTCCGATCTCCGCATTTGCCAAGAGCGCCCCGCCATGAAAAACGCCACCGAATTCGCCCCCGGCCTTGTTGTCCAGGGCATCGAACCCCCGCTGTCCCTGTCCGCCTACAAACTCATCGCGTTCGACATGGACTCCACCCTCATCAACATCGAGTGTGTGGACGAGATCGCCGATGCCGCCGGCCGCAAGGCCGAGGTGGCCGCCATCACCGAAGCCGCCATGCAGGGCATCATCACCGACTACAAGGAAAGCCTGCGCCAGCGCGTGGCCCTGCTCAAAGGCGTGACGGTGCAGCACATGGAGCAGGTGTTCAGCGAGCGCCTGCGCTTCAACCCCGGCGCCCAGGAGCTGATCACCGCCGCCAAGGCCGCGGGCCTGACCACGCTGCTGGTCTCGGGCGGCTTCACCTTCTTTGCCGACCGTGTGAAGGCCGGGCTGGGCATCGACTTCGCCCGCTCCAACATGCTGGAGGTGGACAACGGCCAGCTCACCGGCCGCATGGTGGACCAGGCCTGGGGCGACATCTGCGACGGCGCGGAAAAACGCCGCACGCTGCTGGAAGTGGCCTCGCTCATGGGCATTGCGCCATCCCAGGCCATCGCCGTGGGCGACGGCGCCAACGACCTGCCCATGATGGATGCCGCGGGCCTGTCGGTGGCCTACCACGCCAAGCCCGCCGTGCGTGCGCAGGCCAAGGTGGCCATCAACCAGGGCGGGCTGGACCGCCTGCTGGAAGTGCTGCGCTGATCCACAGTCCTTCGCCCGCGCATCGCCCCGCCATGCTCCGGTCCTTCTTCGCCCGCGCATGGTTCTCACTGCGCACTGGCTGGAAGCAGCACCTGGCCACCCTCGCGCTGGCGTGGATCGCCGTCGTGGCGGTGGACACCTGGCGCACGCGCGATCTGCCCCGGGGGCCCGCGCCCGATGCACTGCTGGTGATGGCATCCACCCCCACCGGCGCCACCACCACTCCGCCCGCCGGCACCACCCTGGCGCAATGGCGCGCGCAGCACCCCGGCCAGGCCGTGGCCCTGCATTTCTGGGCCGAATGGTGTGCGGTCTGCAAGCTGGAAGAGCCCGGCATCGCCAGCCTGTCCACCGACTGGCCCCTGCTGGGCGTGGCCATGCAATCGGGCAATGCCGAGCGGGTCGCGCAGGTGCAGCGCCAACGCGGCATGGCCTGGCCCACGGCGGTGGACCCGCAGGGCACGCTCTCGCGCAGCTGGGGCGTGCGCGCCGTGCCCGCGCTGGTGGTCATCGACGCCCAGGGCCAGGTGCGGTTCGCCACCTCGGGCTATACGCCGCAATGGGCGATGCGCCTGCGCCTGTGGTGGGCGCAGACCATGCCGCAGTGGAATGCAATGCTCCCGAAATAATAGCTACCAGCGCTTGAAGAATAAGCGCTAGCGGCCATTTTCATTCATATCCCTGGTGTGGCGAGCCCCTTGCCGCACCGGTCCGTCTGGCGCAGATCTTCAAGACCTGCCGCCCCTGCCTTTGCACACTGGCCTCCATACCACCACCGGAGGCCCGCATGCACATCACCCTGAACCAGCAACACCAGCCCGTGCCGCCCGGCTGGGAGGACGAACCCCTGCTCTGGCTGCTGCGCGAGCCGCTGGGCCTGGTCGGCACCCGCTTTGGCTGCGGCGTGGGCCAATGTGGCGCCTGCACGGTGCTCGTTGACGGGGTGGCGCAGCGCGCCTGCCTGCACACCGCACGCGGGCTGCAGGGGCGCGCCGTCACCACCGTCGAAGGGATGGCTGCGGGCGACGGCACGCTGCACCCCGTGCAACAGGCCTGGCTGGACCTGCGCGTGCCCCAGTGCGGCTACTGCCAGAGCGGCCAGATCATGGGCGCGGTGGCGCTGCTGCGCGCCACGCCCCGGCCCACCGATGCGCAGATCGACGCCGCCATGTCGGCCCACCTGTGCCGCTGCGGCACCCAGCACCGGGTGCGGGCGGCCATCCACCAGGCCGCCCAGGGCACCGCGCCATGAAGCGCCGCCAGTTTCTGGCCACCGCTGGCGCCGGGGCGCTCACGGTCACGCTGGCGGGCTGCTCGCTGGTGCCGGTGATCCCCCAGCGCCCCACCTCCACCGCCGATGACGCCCTGGGCTGGATACGCCACGAAGGCGGCCGCTACACGCTGTGGCTGCCCAGCACCGAGATGGGCCAGCAGATCAGCGCCGCGCTGCAAGGCCTGGCGGCCCAGGAGCTGGGCGTGCCGCCCGCGCAGGTGCACCTGCGGCTGCCTGCCACCACCGACATCGCCCGCATGCGCGCCACCGTGGGCAGCGCCAGCGTGCAGGACTTCGCCCTGCCGCTGGCACGCGCCTGCGCCACCCTGCGCGAGGCGCTGGCCCAGGGGCGGACCACGGGCACGCTCGGCGCGCGCGCCATCCCTGCCAGCGCCCTGCGCAGCCTGCAGCCGCGCGCAGGCGCCCGGCCGCCCGCCGCCCCGGCCCCCGGCCAGCTGCACGCCATCGTCACGGGCCAGCCCCTGTTCGCGGGCGACACGCGCCTGCCCGGGCTGCTGTACGGACGCGTGCTGCGCGCACCGGCGTCGGCCGAGCTGACCTCGCACCCCCGGTCCTTCGACGAGGCCGCCGCGCGCGCCGACCCCGCCTGCGTGGCCGTGCTGCAAAGCCCCCGCCTGCGGCAGATGGGCAGCCGGGGCCTGGGCATCGTGGCGCGCACGCCCGCCGCGCTCGACCGCATCGAGGCCGCGCTGGCCGTGCAGTGGGAGGTGGATGGCGCCTTCGGGCAGCCGGCCATCGACGAGCGCATCGACATCGACCAGCACCTGCGCCGTGGCCGCCTGCAGCATGCCGTGCGCCAGGACGACGTGCCCGGGGACACCCTGTGGACGCTGGACCTGCGCATGGACATCCCGCTGGCCGCCCACGCTCCCATCGAGCCCCGCAGCGCCACCGCGCAGTGGATGCCGCAGGAAGGCGAAGGCCCCGCGCTGCGCGTATGGGCGGGGACGCAGGACATGTTCTACATCCGCGACGTGCTCGCCCGCCAGCTCGGCCTGGAGGCGGGGCGCATCGCGGTGCAGGCCTGCCGCGTGGGTGGCGGCTTTGGCGGGCGCACGCTGTGCACGGTGGAGCTGGAAGCCGCCGTGCTCGCCCAGGCGGCGGGCGCGCCGGTCAAGGTGCAATGGAGCCGCGCGCAGGAATTTGCCCAGGGCTTCCAGCGCCCGCCGTCGAGCCACCGCATCCGCGCCCGCGTGCACCAGGGGCGCCTGACCCACTGGTGGCATGCCTTCGCCAGCAGCCACATCCTGTTCACGCCCGCCGCCATGCCGGTGTGGATGCAACGCCTGGCCGACCTGGCGGGCGACAGCGGCGTGGCGCGCGGCGCGCAGTTGCCGTATGGCGTGCCCCGGCAGCGCATCGAATTCACCGCCGCCCGGCTGCCCGTGCACACGGGCCCCTGGCGCGGCCTGGGCGCGGGGCCCAACACCCTGGCCGTGGAAAGCGCCATGGACGAATGCGCGCGCCTCGCGGGGGCCGACCCGCTGGACTGGCGCCTGCGCCACACCTCGGACACGCGCCTTGGCGCCGTGCTGGCGCAAGCCGCCAGCCACGCGCGCTGGGGCGAACGCCCCCGCAGCGACGCCACCACGCTGCGCGGCCGCGGCATCGCGGGCGGTATCTACAAGGGCGTGAGCTACGCCGCCGCAGTGGCCGATGTGGAGGTGCACCGGGGCACGGGCGAGGTGCGCGTGACCGCGATCTGGTGCGCCCACGACTGCGGCCTCGTCCTGCAGCCCGATGGCGTGCGCGCCCAGACCGAGGGCAACCTCGTCTGGTGCCTGGGCATGGTGCTGCTGGAGCAAGTCCCCGTGGCGCGTTCGGGCGTGGCGGCGGCCACCTTCGCCGACTATCCGCTGCCGCGCATGGGCGACGTGCCGCCGCTGCACGTGCACCTGGTGGACAGCCGCGAGCCCCCGACGGGCGCCGGCGAGACCGCCATGGTCGCGGGGGCGGGGGCCATCGCCAACGCGCTGCGCGACGCCACCGGCGTGCGGTTCACCCGCCTGCCCGTGCGCCGCGCGGACGTGCAACACGCGCTGGCCCCGCGCTAGGCCGCGCGGGCACAATCCGGCCCCATGCAAGACTTCGCCAGCGCCGCCATGGTCCGCCTGCTGGTGCGCGCCATGCACGCGCACGGCCTGGCGCCGCCGCCCGCGCCCCATGGCCTGCACGGCGGTCCCCAGGGCAGCCGCGTGCCCCTGGCCTGCAAGCGCGCGGTGGTGGAAGCCATCCTGCGGCAGGGCGGGCCCGCGATGCTGCTGCGGCTGGCCCAGCGGGTGGACCTGCTGCAAGGCGACCCCGTGCACCGGGCCCTGATGGGCGCCGCCGACATGGCCGCCCTGCTCGCCCGCTGGCAACGCCTGGAGCGCTACGTCCACTCCCGCCATCAGGTCAGCGTGCAGGCCCTGGGCCCAGGGCGCCTGCAACTGCGCCATCATGCACGCGCTGGCGTGGCCCAGCCGCCCCTGCCCACCGAAAGCCTCGCCGTGCTGGGTGTGCTGCTGGGCGCCGGAAAGGCCCTGGGCGTGCGCGCACTGGGGGTGGAGATGGCTGCGTCCCGCCTGCGATGGGATGCCGATGACCGGCGGGGAGGGGGACTGGACGGGGACCTGGACGGACGGCTCGCGCAACTCATGGCGCACGGCAAGGTGGACCAGTGGGTGCTGCACTGGCAAGCCAGCGGCGCACGCGCCCCCGAGGCACCACCGCCGAGTGCCGCCACCGGCCTGTGCGACCCCCTGCCCTGGCCGCCCCTCGCGCATGCGCTTGCCCGCCATGTGCTGCAAGACCCCGCCGCCCCGCACACCGTGGATGCGCTGGCGCGCCAGGCGGGGCTCGCGCGCCGCAGCCTGCAAAGGGCCTTGTCAGGCACCGGCCTGAGCTGCCGCAGCATCGTGGCGGAGGCCCGGGCCCGCGCCGCCGCGCAGTGGCTGCTGCAGGAGCGCCACGGCCTGGCGGAGATCGGTTTTGCCTGCGGCTTCGCGGACCAGCCGCATTTCACGCGCGAATTCGCGCGCCATGTGGGCCTGACCCCCGCCCGCTACCGGCAGGCGTTCGGGGAGCCGGGGTAACCCACCTCGATGACTATGTTTTTAATAGCACCTTGCGCTTGACAGTAAAGCGCCACAGCCCTTTTTCGCTCAGAATTCAACCCCATCCGGCGCGGCCCGCCGCGCGGCCCCGTTGCGAGGCACAGCCACGGTGGGCAGGGCGCCGAAGCCCAGGGCGGCGGCCTGTGGCGCCATCAGATCCTCCAGCGTCACGCCATCGAGCACCGCCAGGTAGGCCTGCATGGCCTGCCACAGCACGCCCTTGAGGCGGCAATGGCTGCTCAGGCGGCACTGGTTGGTGGCGGGGTCGAAACACTCCACCAGATTGAAATCCGTCTCGGTGGCCCGCACCACCGCGCCAATGTTGATGGTGCCCGCAGGCCGCATCAGCCGCATGCCGCCTCCCCGGCCGCGCGTCGTCTCCAGCAACCCCTGGGCGGACAGCTGCTGCACGATCTTCATCAGGTGGCTGCGCGAGATGCCGTAGCCCTGCGCCACCTCGGTGATGGTCACCGGCTGCTGGCGGCCTTCGGTGGCAGCGCAGTACATGAGCACCCGCAGCGTGTAGTCGGTCCATTGGGTCAGGCGCATGGGATTTGCCCCAGGTCAATTAAAAGATGCATCTACCGAGAATTTTATTGGATAAAATATTCACATCAAATGAATCTTTAAAGGATCGCCATGAACGCCCGCGTTGATCACCTGCAAACCGCCCACCCCGCACACGCGCCCCTCGGCGCGGATCAGCAGATCGGCCAGATTGCCGTGCAGCTGCCCGGCGCCACGGCGGTGTTCCGGCGGCTCAAGCTCGACTTCTGCTGCGGCGGGCAGGTCAGCCTGGCCCATGCCGCCGCCGAGAAGGGGCTGGACGCCCATGCCGTCCTGGCGGAACTGGCGGCCCTGCAGCGCAGCGACGCCTTGCCCGAAGCCGCCTCGCCCGGCGCGCTCATCGACCACATCCTGGCGCGCTACCATGAGGTGCACCGCGCCCAGTTGCCCGAACTGATCCGCATGGCCCGCCGCGTGGAAGCCGTGCACCGCGACAACCCCATGGTGCCTGCCGGGCTGGCCGACTTGCTGGAAGACATGCACGGTGAACTGCTTTCGCACATGGCCAAGGAGGAACAGGTGCTGTTTCCGATGCTCAAGGCCGGGGGCAACCCCTTCGTGGGCCAGCCCATCGGCATGATGCGTGCCGAGCACGTGGACCATGGCGCCGCGCTGGACAAGCTCAACGCCCTGACCAACGACGCCACGCCCCCCCAGGGCGCCTGCAACACCTGGCGCGCCCTGTATGCGGGCATCGCCCAGCTGGGTGACGACCTCGTCAACCACATCCACCTCGAAAACAACGTGCTGTTCCCGCCGTTCGAGGCAGGTGCGGCGGCCCCCTCGCAGGGTTGCGGTTCGTCGGGCTGCGGGTGCAGCTGAGCGGGAGCCGCACGGCCATGAGCGATCCGGCAGCCACGCCCCCCGGGAAGGCCTCGGCACCCAGCGTGCAGAGCATCACGCAACTGGTGCATGGCTTTTACGCCGATGTGCGGGCCGACCCGCTCCTGGGGCCCGTTTTCGACAAGGCACTGCACGGCCAGTGGGAGAACCACCTGCAGCGGCTTGTCGATTTCTGGAGCACGGTGGCGCTGGGCACGCGCAGCTTCCGCGGCGATGTCTTCGGCAAGCACATGGCGCTGGACGGCGTCACGCCAGCCCACTTCGCCGCCTGGGTAAGGCTGTGGCAGCACCACACCGAGCGCCTGTTCACGCCCGAGGTGGCGGACAGCCTGCAGGTGGCGGCGCATGGCATCGCGCGCAACCTGTTCCGGGGCTATTTCGGCAGCGACCCGGCCTTTGTGCCGCCGCGCGAAGACGACGGGCACGGCCCACGGCGGGCCGGCGGCTGACCCCGCGCGCGGGGCGATGGTCGGTGTTGCGGGTGCCCCGCGAACCCGGCCTTACTTGCCCTTGGTACCGGGCGTAAAGAACAGGGCCACGCCCACCGCGATCAGCGCGACCGGCCACCATACCCGCAGCAACTCGCGCAGGCTGATGCTGATCAGCCCCAGATTGGTCAGTAGAAAAAACACGCCCAGCACGACCAGGACGATCGCCGCAATATTGCCCTTCATGTGCATTCCCTCGGAGTGGTGAGTTGGTATCGAAGGCGATTATGGCGGCACGCAGACTCCCCAGGAGTCCCGCAGGCTCAATGCCGTGAAGCTGGCCGCCGCCGTGCCACTGGTGGCTCCCTGTGTCCGCCAGCCGGTTGTTTTGATCTCTATGCGCCAGCCCGGCGATACCCTCCCACCGGAGGCGCCAATGGCATTCCCCCAAGCCCATAGAACGGGTGGGAGTTCATACTGAGGCTCTCAGAAAAATCAGGAGAACAACGTGACCCAGAACACAGACATCGTCCTTGCACGAGGGCTCTATCGAGCCAGCGAACTCGCCTCGAAACAAGTGATAGAAGCCCAGAGCCTGGCGAAAGATCTGTTCCCCGGAGCCGACCACTCGCGCGCCGATATTCTCGCTATCGCGCAACTCATTGCGATCAACTACGCCAGCTTGCACAGCAGCACAGGCCAGCACAAGGGCTGAGGGGCGCACAGAACCACTTCCGGGGTGAGGCCTGTGGCCGGTGCAAGGACCGGCACGGGCTCGGCAGGTCTTCGTATGCCCTCGCCAATTCATGGGCCCATGCTGATCGCGCAGCAGGCAGGCAGGCAGGCAGGCAGGCGTGCGCGACCAGCGATCAAGTGTTCAGTTCGCGCGCCCCACGCAACGGTTTGAGCAGGTCCGACAGGCCGTTGTGGTCGATCTCGTGCATCAGTGCCAGCAGTTGCCCCAGCTCGCCTTTGGGGAAACCCTCGCGCGCAAACCAGTTCAGGTAGTTGCCCGGCAGATCGGCCAGCACCGTTCCCTTGTACTTGCCATAGGGCATCTCCAGGGTGACCAGGCGCTGCAGTTTTTCGGGATCCATCATGGTGCGGTGCCTTCTTTTCGTTTCAGGGGGCCTCAGCCTCCCGCGCGCTTGACCTTGTGGCCCAGCTTCTGGAGGGCGACCATCACGCGCTCCACATGGTCACCCTGCACTTCGATCACACCGTCCTTCACCGTCCCGCCGCTGCCGCAGGCGGCCTTGAGCTGCTTGCCCAGCTGCTCCAGCGCGGCACCGTCCACGAGCACGCCCTTGACCAGCGTCACGGCCTTGCCGCCGCGCCCCTTGGTTTCGCGCGACACGCGCACGATGCCGTCCCCCGTGGGCAGGGGTCTGTTCTGCTGGCAGGTGCACTGCGCCACGGGCTGGCGGCAGCCCGGGCACATGCGGCCGGAGTCGGTGGAATACACCAGGCCGCCCAGGTCGGCAAACGACTTCATGGCTTTTTACCTTCCACCTCTTGCTGCAGCATGTGGAAGTTGAGCAACCGCGTGGCCAGCAGCGTCTCGGTCAGGAAACACACCAGCGCCAGCAAGAACGACGCGACTCCCGCCAGGAAGCCCGCCACCGCCAGCCGGTTGGACTGAAAGTTGGTGGTCTCGCCCAGGAACAGCAGGATGATGGTGGTGCCGATCAGGAACGCGCAGAACGTGAGCAGCCCGATGCACCCGTTGGCCAGCCGCCCGCGCAGCCGCAGGTCTGCCAGCTCGCTGTAGGCGCGGGCCAGAAACTCGGGCTCGGTGTTGGCACGGGCGCGGTCTTCCACCACGCGGGCCCGGTCGATGATGCGGGCCAGCCGGCCCGCGACGGCGCCGATCATGCCGGACACGGCCGTGAGCAAAAACACGGGCGCCACCGCCAGCTGGATGCCGTGGGTGATGGCAGAGGAATCAAGGGTAAGGGCCATGGTGCGGGGAAAGACAAGGGAAAAACCGGCGAACCGCCGGTGCCTGATTATCAGGGCGGTGGCCACCCACGGGGCCCGCCGCCAAGCCCGGCACGCCAGCGCGCCGAGGCGGCGCACGGGCCCCAAGGGCAACTGCGGCGACAATCCCCCCATCTTTCCTCGTTCGCGCTGTCGTGCGTCCGCTTTCAACGCCGCTCCAGCGCTGCCTCCATGCCCTTTGCCTCCCTCGGTCTGTCCCCTGCCCTTGTCCACGCTGCCGAAAAGGCGGGTTTCGTGGCACCCACGCCCATCCAGGCGGGAGCCATTCCAGCCGTCCTGCAAGGCGCTGACCTGCTGGGCGCCGCGCAGACGGGTTCGGGCAAGACGGCCGCTTTCGCCCTGCCCCTGCTGCAGCAGCTGCAACTGGGCGCCACCGGCGGCCCGCGCAGGGTGCGCGCCCTGGTGCTGGTGCCCACGCGCGAGCTGGCCGCCCAGGTGGGCGAGGTGCTGCGCAGCCTGGCCCAGCACCTGCAGCAGCCGCTGAAGATCGCCATCGTGTTCGGCGGCGTGTCGATCAACCCGCAGATGCTGGGGCTGCGCGGCGGCGCCGACATCGTGGTGGCCACGCCGGGCCGCCTGCTGGACCTGGTGGAGCACAACGCGCTGCGGCTGTCCGCCGTGGCGCACCTGGTGCTCGACGAGGCCGACCGCCTGCTGGACCTGGGCTTCGCCGAAGAGCTGGCGCGCGTGCTGGCCCTGCTGCCCGCCCAGCGGCAGAACCTGTTCTTTTCAGCCACCTTTCCCGCCGCCGTGCAGGCGCTGGCCGACGGCCTGCTGAAAAACCCGGTGCGCGTGGAGGTGCCCCACACCCCGGGCAACGAGCCCGCCATCGAGCAGCGCGCCATCGCGGTGGATGCTGCCCGCCGCACCCAGCTGCTGCGGCACCTGGTCAAGGAGCACGGCTGGCCGCGCGTGCTGGTGTTCGTGGCCACGCAGTACGCGGCCGAGCATGTGGCCGAAAAGCTGTACAAGGCCGGCATTTTCGCCAGCCCCTTTCACGGCGGCCTGAGCCAGGGCGCGCGCAAGCAGGTGCTGCAGGAGTTCAAGGACGAACGCTGGCAGGTGGTGGTGACCACCGACCTGGCCGCGCGCGGCATCGACATCGCGCAGCTGCCGGCCGTGGTGAACTACGACCTGCCCCGCTCGGCCGTGGACTATGTGCACCGCATCGGCCGCACGGGCCGCGCGGGCGAGAGCGGTGTGGCCGTGAGCTTCGTGACGGCCGATGCCGAAGCGCACTTCCGGCTCATCGAAAAACGCCAGCACCTGAGCCTGCCGCGCGAGCAGATTGCGGGCTTTGAGCCCACCGAGGCCCCCGCGCCGGCCTCGGCCGCCGACCCCCAGGGCACCGGCGGCATCAAGGGAAAGCGGCCCAGCAAGAAGGACAAGCTGCGCGCTGCGGCGGCCGCAAACAAAAAAGACTCCTAGAAGGAGCCTGTCGAACACCCGCGGGGGCTCCTGGCCGCCCGCTCGCCACGGCCCGGGGTCAAGCCCCTTCGCCGGCCTCGTCCATTCCGCCGCCGTCCTGGCCGGACGGGGCCCCGGGCTCGCCCTCGGGCCGGGGCGTGCGCTTGCCGGGCCTGGCGACGATCTCCACATGGAACTGCGGGCCGCCTTCTGCCGCCACTTCGTTGATGAGCCCGGTCAAGGCCGACAGGTGCGCCACGGCGGCGTCTTCCCTGGTCCGGCCGAACTGGCAGTCAAAGTCCCAGAAGTCAGCGCCTTCGGGCAGCTCGCGGCGCCGTTCGCGCTTGATGTACTTGCGGATTTCGTGCTTGACGGCATCCAGAACGCGGTCGCGGTTCTTGCCTTCAACATGGAGTTGGAAAGTTTTTCTCATGGGCGATGGTACCGCCTGTGACAAACATCGATTCCCACCGGCCCACCCCGGTGCCACAATGGGGCATTACCTTTTGTTACGTCACGCCGATGTTCAACGACCTCCGTCTGCTGCAACTGCTGCCAGCGGCTGTACTGGTCACCCAGGGGGGCATCATCCGCTTTGCCAACGCCGCCGGCCTGGATCTCCTGGAGGCACCGGGCCCGGACAGCCTCATCGGCAGGCCCTCGGACGACTTCGTGCATCCCATGGACCGCGTGCGCTCCAACCACCGTGTCCAGCAGGTCACCGTGCCCGGGCAGGGAGGACGGCCCAACAAGCCGTCGGAGTTCCGCATCCGCACGCTGCGGGGCAACCTGCGCATGGTGCTGATCAGCAGCGTGGCGGTGGAGTGGCAGGGCGCCCCCGCCGTGCTGATGTGCGGCCTGGACATGACGCACCAGAGCGAGATCGAGGACCAGCTGCGCGAAAGCGAACAGAACTTCCGCCGCCTGTTCGAGAACATGCAGGACGTGTACTACCGCACGGACGCCAAGGGTGTCGTGCAGCACGTGGGCCCGGGCGTGCGGCGCGTGCTGGGCTATGAGCCCCACGAGATCGAGGGCCGCACCGCCGAGTCGTACTACCCGCACAGCTCCGACCGCGACGCGTTCAAGGCCGCCATCGTGGAAAAAGGCGAGGTGTCGGACTTTCCCGGCCAGATGGTGCGGCGCGACGGGCAGGTGATCGACATCTCCATCAGCAGCCACGCGCTGTACGACCATGCGGGCAACTTCGCGGGCGTGGAGGGCATCTACCGCGACGTGACGCAGCGCAAGAACCTGGAGCGCGAGCTGCAGCGCCTGGCCACCACCGACATGCTGACGGGGATGGCCAACCGCCGCGCGTTCCTGGAATGCGCCGAATCGGTGTACGCGCGCTCGCGCAGCAACGGCGAGCCGCTCGCGCTGCTCATGCTGGACCTGGACCACTTCAAGTCCATCAACGACCGCTTTGGCCACCTGGAGGGCGACCGCGCGCTGGTGGCGTTTGCCCAGGCCGTCAAGAGCCAGCTGCGCGCCAGCGACACGGTGGGCCGGCTGGGGGGCGAGGAGTTTGGCGTGCTGCTGCCGCTGACCGCGCTGGCCGAGGGCATGGAAGTGGCCATGCGCATTCTCCAGAGCATCCGCGCGCTGCGCCTGGCCGACGAGGCGGGCCACGGCTATGGCATCACCGCCAGCCTGGGGCTGGGCGCCTTCCGGCAAAGCGACCGCAGCCTGCGCGACATGCTGGACCGTACCGACCAGGCGCTGTACCTGGCCAAGCACCAGGGGCGCAACCAGATCGCGTCCCTCGACGTGGCCGCCCCGCAAGAGCCGCCACCGGCCCCGCGCTGAGAAGGCGCACCGGGGCAGCGCCCGCCTCCCGGTGCTTCACAGGCGCAGCCGCTCCTGCTGCAGGTTCCACAGGCAGGCGGCGCTTTTGAGCAGCATCTCCATCGCCATCTCCGAACCACTGCTGGACAGCTCCAGGCCGTCGATGACCATGGCCAGCTGCGAAATGGAGTCCTCGGGGCTCGAAGCGCCTCCCGTGCGCGCCACCTCGGCAATGGCAATCAGTACATCGGTCCTGTTCATGGAAAGGGCTCCGTCCTAGCGCGGCACCGTGGCCAGGCGCTTGTGCGCCGCCTGGGGCCGTGGCGGTGCCGCCAGAAGCTGCCGCGCACCGCCCGATGGTTGCGGCGCCGTCCCGTCCACCGCCGCGGCGGCGCCGTCGGGGGCAAGGCGGAACTGGTGGATCACTTCCAGCAGCCGCCGCACCTGGTGCTTCATGCCCGCGGACGCCGACGAGCTGTCATCCACCAGCGCCGCATTTTTCTGCGTCGCGGCGTCAAGCTGGCGCACGGCTTCACCGATCTGCGCGATGCCCCGGGACTGCTCCTGGCCGGCGTCCCGGATCTCGCTGATGAGCTCCACCACCTGATCGACATGCCGCACCGTATTGGCCACGCGCTCGCCCGCCTGGCCGACCAGCGCCGAGCCCCGCTCGACCCCATCCACGCTCGCCGTGATCAGCCCCCGGATTTCGCGCGCCGCCGTGCTGCTGCGCTGCGACAGCCCCCGCACTTCCCCGGCCACGACGGCGAAGCCCCGCCCCTGCTCCCCCGCGCGGGCGGCCTCGACGGCCGCATTGAGGGCCAGCAGGTTGGTCTGGAACGCGATGTCGTCGATCACCTTGATGATGTCCGTGATCTTTTGCGACTGGACATGGATCTCCTGCATGGTGGCGATGACATTGCGCATCACGCTGCCGCCTTCGTTCGCGACCTTGCTGGCCTCCTGCGCCAGGTGGGTGGCGCGGTGGGCGTTGTCGGTGTTGTGCTGCACCGTGATGGTGAGCTGCTCCATGGAGGCAGCCGTCTCCTGCAGATTGGAGGCCTGCGTCTCCGTGCGGCGGGCCAGGTCTTCGGTGCCCCCCGCGATCAGCACGGCCTCCTGCGCCACCGACTCGGTGCTCTCGCGCACTTCGGTGATGACGCGCACCAGCTGCTGGTTCATCTCGCGCAGCGCCCCCAGAAGCTCCGCCGTCTCGTCGGCACCGCGCACCTCGATCTGCGCGCTCAGGTCGCCTCCGGCCACCGTCCGCGCCAACGCCACGGCCTGCCGCAGCGGATGCGAGATCGACCGGGTGATGACCCATGCCATCGCCGTGCCCGCCAGCAGCGCCAGCACGGTGGCCGCCAGCATCCACACATGGATGGTTTCGCTCATCTGCCGGGCCGCACCGAACTCCGCGTCCGCCAGGCTGATCTGCAACGCCACCAGCTGTTCCACGGCATCCTGCACCTTCGCGGCCTGGGGCCGGATCTGGCTGATGTAGAGCTCGGAGCCATCGTCGTACTTGCCCGCCACCAGCGCCGCGGCCGCGGGAGTCAGCCCCTTGTCCAGGTACGCGGCATTGGCCTGCGCGAAGGCCCGGGCCAGCGCCTGCTCCTGCTCGCCGAGGGGTTTGGCGGTGTAGGACTTCCACAGGGCCCGGATCCGCTCCACGTTCGCGGACAGCGCCGCATGGCTTGCCTGCAGATTGCTGGTGCCGGGGTCCATCAGCATGTCCATCACGAGCACGCGGTTGCGCTGGGTCAGGTGGCTGATCTCGGCCAGCACGCCCATGGGCACCGTGCGGTCCCCATACAGCGCCGCGCTGCGCTCCGTCAGGCGCTTGGCGCCACTGATGCCGCCAGCCGCCAGCGCGGAGATCAGCAGCAGAAGCACTGCAAATGCCAGGGCCAGCCTGGTGCCAATTTTCATTTTCTGAAGCATCTGGAATCCTCTTGAATGGCCACCGGAGACGACCCCGGGTACCCAGAAGATACTAATTGTTTCAAATGACAGAACCGTGACCAATCGATAATCCAAGCCGAAAGGGAAGTATTGACACATCCTCCACCGAAGAACAGGGCAATTCGAACACGGATATTCATGGCCACCCTATAATCCGCCGAATCCCCGCCACATCCGGCAGCCAACCGGGAATTCGGTGCAAGGCACGGGTACGCTTGATGCCACCGGGGTCATTCAATAAATTATCATGATGATCATTCTTGGATATTTCCGATTATCTCCACACATTATTCACCACTGCATTTTCTCTCTGCAAAAATAAAAACACCTCCACGCGCAGGCAAAATAAAACCCATGGAAATCGAATTCAAGTTCTGCATTCCTCCCGAGCGCCTGGCGGCCGTGCAGGCGGCCGCGCGCCGGGGCCCGTGCGCGTCCATCCGCATGGAGGCCCGCTACTTCGACACGCCCGATGGCGCGCTGGCGGCCCGCGGCATCGCGCTGCGGCTGCGCCGCGAAGGCGACCTGTGGGTGCAGACCGTCAAGGCCCTGGGTGACGGCCCCCTGGACCGGGAGGAGCACAACGTGGACCGGGGCCCGGCCCACGCCGCGGGCCCCGCCCCCGAGCCCCACCCCGCACTGCATGCCGGCACCCTGGCGGGCACCCGGCTGCTGCACGCGCTGCAGGGCGCCAGCGGCCCCCTGGCCGAAACCTATGGCACCGCCATGGACCGCGTGACGCGGGACATCGCCTTCAAGGGCGGCGTGGTGGAGCTGGCCCTGGACACCGGGCGGGTCATCGCCCACCGTGGCACGCCGCAGCAGAAAGAGGCGCGCATCTGCGAGCTGGAGCTGGAACTCAAGGCCGGGCCGGTATCAGGCCTGGCGGCCATCGCCGCCCGGTGGGCCACACGGCACGGGCTGTTTCTGAGCACGGTGTCCAAGGCGGAGCGCGGCGAGCGGCTGCTGGCCGCGCAATGGGCCCGGCCCGCCACCAAAGCCGCCCCCCTGCGTGCCAGCGGCCAGCGCAAGCACTTTTTGCAGGGGCGCGGCCTGCAGCGCGTGGTGGTGGCGCACTGCCTCCAGCAGATCCTGGGCAATGCCAGCGAGATCGTGGAAGGCGGGGGCGACGAGGAACATGTGCACCAGCTGCGCATCGGCATCCGCCGGCTGCGCACGGCCTTGCGCGAGTTGGCGCCGTTGGCCCCCGGCGCGTTCGACCCCGCCTGGGAGCCACCGCTGGTGGAGGTGTTCCAGCGCCTGGGCCAGCTGCGCGACCGGGGCCAGGCGCTGCAGGCCATCGTCGCCGACATGCGCGATGCGGGCGCGCCTGCGCTGGAGGTGCGTGCGGCGGCGGACCAGGCTCCCGGCCCCGCCGCCGCCATCATCGTGCGCACGCCCGCGTTCCAGGCGGCACTCATCGCCCTCATGGCGTTCACGGCCCGGGGCCGCGATGACGCGTCGGCGGCCGGGGACCAAGGCCTGGAGGCCCGGGACACCCGCCGCCTGCTGCAAAAGCGATTGCACCGCCTGCACGCCAGGGTGCGCCAGGGGGCCCAGGGCTTTGCAGCCCTGCCGGTGGACGAGCAACACCGCCTGCGCAAGCGCCTCAAGCGCTTGCGCTATCTCACGGAGTTCGTGGCGCCTGCGCTGGACGCCGAAGGGGACTCTTTCCTCGACAGCCTGCAGCCCGCGCTGGCGGCCCTGGGCCGGCTGAACGATGAACGCGTGGCCAGCGTGCTGTATGGCGACATCGCCGCCACCGACCCGAAGGCCTGGTTTGGCGTGGGCTGGCTGGCTGCGCGGCAGGCACTGACCGTGGCGGCCTGCGACGAGGCCCTGGGCCACATTGCCGGGACGCCCCGCCTGCACAAGACAGGCAAGCGCTGAGAGGCCGGCACGCAGGCGGATGGGCCTGGCCTCTGGGCGCGGGCACGTCGGGGCTCCAGGGTCCGCACGGCACAATGGGCCCATGACGGCACCACCCCCTCCCCGGCACCCCCACCCGCCTTCGCGCGCCGCCCACCACGCCACTCCCGGCAAAGACCAGATCGCCCTGCTGGAACCCTTCGAGCGCCTGGGCACCGACCGCATCGCCCTCGTCTCCACCCCGGAGCAGGCCGACAAGGCCTGCGATGCCCTGGCGGCGGCCAGCGCGTGGGGGTTCGACACAGAATCCAAGCCCACCTTCGTGCAGGGCGAACAGTCCGACGGGCCCCACATCGTGCAGCTGGCCACGCTCGACACCGCCTGGGTCTTCCAGCTGCACGACCCCGGCTGCCGCGCGCGCGTGGCCGAGCTGCTGGCCCTGTGCGGCGTGACCAAGGCGGGCTTTGGCCTGGGGGACGACACCAAACGCATCCAGCACAAGCTGGGCGTGCAGCCGGCCGATGTGCTGGAACTCAACACCGTGTTCCGCCAGCGCGGCTATCGCAAGGACATGGGTGTGAAGGGCGCGGTGGCCGTGCTGTTCAACCGGCGCTTCATCAAGTCCAAGAAGGCCGCCACCTCGAACTGGGCCAACGCCCGGCTGACGGAGGCCCAGCTGGTCTACGCGGCCAACGATGCGTGGGCCGCGCTGCGGGTGTTCAACGCACTCGAGAGTTCTGCCGCGCAGCGGGGGACATCGGCCGTCGGCCAGACACTATCAAAACAATAGCTGCCAGCGCTTTCCTATCCAGCGCTGGCGGCCTGTTTTGCTTAAAAACCGGCTTCACTCGCCTTACAAGCGCGCCGCCAGCCGCGCCGCCTGGTCGATGGCGCGCTTGGCATCCAGCTCGCCCGCATCCAGCGCGCCGCCGATGCGGTGCGGCTTGCGGCCCGTGGCCTCCAGCGCCTGCGCCAGGCTGAAAAGGGGCACCTGTCCCGCGCACAGCACCACGGTGTCGCAAGGGATCCAGGTCGGGTCCTCGCGCTTGTCGCCGTAGGACACCAGCAGCCCCTCGTCGGCGATGCGCTCGTAGTTCACGCCGCTCACCATCTGCACTTCTTTCATCTTGAGCGTGGTGCGGTGGATCCAGCCCGTGGTCTTGCCCAGGCCCGCGCCCAGCTTGCCCTTCTTGCGCTGCAGCAGCGTCACCTGCCGCGCGGGGGGCGTGGCGCGCGGGCCCGAGGGGGCCAGGCCACCGCGCGCCTCGGCGGGGTCGGTGATGCCCCACTCGGCCTTCCAGGCCGGCAGGTCGAGCGTGGTGGAAGGGTGCTCGCCATGCGTGAGGTACTCGGCCACGTCAAAGCCGATGCCCCCCGCGCCGATGATGGCCACGCGCTCGCCCACCGGCTTGCCGTGGCGCAGCACGTCGATGTAGCTGAGTACCTTGGCGTGGTCCTGGCCAGGGATCTGCGGGTCGCGCGGCAGCACGCCCGTGGCGATCACCACCTCGTCGAAGCCCGCCAGATCGCAAGCCTGCACCACGCGGTTCAGGTGCAGCTGCACGCCCGTGTCCTCCACCCGCGTGGCCAGGTAGCGCAGCATCTCGTGGAACTCCTCCTTGCCCGGCACCACCTTGGCCATGTTGAGCTGGCCGCCGATGGCGGGCGCGGCGTCGAACAGGTGCACCTCGTGCCCGCGCTCGGCGGCCACGGTGGCGGCGGTCAGGCCGGCGGGCCCGGCGCCCACCACGGCGATGCGCTTGCGTGCGGACGGTGTGGCGATGGGCCGGTAGACCAGTTCCGTCTCGTGGCAGGCGCGCGGGTTCACCAGGCAGCTGCTGGTCTTGTTCTGGAACACATGGTCCAGGCAGGCCTGGTTGCAGGCAATGCAGGTGTTGATGCGGTCGGCCCGGCCCTCTGCCGCCTTCTTCACGAAGGCGGCGTCGGCCAGCAGCGGACGCGCCATCGACACCATGTCGGCGCAGCCATCGGCCAGCACCTGCTCGGCCACCTCGGGCGTGTTGATGCGGTTGGAGGTGACCAGTGGCGTGGTGATGCCTGCCGCCGCGAACTCGGCCTTCATCTTCTGCGTGACCCAGGCGAACGCCGCGCGCGGCACGCTGGTGGCAATCGTGGGCACGCGCGCTTCGTGCCAGCCAATGCCGGTATTGACGATGTTCGCGCCACCGGTGGCCACGGCCTTGCCCAAGGTGACGATCTCGTCCCAGGCGCTGCCGCCGGGCACCAGGTCGATCATCGACAGGCGGTAGATGATGATGAAGTCCGGCCCCACGGCCTCGCGCATGCGGGCCAGGATCTCCACCGGCAGGCGCATGCGGTGGCTGTAGTCGCCGCCCCAGGCGTCCTGGCGCAGGTTGGTGGTCTGCGACAGGAACTGGTTGATGAAGTAGCCCTCCGAGCCCATCACCTCCACGCCGTCGTAGCCTGCCTCGCGCGCCTTCACGGCGCAGTTGACGAACGCGCGGATCTGGCGCTCCACCCCGCGCGCCGACAGCGCGAACGGCGTGAACGGCGAGATGGGCGACTGCAGGCGCGAGGGTGCCACGGCCAGCGGGTGGTAGGCATAGCGGCCGGTGTGCAGGATCTGCAGCGCGATCTTGCCGCCGGCGCCGTGCACCGCGTCGGTCACCACCCGGTGGCGCCGGGCGGCACCCGAGGTCGCCAGCGTGCCCGCGAAGGGCTTGGCCCAGCCCGCGATGTTGGGAGCAAAGCCGCCCGTCACGATCAGTCCCACATCCCCCTCGGCCCGCTCGCGGAAGTACGCCGCCATGCGCGTGAGGTCGCGCCCGTCCTCCAGGCCGGTGTGCATGGAGCCCATCAACACGCGGTTTTTGAGGGTGGTGAAACCCAGGTCAAGCGGCGCGAGCAAGTGCGGGTACAAGGCGGCACCGGGCATGGATGCAACGGCTGCAGGGGCGGCAATGGGGAAAGGATGCATGGAAATCGTGGACTAGAAGTATTTTCTAGAACTTTATTTTAGAATCGCATTCCATGGCAAGCCGCAATTCCCCGCCCTCCACCTCATCCCCGGCCGAGGCCGCCACCGACCGCCGCCAGGACATCCTGAACGCCGCCCTCGCCTGCGCGGCCGAAGGCGGCGTGGATGCCGTCACCATCGACGGGGTGCGCGCCCGCTGCGGGGCCAGCGTGGGCAGCATTTATCACCACTTCGGCAACCGCGACGGCATCGTGGCGGCGCTGTTCTTCGACATCTTTCACGACCAGTCGCGCAGCGTGCAGGCGCAGCTGGATGCCGCCCAGGGCGTCGAGGCGGGCGTGTCTGCCCTGGTCACGGGCTATCTGGACTGGGTGGTGGCACAACCCGAGCGGGCACGTTTCCTGTTCCAGGCGCGCGGCGCCGTGGCCGCAGGCCCGCGCACCGCCGACCTGGCCGAGGCGGCGCGGGGCCGCAACCAGGCGCTGGTGGCCTGGTTCGAGCCGCACCGCCAATCGGGCGCGCTGCGCGACCTGCCTTGCGAACTGATGCCGTCGCTGGTCATGGGCCCGGTGCAAAGCTATTGCAGGGCGTGGCTGTCGGGCAACGCTGCCCAGGGCGGCCTGCCCTCGCCCACCACGTACCGCACGGAGTTGGCGGATGCGGCCTGGCGGTCCGTGAAAGCCTAGATCGCTAGATCAGTAATGCGGCGGCAGCTCGTCGCGCAGGTTGCGCGGGCCGTTCGAGCCGCCCTCGGGCGCCTGCTGGCGCAGCTGGATGACCTCGTGCGTCAACCGGTCGATCAGTTGCTGCTGCTGGTAGATGGTCATGTTCAACTGGTCCAGCAGGTCTTCGGTGAAGCTGGCCTTGATCTCCAGGCTTTCCAGGCGCTGGAGAATCTGGGCGAGATCGTTGGCGTCCGACATCGACGCTTCAGAGGGCCTGGCCCAGGCGCGCCACGCCTTCGCGGATCTTTTCCACGTCGGCCGTCGCGAACGACAGGCGCAGCGTGGCGTGGTCGGGGTTGGCGCAGAAGAACGGCGTGCCGGGCACGAAGGCCACACCCTTTTCGATGGCGCGCTGGGCCAGCACGTTGCCGTCGGCCACCTTGCCACCCGCGCCCGTGAGGCGCGCCCACACGAACAGGCCGCCCTGGGGCTGCACGAACTCGATGGCGCCGCCCAGCTCCTTGCGCAGCGCATCGCCCATGGCCTGGGCGCGTTCGGCATACACCTTGCGCACGTTCGCCAGCGTGCCGGGCATGCGGCCGGCCTTGAGGTACTGGGCGGCCGTGGCCTGGGCGAAGGTGCTGGTGTGCGCATCGCTGAACTGCTTGCACATGGTGGCCTTGGCCAGCAGCTCGGCCGGGGCAATCATCCAGCCCACGCGCAGGCCGGGTGACAGCACCTTGCTCAAGCTGCCGCAGTGCACCAGCAGCTCGCGGCTGCCGGGCACGCTGGCCGACAGGTTGAGCAGGCTGGGGGGCGGTGCGTCGCCGAAGTACAGGTCGCCGTAGGGGTCGTCCTCGACGATCAGGGTGTTGTGCTTCACGGCCATCTCCAGCACGGCCTTGCGGCGCTCCAGACTCAGCATGGCGCCGCTGGGGTTGCCGAAGGTGGGGATGAGGTAGACGAACTTGGGCTTGTGTTCGGCGATGAGCTTTTCCAGCTCGTCGGTCTTCACGCCGTTGCCGTCGATGGGCGCGCTGATGAGTTCGGCGCCGTACAGGCGAAAGCACTGGATGGTGGCCAGGAAGGTCGGGCCTTCCACGATCACCTTGTCGCCGGGACTGATGAGCGTCTTGCCCAGCAGGTCCAGCGCCTGCTGGCTGCCGGTGGTGACGATGAGGTTGTCGGCCGCCACGTCCTGGGCGCCCTTGCTGGCCATGAAGGCGGCCAGTTGCTCGCGCAGGGGGTTGTAGCCCTCGGTGGCGCCGTACTGCAGCGCGGCGCCGGGTTCTTCGGCCAGGGCGGCGTTGCTGGCAGCGCGGATGCCTTCCACGTCGAACATCGCGCTGTCGGGGAAGCCACCCGCGAAGCTGATGATGCCGGGCTTGCCCAGCAGCTTGAAAAGCTCACGGATGGCGGAGGTTTCTACATTGTTCAGGCGGTCGGCGAATTGCATGGCGTGGACAAAAATGGGTGGCAAAGGATTCCCGCATTGTCGCCAATTGCCGAGCAGGTTTCCTGCGGCTTAGACTGCAAGGCACAAAAGCGCCCTCCCTACCGCAACCCCATCCAGGACCACCCATGCCCCTCGACATCCGCCAGTTGCCCCCGATGCGCCTTGCCTACATGCGCCAGACCGGCCCCTACGGCCCGTCGCTCACGCAGCTGTGGGATCGCTTTGGCCAATGGTGCGCGGCCCATGGCCTCGCCGAGCCACGCCCCAGGTACTACGGCATCAGCCTGGACAACCCCGCCTGCACACCGCCCGCGCAATGCCGCTACGACGCTTGCGTCCAGGTGGGCGTCGGGTTGCGCACGGGCACCGAGGCGCTGGTACAGGACTTTCCGGGCGGCGACTACGCCTGTTTGCAGTTCGTCGGCACCGGGCCCGAGATCGGCGCGGCCTGGGCGGGAATGATGGCCCCGGGGCAGATCCCCGCAGGCTGGGAAGTGGCCGCGCGGCCCGCCGTCGAGGTCTATGACGAGCACTTCGCCGTCAACCCCGCCACGGGCGCGTTTCCCTGCTGGCTGTGCCTGGCGGTGCAGCGCACCGCCTGAAACCCTCGCCCTCAGTCGACGCGGATGTCCGCCCGCGCCGCCACGGCGCGCATCAGCGGCAGCTCGCGCTCGATGCGGGCGCGCAGCGCGTCGCCGTTGCCCCAGGCCGGGGTCATGCCGATGTCCACCAGCTTCTTCTTGAACTCGGCGGAGGCCATGGTGTCGGCCAGGGCCTTCTCCAGCTTTTTCTGCACCGGTGCGGGCAGGCCGGCGGGCGCGACGAACGCGAACCACGACCCCATGTCAAAGCCCGGGTAACCGCTCTCGGCCACCGTGGGCACGTTGGGCAGCAGCGGCAGGCGCTGCGGGCTCAGCACGGCGATGGGCTTGATCTTGCCGGCCTTGATGAGCGGGGTGGAGGCCACCACCGTGTCCACCGCCAGCTGCACCTGCCCGCCCATCAGCGCCGTGAGATTGGGCGAGCTGCCGTTGAAGGGCACGTGCATCATCGGGAAGCCCGCGGTGGCCTTGAGCATCTCGGCGCCGAAGTGCACCGACGAGCCCGTGCCGTAGGAGCCGTACGAGAACTTGTCCGGCGCGGCCTTGGCCTGGGCCACGATGTCCTTGAGCGTGCTGCCCTGCACATCGTTGTGGGCCACCAGCAGCAGCCCCATGTCCGCCACCATGCCGATGGGCGTGAAGCTGCGCACGGGGTCGTACGGCAGGTTGGTGCGGATGGCGGGGTTCATGGTGAGCGTGGTGTTGGCGCCCAGCAGCAGGGTGTAGCCATCGGCCGGCGCCTTGGCCACCAGCGACGCGGCCACCACCGTGCCCGCGCCGGGCTTGTTCTCCACCACCATGGGCTGCCCCAGCCGCTCGCCCATCGCCGTGGCCAGCAGGCGCCCCAGGATGTCCGTGGCGCCGCCGGGTGCGAACGGAACGACCAGCTTCACAGGGCGGTCGGGATAGGTCTGCGCCAACGCCACGGCGGGCGCGGCCAGCGCGAACGCGCTGGCCAGAAGGCACGAGATGAAGCGGGAGCGCGGCAAGGGCATGGGGAAGTTCTCCGGTCAAGAAAATGCGGGAAAGGCGGCAGGGGAAGGCATATAAAACGTGGAACGGAACGGGGCCCATCAACCCAGCAAGGGGCTCGCCACACGGGCGTAGCCACTGGCCCGGTCGTATGCGTGCCCTATCTGCAGCACGGCGGCATCGGCCTGCGCCGGGCCGATGATCTGCAGCCCGGCAGGCAGTCCACCAGGCCCGAAGCCGGCGGGTGCTGCCAGTGCAGGCAGGCCGGCCATGGTGGCGGGCACCACGGTTTCCATCCAGCGGTGGTAGGTGTCCATGGTGCGGCCTGCCACATCGTGCGGCCAGTCCAGCCCGGCGTTGAACGGAAAAACCTGCGCGGCGGGCAGCACCAGAAAATCGAATTGCTCGAACAGGCCGCGCAGCATCTGATACCAGGCACTGCGTACGCGGGCTGCGTCGTACACCTGCAGCGCCGTGAGGCGCATGCCGCGCTCGATCTCCCACACCGCCTCAGGCTTGAGCAGCGAGTGCGTGGCGGGGTTGCGGTACAGGCCTGCGTTGGCACCCGCCACGCTGAAGCTGCGCAGGTCGATCCAGGCATTCCACAGCTGCTCCATGTCGAACGCGGGCACCACGGCTTCCACCGTGCAGCCCACCGTGCGAAAGTGCGCCAGCGCCTGCTCGCAGGTGGCCAGCACGCCGGGCTCGGTGGGCAGGTGCCCGCCCAGGTCGCCCAGCCAGCCGATGCGCGCGCCGTGGAAGTCACGCTCCAGCGGCTGGCCCAGCAAGGCCACGTCCTCGTGCCGGCGGGTGAGCGGCAGCCGCGCATCGAAGCCCGCCTGCACCGACAGCAGCAGCGCCAGGTCCGGGATGTCGCGGGCCATGGGGCCCGCCACGCTGAACTGCTGGAAGAACACCTCCTCCGTCGGGCCGTGCGGCACCAGGCCGAACGAGGTGCGCAGCCCGTACACGTTGTTGAACGCCGCCGGCGTGCGCAGCGATCCCATCATGTCCGAGCCGTCGGCCACCGGCAGCATGTGCAGCGCCACGGCCACCGCCGCCCCGCCGCTGCTGCCGCCCGCCGACACGGCTGGGTCGAAGGCATTGCGCGTGGTGCCATACACCGGGTTGTAGGTGTGCCCGCCCAGGCCGAACTCGGGCGAGTTGGTTCGGCCCACGAAGAGCGCGCCGCTGGCACGCATGCGCTCGAACACCACGGCGTCGGTGGCAGAGACCTGGCCCGCGAAAATGGGCGAGCCGCGTGTGGTGACCATGCCGGCGGCGGGCATGATGTCCTTGGGCGCCTGCGGAAAGCCGTGCAGCGGCCCCAGGCTCTCGCCGCGCGCCAGTTGCGCATCGCGTTCAGCAGCCAGGGTGTGCAGCGCATCGCGGTCGGCCAGGGCCACCACGGCATTGACCACCGGGTTCAGCCGGTCGATCTGGGCCAGGTAGGCATCGAGCACCTCGACGCACGACACCTCGCGGGCATGGATGGCGTGTGACAGGCCCACGGCCGTGCGGGCCACGATGCCGCCGGGCGGGGTGCTGGTCTGGGGGTGCAAGGGGGTTGCGGGCGAATGTGTCATTGGGAAGTCAGCATAAGCAGCCGCTTGCGTTTCGACAATCGACGATTTCTGAGGTTATCGTTGCGTTTTACGCAAACCACACACCCAGGCCTCCCATGCTCTCAAGCCGCCTGCAGGACACGGCCCTGCGCTACTTTCTGGAGGTGGTGCGCAGCGGCTCGGTGAGCGAAGCCGCCACGCGCCTGCATGTGTCGCCCTCGGCCGTGAGCCGGCAGGTGGCGGCGCTCGAAGACCTGCTGGGCGTGCCGCTGTTCGACCGCCGTCCGCGTGGCATGGCGCCCAGCGCGGCGGGCGAGCTGCTGGCCGCGCACGCGCGGCGCGGCGCGCTGGAGGCCGACCGCGTGGTCTCGGACATCCAGGCGCTGCAGGGGCTGCACACGGGGCGGGTGCGGCTGTGCAGTTCAGCCGGTTTTGCCATCGAATTTTTGCCACGCGTGATGGCGCAGTTCCGCACGCAGTACCCGGGTATCCAGTTCCACCTGCGCGTGGTCAGCCCGGCGGCGGTGACCACGGCCGTGCTCAACGGCGACGCGGACATCGGCCTCACCTACAGCCGCTCGGCCGAGCGGGACATCACCGTGCAGCACCGCGAGGCCTCGCCGGTCATCGCGATCATGCGGCCCGACCACGCGCTGGCGCGCTTCCCCAGCGTGACGCTGGCGCAGATGCACCCCTGCCCCATCGCCCTGCCCGAACGCGACAACACCGTGCGCCAGCTGTTCGACATCGGCTGCAGCCAGCGTGGCCTGGTGTTCGAGCCCGTGCTGGTGTGCAACCACTTCGAGACGCTGACCCACTTCGTGCTGCACGGCGGCGGGCTGTCGATATCGGGCGAAGTGACGGTGCGCGACCGCGTGCGGCGCGGCGAGCTGCATGCGGCACAGATCCGCGAGCCCGGCATGAACGCACGCGCCGCCGAACTGCAGACGCTGAGCGGCCGCACCCTGCCGGCGGCCGTGCGCATGTTCCTGGAGTTCTTGCGCACACAGCTACGGGACAATGCAGAACCCACGCATTCCTCCAGAACAAACTCTCCCCCATGAAAACCGCGCAGATCGAACCCTTCTTCGCCACCCTGAAGGCGGCCAACCCCATGCCCAACACGGAGCTGGAATACACCACCCCGTTCGAGCTGCTGGCCGCCGTGCTGCTGTCGGCCCAGGCCACCGATGTGGGCGTGAACAAGGCCACGCGCAAGCTGTTCCCGGTGGCGGGCACACCCCAGGCCATCCTGGACCTGGGGCTGGAAGGGCTGGAGGGCTACATCAAGACCATCGGCCTGTACCGCACCAAGGCCAAAAACCTGCTGGAAACCTGCCGCATTCTGGTGGAGCAGCACGGCAGCGTGGTGCCCCGCACGCGCGAAGCCCTGGAAGCCCTGCCTGGCGTGGGCCGCAAGACGGCCAATGTGGTGCTGAACGTGGCCTTCGGCGAGCCCACCATGGCGGTCGACACGCACATCTTTCGCGTGAGCAACCGCACGGGCCTGGCGCCCGGCAGGAACCCGCTGGCGGTGGAATTGCAGCTGATGAAGCGCGTGCCCGCCGCCTACGCGGTGGACTCGCACCACTGGCTCATCCTGCTGGGCCGCTATGTGTGCCAGGCGCGCAAGCCGCGCTGCTGGGAATGTGTGGTGAGCGAGTATTGCGACTACCAGCCAAAGACGCTGGCGCCTTGAACGCAGGCTGCTTCTATTTTTATAGCTACTCGCGCTTACTGGATAAGCGCCAGATGCCAATAATACGTGTAACTTGAGAGCCAACGGCCCTCCCAGTGCCGTCGTAGGCCAGGTGGTCTGCCCAGGAGTGTCAAACAACCCCGGCTGTGCCCAAGGCCGCCATTTCCCCCGACACCCCCACCCACGCCACCTCAAACCCCGCCACTTTCCGCTCCGGCGGCACGGGGTGCGCACGCAGGGCCCAGGTCGCACCGGCCACCACGCTGTCGATCACCGGCACCCCCACCTGGGGTTGCACCGCAGCGGCCATGCCGGCAAGCCCTGCCCCGCCCAGGATGACAGCCTGCACCCCCATCTGCCGCACCA
Organism: Acidovorax sp. GW821-FHT09A11; assembly: GCF_059418365.1. Taxonomy (NCBI): domain Bacteria; kingdom Pseudomonadati; phylum Pseudomonadota; class Betaproteobacteria; order Burkholderiales; family Comamonadaceae; genus Acidovorax; species Acidovorax sp. GW821-FHT09A11. The sequence continues at coordinate 346,610 of NZ_JBWKPS010000002.1, forward strand.
CGTCGCGGCAGGCCTCCACCAGCAAGGCACGGGCGGCTTCAGGGTCTGCCGCCAGCTGGGCCCCCGTGGGCGCCACCGTGTGAATACCCGCGAGCCCGTGCGAATGCCCCAGCGCCTGCGCCAGGCGCTGCAGCATGGGGCCCCAGCGCTCGCCGCCCGTGACGATGGCATAGCGCCCATGGCGGGCGGCTTCGATGAAGGAGGCTTCGGCCAGGCCCGTCACAGGCACGGGGCAGCTTTCGCGCAGCGCCATCAGGCCCGGGTCGCCAAAGCAGCCGATCAGCACGGCATCGGGCCGGGGCCGGGGTTGCGCCAGCTCACGGGCCCAGGCGTCCAATGCGGCATGGGCTGCCACGGCATAGCTGGCCTCGCAGGCGATGTAGGGGGCGCCAAAACGTGCCGTGGCCGTGCGCACCGCCACATGCGAACCTGCGGCTGCCTGCACATGCCGCTGCAGCAAGGTGCTGACGCTGGCCGAGGTGTTGGGGTTGAGGACGAGCAGCTGGCGCATGGCAAGGTGTCGGGATTCAGACGCCCAGCAATTGCGCCAGATCGGGCACATCGCTGGCAGGTGGGGTGAACTCCAGCTGCGTTTCGATGCGGGCCAGGTGCGTCAGCATGAGGCGCGCCGCCTCGCGCGCGTCGCGCAGGCGGATGGCATCGATCAACGCCCGGTGCTCGCGGCAGCCGCAGGCCGTGGCCTCCTCGCGTTCGCGCGCGTGGCTCGGGCTGTAGGTCATGAGGATCAGCGAGGTGCGCGAGACCAGCTCCCGCAGGATGCGCCCCAGCGTCTGGTGCCCGGCGGCCTGCGCGATGTGCAGATGAAAATCGCCCGACAGGCGAATGGCGCGGCGCATGTCGCCACTGGCGCGGGCCGACTCTTCGTGGTCGATGCAGGCGCGCAGCACGGCAATGTCGGCATCGGTCGCGTTGGCGATGAACAGCTCCACCAGGCGCGGCTCCAGCAGGCGGCGGGCCTCGAACACCTCCAGCGCCTCTTGCGGCGTGGGCTGGGCAATGGATGCGCCCCGGTTGGGCGTGAGCGTGACAACCTGTTCATTGGCCAGCCGCACCAGCACCGGCCGCACGCGCGTGCGCGACACGCCAAAGGCCGCCGCCAGCTTGTCCTCCACCAGCTTGGTGCCGGGGGGCAGCCGGTGGTCGAGGATGGCCGACACCATGCGGTCGTACATGTCGTTGTCGCTGAGCTGGCCGGTCGCGCCGGGCTGCACGGGCGGCTCGGTGACCGCAGCGCGTGTGCGCCGGGGCTTGGGGTTGATGGTCGTCATAAGGGTGCCGTTTTTAACCCGGACGGCCCTTGCGCCTGCGCCCCAAGGCCCATACCAACGCCAGCGTGATGCCCATGACGATGAACGACACCACGGTGGTCAGCGTGCCCAGCGCGTAGATGGACGGCGTGGTCACCGTGCTGGTCAGACCCTGCAGCTCCAGCGGCAGCGTGTTCACGTCGCCGATGGCCTGCGAGGTGCGGGCGATCTCGTCCCAGCTCAGGGTGAAGCCGAACATGCCGATGCCCACGACCGAGGGCGCGATCAGCGGCAGCACGACATGGGCGAAGCCCTGCCAGGGCGTGGCGCCCAGGTCGCGCGCGGCTTCTTCGTAGGATGGGTTGAAGCGGTTGAACACCGCGAACATGATGAGCAGGCCGAACGGCAGCGTCCAGGTCAGGTGCGCGCCCAGGGCCGAGGTGAACAGGCCCAGCGACGTACCGTAGCCCTCTAGCGTGCTCTCCATGCCCAGCCATTCCAGGGCCGCCTTGATACCGTTGTCGATGAGCCGGAACTCCAGCCCGATGCCCAGCGAGACGATGATGGACGGCATGATCAGGCTGGCCACGACGATGAAGAACAGCGTGTTGCCCCCCGCCAGCCGCTTGCGGAAGGCCAGGCCGGCCAGCACCGACAGCACCACCGTGCACAGCATCACCGCCACGCCCAGGCCCAGCGAGCGCCACAGCGCCGCGCCGATGTCCACCACGCCCAGGCCTTCGGCCAGCTTGTGGAACCAGTGCAGCGACACGCCGCGCATGGGAAAGGTCAGCCCGCCTTCGGGGCCCTGGAAGCTCAGGATGAAGATGACCAGCATGGGCCCGTACATGAACAGCACGAACAGGGCAAACACGAGGGCCAGGGGCCAGAAGCTCGCGGGGCGGGAATCGCGCATGGACATGTCAGAGTTCCTTTCGGATGTCGACCAGGCGCGTCAAGCACCAGATGATCATCAGCACCACCGCGAGCAGGATCACGGCATTGGCCGCGGCCAGCGGGAACTGCAGGTACGAGGTCTGCACCTGGATGATCTTGCCAATCGATGCGATCTGCTGCCCGCCCATCACGCCGATGGTCACGAAGTCGCCCATGACGATGGTGATCACGAAGATGGAGCCGATGATGATGCCGGTGCGCGACAGCGGGATGATCACGTTCCACAGCGTCTGCCAGCCGCTGGCCCCGCTGTCGCTGGCCGCCTCGATGAGGCTGCGGTCGATGCGCATCATGCTGTTGAAGATGGGCACGATCATGAACATGGTGTACAGGTGCACGAAGGCCAGCACCACCGAGAAGTCCGAGAACAGCAGCCATTCGATGGGCTGATCGACCAGCCCGGCCCCCACCAGGGTCTGGTTCACCAGCCCGTTGCGCCCCAGCAGCGGCACCCAGGAGATCATGCGGATCACGTTCGACGTCCAGAACGGAATGGTGCACAGCACGAACAGCAGCGTCTGCATGCCCGAGGAGCGCACATGGAAGGCCAGGAAATAGGCCACGGTGAAACCGATCACCAGCGTGATCAGCCACACCAGAAAACTGAACTTGAGCGTGGACCAGTACGTCTTGAGCGTGACGCACAGGCCGTCTGACGCATCACCGCACCCCGCGAAGATCGACACGTAGTTCTTGAACGTGAAGCCCGGCAGCAACTCGTACTCGTTGAAGTCCCAGAAGCTGACCATCACGATCAGCGCCAGCGGAATCAGGAAAAACAGCGCGAACACCAGCGTGAACGGCGCAGCCTGCCACCAGGCGGCAATGCTGCGGCCGGGGACGGCAGCAGCAGGCAAGGTCGGTGTGTGGGTTGTGCTCATGGTGTTTGCAAACAATCGGTATCAGATATCCGCAGCTCGGCGTTTCGTCTTAATCCTTGAAACTGGCGCGGCCAAAGGCCAGTGCCCCCGTGCAAGGGCCGCCCCGCCGCACCGGGGGCGTCCCCCTCCCGACCCGCGCAGCGGGTCGAGAGAGGGGGAAGGCGCGAAGCGCCTCAGGGGGAGTTACGCTGCTACGAACTCATTCCACTTCTGCACCATGTAGTTGTTCTCGTCCATCAACGCGTTCCAGCAGGCGATGCCGCCCATGCGCGACTCATAACTGCCGCCGTCGCGCACTGCACCGGCCTTGGCCAGCACGTCGCCATTGGGGCTCTTGATGTCCTGCGTGGCGGGCTTGCCTTCCATCCAGTAGGCCCACTCGTAGGCTTCCATCTTGGACTTGGCGGTCTCCAGCACGGCGCTGTAGTAGCCCTGGCGGTTCAGGTAGGCACCAGCCCAGCCGTCGAGGAACCAATTGATGAACTCGTAGGCGCCGTCGAGCTTCCTGCCCGACAGCGTGGCCGGCAGGCCGAAGCCGGCGGCCCAGGCGCGGTAGCCTTCCTTGAGCGGCTGGAAGTTGCAGGCGATGCCCTTGGTGCGCACGGCCGTGACGGCCGGGCTCCACATCGACTGGATCACCACTTCGCCCGATGCCATCAGGTTCACCGACTCGTTGAAGTCCTTCCACAGCGCGCGGAACTGGCCCTGCTTCTTGGCTTCGATCAGGGTCTTGATCGTGAGATCAATCTCCTTCTTGGTCATGTTGCCCTTGTCGGGGTACTTGTAGATGCCCATGGCCTCGACCACCATGGCGGCGTCCATGATGCCGATCGAAGGAATGTTCAGGATCGCGGTCTTGCCCTTGAACTCGGCGTTGAGCAGCTCGGCCCAGGAGTTGATGGGGCGCTTGATCAGGTCGGGGCGGATGCCCAGCGTGTCGGCGTTGTACACGGTGGGGATGAGCGACATGTACTGCGTGGGCGCGGTTGCAAACTTCTTGGATTTTTCGCCCTCCAGGTAGATGACCTTCTTGGGCGCGGTGCCCTGGTCGCCCACGGCCTTGCCAGCCACCTGGCCGGTCGTGAACAGCGTGGTGATCTTGTCGGCATTCTTGATGCGCTTGGTGTCGATGCCCTTCAGGTTGCCCGTGGGCACGATCTTCTTGAGCGAGAAGTACTCGGTGTCGATCAGATCGAAGCTGTTGGGCGCGGTCACGGCGCGCTTGGTCACGTCGTCGGTGGTCACGGCCACGTACTGGATCTCGATGCCGGTGTCGGCCTTGAACTTCTCGGCAATCGCCTTGTCCTGGTTCACCGCCGTGCCCAGGTAGCGCAGCACGATCTTTTCCTGCGAATGGACGGCCGGGAATACGCCAGCGGCCAGGATGCCCGCCGTGCCCTTGAGCAGCGAGCGGCGCTGCACACCTGCAGCCTCGGTAACGACAACAGCGGGGGAATCGGCACGGGAATCATCGGACATGGGAAAACTCCTTGGGTTGCGGAAGGGGACGGGTGGAAAAAGGGAAGATGCGTGGCAGCGCCATCAGGCGGCAACGGCCACGGCTGGAGATGGCACCGCCGGTGATGCGGCAGCAGGCTTGGACAGCGGGTGCGCCTGCTCCGGCGTCCAGTGCAATTGCACCGCCTGCCCCACCTGGTAGGGCTGCGCGGCAAAAGCGGCCTCGGACACCATCACCGAGTACGCCGCCGTGGCGTTGGCCGACAGCGCCACGCCCTGCTTTTGCAGGCCCAGCAGCACGTAGGTGCCCTGGTATTCCACGTCGGTCACCACGGCCTGCATGCGCTGGGCACCCCAGGGCAGCTCGGCGATGGCGGGGGTTATCTGCAGGTGATCGGTGCGCACGCCGACCTTGCCCTCGGGCGTGTCGATCACGTTGTGGCCGCCCATGAAGCGCGCCACGAATTCGCTGGCCGGGCGGTTGTAGACCTCGTGCGGCGAACCCACCTGCTCGATCACGCCGTGGTTCATCACCACCATGGTGTCGGCCAGGGCCATGGCCTCTTCCTGCGAGTGGGTCACGTGGATGAATGTCAGGCCCAGTTCCTTCTGCCAGCGGCGCAGCTCGGCGCGCATCTGGATGCGCAGGAAGGGGTCGAGTGCCGAAAGGGGTTCGTCCAGCAGCAAGACACGCGGCTGGGTGATGAGGGCCCGCGCCAGCGCCACCCGCTGTTGCTGCCCGCCCGAGAGTTCGGCGGGCTTGCGCTCGGCCAGGTGGCCCATGGCCACGCGCTCCAGCAGATCGCGCGCCTTGGCTTGCCGCTCGGCCTTGGCGACGCCCTTCATCTTGAGGCTGAAGGCCACGTTGTCCAGCGCCGAGAGGTGCGGGAACAGCGCGAAGCTCTGGAACATCATGGCCGTGCCGCGCGCGGCGGCGGGCAGGTCGGTGATGTTGCGGTTCTCCAGCAGGATGTCGCCGCTGGTCACCGACTCGTGCCCGGCGATCATGCGCAAGGTGGTGCTCTTGCCACATCCCGAGGGGCCCAGCAGGCAGCAGTAGCTGCCGCTGGCGATGCGCAGGTCGATGGCGTCCACGGCGGGCTTGCCGCTGGCGTAGCGCTTGGTGAGCGCGACGATTTCAATGGCAACCGGGGGCTGGGCAGGGATGGGAGCTTGCATGGCACCCATGAACGCAAGGCCCATGCCAACTTTGTACACAATTTTTCATTGAGTTTGCGTACAAATTGCACCATCCTTGTGCCCGGCCTGTGCCGGCCCCCGTGCTGCGCGCACCATCCTTGCCGCTTAGGCTCCTTTTTCTGGTGCACGGAAACGTTTGCGGGGCCCATGGCACACACCTGAAACATATCCGTATGGCTATACTGAAATCGCAGCAGAAACAATTTCTTACGTAGCGCGCCCTCTTCCCATTCACGCTGGATGACGAACCTCGACCCGCGCTCCATGATCGCCATGGCGGGCTTCATGTCCGCCGTCATGGCCATCGTCCTGCTTTTCATGAGGCGCTACTACCCGCCGTCGATCCAGGGGGTGGGCGCCTGGGCGCTGGCGCCGCTGCTGTGGCTGGCGTCCACGGTGCTTTTCAGCGCGCGCGGCTTCATCCCGGACTGGCTGAGTCTGGTGCTGGCCAACCAGCTGCTGGTGCTGGGCACCGTGACCTACTACATGGGCACGCGCAGCTTCATGGGCAGGCCCTCCACCTGGCGCACTTGGTCCTGGGTCATGGCGGGCACCACCCTCGTGTTCATCTGGCTGACCTACTGGATGCCGCACTACGGCCTGCGCGTCGGGTTCTTCACGGTGGCCATGGGCATCGTCTATGCCGCGCAATTGCGCTTCATGCTGCGGCACGGCGGGCGCAACTTCCCCGTGCGACTGGTGGAGGTCGTCCTGGCGCTGCACATGGGCGTCCTTGCCGTGCGCCTGGGCTCCATCATGGCCGGGCGCGCCGGCGCGGACCTGATGGAACCTTCGCTGTTCCAGACCCTGTACATCGGCGCCTACGTGCTGACGGTGCTCATGCTGTCCATCGGCGCGGTGCTCATGGCCACCGACCGCCTGCGCACCGAGCTGGAACATCTGGCGACGCACGACTCGCTCACCCAGACACTGAACCGGCGCGCGCTGCTGCAGCGCTGCGAGGACGAGCTGGAGCGCGCACAGCGCTACGGCAACGGCCCCTCGATCATGATGCTGGACCTGGACAACTTCAAGTCCGTGAACGACACCCATGGACACCAGCACGGAGATGCCGTGCTCGTGCATTTCGCCGAACGGACGCGCCAGGTACTGCGCCGCGCGGACCGCCTGGGGCGGTATGGCGGAGAGGAATTCATGGTGCTGCTGCCAGGCACGCAGGGAGTGGCGGCCCGGAGCGTGGCGCAGCGCATCCACGCCGCGCTGGCGACGGGCCACCCGCTCGACTGCGAGGTCAGCATCGGGCTCACCAGCTGGGCAGGCCCCGGCGAGACGCTGGACGGCATGCTCTCGCGCGCCGATGCCGCGCTGTACCGCGCCAAGGAGCAGGGGCGCAACCAGACGGTCGAGGCCTGAGAGACAAATCGCACGCCGCCGGGCGCCAGGCGGTGGAAGGCTGCGCCGCAGGGGCGCCGCCCCCTGGTTCAGGCGGTCTGGGTGGCAACCCCGGCCGACTCGAAGCTCGCCATCTCGCTGAGCACCGCGCACGCCGACTGCAGCAGCGGCCAGGCGAGCGCAGCGCCCGAGCCCTCGCCCAGGCGCAGGCCCAGGTCCAGCAGCGGCTCGGCCTGCATCTGCGCGAGCATGAGGCTGTGGCCGCGCTCGCCCGATCGGTGGGCGAACACGCAGCGCTGCAGCATGGCCGGCTGCAGGCGGCTGGCCACCAGCACGGCGGCGCTGGTGATGAAGCCATCCACCACGATCACGCGGCGCTCGGCTGCGGCCTGCAGCACCGCGCCCACCAGCGTGGCGACCTCGAAGCCGCCCAGGGCGGCCAGCGCATCCAGCGGGCCGGTGGCCCCGGCGTTCACGTCCAGCGCCTGCTGCAGCACCGCGCGCTTGCGCTCGATGCCGACCGCATCCAGCCCCGTGCCGGCGCCCGTCACCTCGGCCAGCGGCAGGCCGGCCAGCCGTGCCAGCAGCAGCGAGGCCACGGACGTGTTGCCGATGCCCATCTCGCCCAGCAGCAGCGCATTGCCGGGCAGGCCGCGCACCACCTCCGCGCCGTTCGCCAGGGCCCCAGCGCACTGCGCCGCCGTCATCGCTGGCCCGACGGAAGCGTCCTGCGTGCCCAGCGCCACCTTGCGCAGCAGCAACTGCGGCTGGCCGGGCGCTGCCTCGCGCGCGGCGATGGGCTTGGCCACGCCGCAGTCCACCACCGTCAGGCCCAGGCCGTGCTGGCGCGCGAGCACGCTCACGGCGGCGCCACCGGCCAGGAAGTTCTCGACCATCTGCCAGGTCACATCGCTCGGAAACGCCGACACGCCCCGCGCTGCCAGGCCGTGGTCGCCCGCGCACACCAGCATCTGCGGCGCATGCAGTGCGGGCGTCTCGGTGCCCAGGATGAGCCCCAGGCGCAGCGCCAGGCGCTCCAGCAGCCCCAAGGAGCCGAGCGGCTTGGTCTTGTAATCGATCACGTGCTGCAGGCGGCTGGCCAACGCGGCATCATGGAGGTCATCAACGGGTGGAAGAATGAAAGGTGCGGTCATGGTGGTAGAGAACACGAAGAAAGATGCCGTGCACGCAGCGGCACAGCGGGGATATGCGAATGAGGCCCAGACATACGCGCGCGGCCGACCCGACTACCCGGCGGCGCTGTCGGCCTGGCTGGGGCAGACCCTGGGCCTGGGCCCCGGCCGCCAGGTGGCCGATGTGGGCGCGGGCACGGGCAAGTTCACCGCGCTGCTCGCGGCCACCGGGGCCGGCGTGGTGGGCGTGGAGCCCGTGGATGCGATGCGCGCCAGGATCGATGCCCTGCAATTGCCCACGGTGCGCGCCGTGGCGGGCACGGCCCAGGCCATTCCGCTGCCGTCCGGCGCGCTCGATGCCGTGGTCTGTGCGCAGGCCTTCCACTGGTTTGCCACGAACGAGTCTCTGGATGAATTCCACCGCGTGCTGCGCCCCGGCGGCCGGCTTGGCCTGGTGTGGAATGTGCGCGACGAGTCGGTGGACTGGGTGGCGGAACTCACGGACATCATCACGCCCTTCGAGGGCGATGCGCCGCGCTTCTACAAGGGCGACTGGCGCCGGCCCTTCCCGCACCCCGGCTTCAGCCCACTGGCCGAGACCCGGCTGCCACATGAACATGTGGGGCCGCCACAGCAGGTCATCATGGACCGCTTCATGTCGGTGAGCTTCATCGCCGCCCTGCCCGACAGCGAGCGGGCCCAGGTGCGCGCACGGATCGAGGCACTCATCGCCCACCACCCCGCGCTGCGCGGGCAGGGCACCGTGCGCTTCCCGTACACCACGCTCGCATACCACTGCGAACGGGTGTAAAGCGCCGAGGCCCGCCACCGCGGCAGCCCTACGCGGCCACCAGCGCATCCAGCACCCCGGGCGTGAAACAGGGGCCGATGGCGTGCGCCAGGCCGTCGAACACGCTGTCGAGCGTGGGCACCGGCGCGGCGAGCCGCGCACCGAACAGCGCCTGGAGCGCCGCCCCGTCCTCGAACAGGCCGTGCAGGTACACCCCCAGCACATTGCCCGCCGCATTGCTCCAGGCCAGGCCTGGCATCACCTCGTGCGCCACATCGCCCTTGGCCGCCATGGCCGGGTGCTGCGCGGTCTGGCCGTGGTGGATTTCATAGCCCGCCACCTCCACCCCCGACAGCGCCCCCCAGGCGCCCGGCAGCGCACCGCAACGCGCGCGCGTGAGCCGCACCGTCTTGTCGCGCGCGAAGGCGGTGACCAGCGGCAGCAGGCCCAGGCCGGGCGCATTGCCGTCGATGCCCTCGGTATCGATCAGCGCCTCGCCCAGCATCTGCAGGCCGCCACACACCCCCAGGACGGCCCCGCCGCGCGCGGCATGGGCCGCGATGGACTGGTCCAGCCCCTGCGCGCGCAGCCAGGCCAGGTCGGCGGCCGTCGCCTTGGAACCGGGCAGCACCACCCAGTCCGTGGGCTTCAGGCCGCCCAGGTCGGCCGGGCTGCGCGCCCACAGCAGGCGCACGCCGGGCACGTTCTTCAGGGGCTGGAACTCGTCGAGGTTGCTGATGCGCGGATAGGCCACCACGGCCACGGTGGTGTGCACGGTGCCGGCCGAGGTGCTGCGGTCGTCGAACACGCCATCCTCCTCGGGCAGGCCGTGGCGCCAGTGCATCGGCACCGTCGCCACGGTGGGCACGCCGGTCAGGTCCTGCAGCATCTGCGGCGCGGGCGCCAGCAGGCGGGCATCGCCGCGGAACTTGTTGAGCACGAATCCATGGATCAGTGCGCGCTCGTCCTCGGGCAGCAGCGCCCAGGTGCCGTACAGGTGCGCAAAGGCGCCGCCCCGGTCGATGTCGGTCACCAGCAGGCAGCGGGCGCCGGCATGGCGCGCGACGCGCATGTTCACGATGTCGCTCGCGTGCAGGTTGATCTCGGCGGGCGAGCCCGCGCCTTCGATCACCACCACGTCGTTTTCGGCGCGCAGCGCATCGAGCGCGGCGGCGATCTGCGGCCACACCTTTTCGCTGCGGCCGCGCCAGGGCATGGCCGTGAGCTCCGCGCTCACCTGCCCCATCAGCACGACCTGGCTGTGCGTGTCGGCCTCGGGCTTGAGCAGCAGTGGGTTCATGCGCACCTCGGGCCCGGCGCGGGCCGCGAGGGCCTGGAAGTACTGCGCGCTGCCGATCTCGCCCAGCAACCCGCCGGGGCCGGGCACGACGCGCGCGTTGTTGCTCATGTTCTGCGCCTTGAACGGCGCGACCTTCAGGCCCAGGTTGCTGTAGTGGCGGCACAGCGCGGTGGTGAGCCAGCTCTTGCCGGCGCCGCTGGTGGTGCCCAGCACCATCACGCAGCGCGCCATGCGCGGAGAAGTGGATGCGTTCAAGGCAGGGGCCTCACCATACGGTCCATGATGTGGTCGAGCGCCGCCGCCGCGTCGGTGCAGCGGCCGGTGTGCACGGGCGATGTCTGGATGACGGCACTGCGCCTGGCGGTGAGCCAGTGAAAGCGCGAGCGGTAGGGCAGCCGCGCAATCGGCCCGCAGCCCTCGTCCCCGGCGCAAATGGCCACGATGGCCGCCAGGTGGCGGCGCACGGTGTCGATGTCGGCCCGCGGGTCGATGGCCAGCAGGCGCGCCTCGTCGAGCGCGATGGCGGCCTGCAGGAAGCCGCTGCGCTGGCACGAGAGGATCACGCCCGCGTTGATGAACTCCTCGCGCTCCACGCGCGGCACCACACGCACGATGGCGTAGTCGTACACCTCAGCCGCGTGCATCGATGGCCCCCTTCACCCAGGCCTCGCGCCCCGCGATGCGCGCCGCGAAATGGTCCACATAGGCCTGGCGATGGCTGGCCGGGGCCGACAGCGGGCCCTCGGCATGCTCGGCGCCGGCCAAGGCCAGGAATTCATCGGGCACATCCGCCAGGATGCCCGTGAGCACCTCGCGCGTGAGCAGCGCCGCCAGTTCGCCGTCCACCTCGCCAATGGCCGTGGCGCGGTGCAGCAGCACATGGTCGGCAATCGGCGCGAAAGGCCTGGCGGGCTGCGCCACCGCGCCATTCCACGCATGGTGGAAGGTGAGCGAGGCGCCATGGTCGATGAGCCAGGGCTTGCGGTGCCACACGAGCAGGTTGGTGTTGCGCGCCGTGCGGTCCACATTGGCCACCAGGGCATCGAACCAGACCAGGCGCGAGGCGAAGTCCTCGGAAACCTCGTCCACCGCGGGGTCGAAGTTGAGCGCGCCCGACAGGTAGTCGAGCCCCACGTTGAGACCGCCGCTGGCGCGCACCAGGTCCTGGATCTCGGGGTCGGGCTCGGTCTGGGCCAGGCCCGTGTCCAGCTGGGCGAGCACGATCTCGGGCACGGGCAAGCCCAGGGCCCGCGCCAAGCCCCCGGAAATGAGCTCGGCCAGGAGGGCGCGCACGCCCTGCCCCGCCCCCCGGAACTTGAGCACGTACAGCCCGAGGTCGTCGCCTTCGACCACGGCGGGCATGGATCCGCCTTCACGCAGCGGCGTGACGTAGCGGGTGACGGTGATGGTTCGCACGGGGGCCGGGCCTCCTGAAGAGATAGGGAGAGGAAGATGCATGGATGAATCCGGCATGGTAGCGCCCGCGCGGCGCGGGATCAGCGCCCCCATGCCTGCAGCAAAGCCTGTTGCGACGCTGGCGGCAGCACCCCCAGCCGCACATGGCCCGGCAGGCCGAACGAGGTGCAGTCGCGCAGCTTGATGCCCTGGCCGCGCAGCCCGGCCAGCCGTTCGGCCAGGGACTGGGGATCGGGCCCGCCGTCAGGCCGGGCGCAGAAGTAGTTGGCCTGGCTGCCCGCCCGCACCGCCCAGCCCAGGCCCGCGCACAGCGCCAGCTGGTGCGCTTTCCAGTCGCGCAGGGTGGCAAGGCTGCCCACCACCCACTGCTGCACGGCGGGGTCCAGCCAGGCCTGCAGCAGGGCCACGCCGTGCGCGCCCAGCGGCCACGAGGGAGCCAGCGCAACCAGTGTGTCCACCTGCCCTTCGGTACCCGCGGGCGCCACGGCATAGGCCGCACGCACGCCGGTGAGGCCCAGTGCCTTGTTCGGCGTCCACACCTGCCAGCAATGGGCCGGGGTGGTGGCGGGCCGGCCGGTCCAGGCGCCCGGGCCCTCCAGCCGCAGGGGCGCATAGGCGCAGTCGAGCACGCGCAGGACGCCGGGGACGCCGCCATCGGCCGGCGCATGCCAAACATGCGCGGCAGGGTCTGGCCGGCCCAGGGGACTGGAAGGGTCGCAGGCCCATTGCAAGCCCGCCAGGCCCGCGCCCGCTTCGCCTGCGCGCGCCAGTGCCAGGCCCCGCGCCTGCGCGGCCTGGGCGTAGTCGCCATAGCTGTGCGCGGGCAACGCGACCTGCACGCAGCCCTGCTGCACGGCCAGCGCAGTGATGCGGTGGATGAACTCGCTGGCGCCGCCCGCCAGCACGATGCGCCGGGGGGCCACGCCGTGGAATGCCCCCAGGCCCTCGCGCAGGGCGGTGTAGGCCGGGTCGGGGTAGCGGGTGGCGTCGGCCGCCCGCACGGCATGCAGCGCTCCCGGGCATGGCCCGCAGGCATTGCTGTTGGTGGAGAAGTCATGGAGCGCGGCGCCCATCGCATCCGGCCCGCCGTGCTCGGGGGCGGCCGCGCTCCAGCGCAGGGGCCCGCTCATGCCGTGCACACCATCACCAGCAGCAACTGGGCGGCCGCCAGCAGCGGAACCAGCGCCAGCACCGCGTTGCCGCCCAGGCGCGCCGCGCGCCGCGTATCCAGCGGACCGGCCGCGCGGCCCGCGCCATGCAGCGTGTACACGCCGGGCTTGGCCAGCCGCACCCCGAGCGCCAGCGCCATGGCCGCCATCGGCCAGCCGCTGTTGGGCGAAGGCGTCTTGCGGGCCTGGCGCGCCAGCGTGCGCAGCCGCATGCCGCGTGCGCCGGCCACCAGCAGCAAGGCGGTGATGCGCGCCGGCAGCCACGACAGGACATCATCGACACGCGCGGCCCATTTGCCCGCCCACTGCCAGTAGCGCCCCCCGCGCATGCCGGGGTAGCCCCACATGGCATCGGCCGTGTTGGCAAACCGGTACAGCGCGGCACCGGGCAGGCCCAGCAGCACGAACCAGAACAGGGGCGCCACCACCGAATCGTTGAGGTTCTCGGCCAGCGATTCGATGGCCGATTCCCGCACCTCGACAGCGCTCAGGGCGCTCACGTCCCGACTCACCAGCCGCGACAGGCGCGCGCGCCCTTCGGGCAGCGACTGGCCCAGCGCCACCTCCACCGCCAGCACCTCGTCGCGCAGCATGCGCCAGGCGAGCAAGGGCTTGAGCAGAAAGGCCAGCACGGCCGCGGCAAGCAGTTCATGCAGTGCGAACGCCGCATGCTGCAACACCGCGGAAACTATCAAAACAATAGCTGCCAGCGCACACCAGACAAGCGCTGCAAGCCAAAAACATCTCCAATCCTGCGCCACGGGCACCGTGGGGGCCAGCCGCTCGCCCCCGCGCTGCAGCGCCTTGCCCATCCACACCACGGGGTGCCAGGCCGCGGGCGGCTCGCCCAGCCACCAGTCGATCACCAGGGCCAGCGCGGGTACCCACACGAGCACGCGCCATGCGGCCCAGCCCGCGCCGGGAACCAGCCCCGCGACTACGCCGTCCATGCGCCTCCCGCATCGCGGGCCGGCCCCTGGGCGCGGGCGGCGCGCCGCCGGGGCACCAGCACCCGCCACGCGATCACGCACGAAGTGGCACACAGCGCGACACCCAGCAGCGAAAGCCCGACGATCAGCCAGGTGCGCAGCACAGGGCGCGCGAGCAGCGGCGCGAAATCCAGGCTGTGCAGGCCGTGGTACAGCACGCGCTGCCACGCCGTGCCCGCGTCGGTGCGCAGCACGATGCGGCCCGACGCCGGGTCGGCATACACCGCCACCCCGTCATCGGCCCAGCGCGCACGCCACACCGGCAGCGGCCGCGTGTGCAGGGCAGCGCCGTCCTGGCGCCGCGCATAGTAAAGGTCGTCGTAGTGCTCCATCTTCTCCACGGCAGGTGCCGGTGCTTCGGGGCGCAGCATCTGCAGCCGCGCGCGCAGCATGGCGTCGGGCAGTGCCCGCGCCATGGTGGCAGACGGACCATCCGCCCGCACCAGCCATTGTGAAGGAATGCCCGCGGATTCCCAGCCGCGCACCCGGTACCAGGCCTGGCCCGCGATGCGCAGCAGATCCAGCTCCTGCACGACCATGCCCTGCGCCGCCGCCTGCACCACCGCATCCCGTGGCCCCCGGCTGAGCGGGGCGGGCTCACCGGCCCACTGCGCCCGCGCCTGGGGCCCCACGGCCGCGCCGCCGAACACGCCAAACGGGTTCATCGACATCAACCCCGAGAACATCCAGGTGAGCGTGAACACCGCGGCCACCAGGCCCAGGATGTGGTGCCAGCGCATCCAGAACCTGCGGTACGGAATCCACCGCTGGCGGTTCAGGAACAGCTGCCAGACGCCGAGCACGATGCCCGTGGCGACCAGCAGCACCCCGGGGATGGAAAGCCACACCACCACGTGGTGCCAGGCCCTGGGGAACTGCCGCAGCACGGTGGGGTAGATCCAGTGCGGCACGGCGCCCACCCAGTTCCAGAAGCGTTCGGCGCGGCGCGTGTCGCGCACCACCTCGGCCGCGCCGGGCGAGACGTACAGCTGCAGTCCGTCATCGCCGTCCAGCAGCACCTTGATGAGGGGACGGTGCACATCCAGGCCCTGCGGCACCGTCCACTGGTCGCGCTCGACCCACTCGGTGCCCGTGGCGCGGCGGCCGCTGAAGGCCTCGGCCACCCGGGCGGCCGCGTCCGGCGACAGCGGCGCGAGCAGCGTCCCGCTGCGCGCGTCCACGGTGCGCCAGCGCGGCCTGGCATCGGGCTGCGGCGCACGCGCCACGGCGCGTGCCGGCACCGCGTCTTCCGTGGCCAGCAGGCGCCACACCGGCGCATCGCCCAGCATGCCCAGGCGCGCCTCGCCGCCCACCGCAGGCCGCAGGCCCGCGCGCTGGGCGGCATCCTGCGCCGCAAGGCAGCATCCCGGGCCTTCCAGCGTCAGGGCGGGCAAGGCGGCCAGCCGCTCCGCCGCCGTGAGGCTGGGGAACGGCACGAAGTACAGCACCACCCCGCTCACGAACCACATGAGGAAGAACAGCGCCAGCACCACGCCCAGCCACTTGTGCACGAAGATGACGAGCTTCTTCAGCATGCGCCGCGCCTTGCCCGGTTCGCCGCGATCAGAACGTTGCGCGCGCGGTCAGCTGCACGGTGCGCGGCGCACCCAGCAGCCAGCGCGCGTTGGCCGTGCCGGCCAGCGCATAGTCGCGGTCGGCCAGGTTCTTCACGGCCAGGCCGAGCTTGAGGTTGCGCGAATGGTCGTAGGCCAGCGAGGCATCCAGCACCACATACGACGGCAGTTGCGTGGTGTTGGCGGTGTTGCCCTGGCGCGCACCCACGTAGCGCGCGCCAAAACCCGCCTGCCACTGCGGCAGGAAGCGGTAGGTGGTCCAGATGCTGGCGGTGCGCTCGGGCACGCCGGTGGGCGTGTTGCCATCGCGCGAGACCAGGGCGCCGGAGACCAGTTCCTTGAATGCGTCGTAACGCGCACGCAGCAAGGCGGCATTGGCGTCGATGGTCCAGCCGCGCACGGGCTCGGCCGCGAAGGCCAGCTCGATGCCGGTGGAGGACTGCTGGCCCACCTGCTGCGAGAGGTTGGGATTGCCGGCGTCGCGCGACAGCAGGTTGCGTTTTTCGATCTTGTACAGCGCCACGGTCCACTCCCCGCGCACGGCGGGCACCGCGCCCTTGGCGCCGACCTCGACCTGGCGGCCCTTGGTGAGGTCGAAGGTGTTGCCGCCGCCCGGCAGCGACAGCGCGCCGGACAGAGGGTCGGTGCCGGTGCCGAACTGGCCGTAGAGCGACAGCGCCTCGCTGGGCGACCACACGGCGCCCAGGCGGCCGGTGACGGGCGAATACTTCTTGACCAGGTTCACACCCGTGCGCAGATCGGTGGTGTCAAGCTCCATGCGGTCGCTGCGCAGGCCGGCCACGAGCTTCCATTCCTTGGTGAGGTCGAGCGCGTTCTCAGCGAACAGCGCGGTGGTCTGGAGTTCGGACGCGCGGCCCGGGAGGGTGGGCACGGGGCTGATGAAGCCGCCCGGGGCGAAATTGAACGGGTCCACCGTGCTCGCGCCGCCGTACGGGGAGTTGTTGGTGTGCAGCAGCCTGGTGCGGTACCAGTCCAGGCCCACGATGAAGCGGTTCTTCATGCCGCCGAGGTGGCCGTCGAACGCGGCGTCGAGGCGGTTGCCGGTCTGCTGCTGGTCGTGCAGGATCTCCAGGTAGTCGCTGCGGTTCACGGCCGTGCCGGCGGCGTTGAAGGCATAGGCCTCGGCATTGCGCCAGTGGCGGTCGGTGGTCAGGTGGTAGGTCTCGTTGCGCAGGCGCACGCCGGCGGCGGCCTGGTAATCCACCTTGGCGCGCCAGATGCGGTCGTCGTACTGGACCACCGAGTCGGCCACGTTGAAATTGGTGCGGCGCAGGCGCTCGTCGAGCACGCCATTGCGCAGCGGGGTGCCGAAGTAGCGCGCATCGTCGTTCACGCCACCGTCCAGCGACAGGGTCACATTCAGGTCGGGGCTGGCGCGCACGGCCAGGGCCAGCGCGTAGTTGTGGCGCTGCGTGTCCATGAACTGGCGGTAGCCGTCGCTCTTTTCGGCATCGAGGTAGACCGAGTAGGCCAGCACATCGTTGATGGGGCCGCGCAGGCCCACGCCGCCCTGCACGCTGCCGAACGAACCCACGCTCAGGAACGCCTCGCGCTGCGGCGTTCCGAAGACCGGGCGCTTGGTCACGTAGTTCACGGCCGCGCCGATCGCCCCGTCGCCATAGAGCACCGAGGCCGGGCCGCGCAGCACCTCGACCGACTCCATGGGCCAGGTCGAGAACGGGTAGGTGATGGTGCCCGAGGCCACGATGAGGCGCGTGCCGTCCACCATCTGCGCCACCGAGCTGTGGCCCGCAAAGCCGCGCGCCACCAGGCTGGTGCCGCCGTTGCCGGGGGCCGGCGCCTCGGTGATGCCGGGCATGCGCACGGCCACGTCCTGCGCGCGGGTCAGGCTGCGCTCGGCGATGTCGGCCGCGCCCAGGCTGCTCACGCTGGCGGGCGTCTCGCGTGCGGTGAGGCCCAGGCGTGAGCCGGTGGTGCCAGGCAGGTCGAGCCCCAGCGTGCTGCCGGCCGTCTCACGCGGCGCCGTCACCTCCACCGGCAACAGGGTGGCGGACTCGGCCGCAGCCGGTGACTGCATGCCAAAAGACCAGAGGCACAGGGAAATGGAAGTCAGGGAAACGCGCATGGAACAGGACCTTGGAAAAGCGGAAGGGCGAAAGCATAACGCAACCAAGTTGCATTATTGACGCAAAGCGACTTTGAACGTGCTCAGTCCTCGATGCCGCGCTGCGCGGGAATGCCCGCCTTGAACGCGTGCTTGACCATCTGCATCTCGGTCACCGTGTCGGCCAGCTCGATGATCTCGGGCGGGCAGCGGCGGCCGGTGAGGCACACATGCACCTCCTTGGGCCGCTCGCGCAGCGTCTGCAGCACACCCTCCAGCGGGAGCCAGCCGTAGATCAGCGGGTAGGTGATCTCATCGAGCACCACCAGGAAGTGCTCACCCGACAGGATGGCGGCGCGCGCCTTCTCCCAGCCGTCGCGCGCCAGCTGGGCCGAGTGCTCCAGGTCCTTGCTCTTCCAGCTGAAGCCGTCGCCCAGGCCCTCGATGGGCAGGCCGAGCTGCTCGAACATGCGGTGCTCGCCGAAGCGCGAGGTGGGCACCTTCATGAACTGGAAGATCTTCACGGCCTTGCCCCGGCCGTGGGCGCGCAGCGCCAGGCCAAAGGCCGCCGTGCTTTTGCCCTTGCCATCGCCGGTGTTGACGATGACGATGCCGCGGCGCTCGCCCTCGGGCTTTTCATAGCGCTTCTCGGTGGGTGGGGTTTCGATCTGCATGGTGGGGGTACTTTCAAGAAGGGTCGATTCACGCGCGGGCCAGGCCGGGCGCGGCGGACAGTGAGAACGGACGGCGCGCCTGCCACGCAGCGCCCGCCAGCACCACCAGGGCCATGACCAGCAGGGCCACGATGCCGGCCATGCGCTCCACGGGGCTGGGTTCTTGGGCGGTGTCGGGGGCATCGCGCTCGGGCTGGCGCTCCAGCAGCACGCCCATGGCGGGCACGGTGGGTGCGGCGGGCAAGGCTTCTGCCTGGGCGGGTGGCGCAGGCAGGTCGGCAGCAGGCGGCACGGGCCGTGGCGCCTGCGCGGCAGGCGACTGCGGCGTGGCCACGGCCATCCCGGCGGGCACGGACTCTACTGCTTGCACACCCTGCGCGGCCTGCTCCACCCAGCGCCGCACGCTGGGCAGCTCGGCCGCCAGCGGGGCCGCGCGCGTGAGCTCCTGGTACATCTGCGCGAGTTGCTTTTGCGTGGCGGCATCGGCCTGCCAATAGCCCTGGCGCTGCGCCTGCACCAGGCGCTCCAGCGACTGGGCATAGGCCTGCGGATGCTCTTTGAGCCATTCGGGCAGGCCCAGCTGGTGCTTGTCGCGCACCAGCACGTCGTAGAAACTCTGCCAATGGTCGCTGCGCACCGTGTCGGGCGCCACGGCCTGCCAGCCCCAGGCGAACTGCACGGCCTTGAGCACCTGCAGCGTGCCCGAATAGCCCTCGGCCTTCTGCGCCTTGAGCCAGCCCGGGTGCAGGTAGCGCGACTGCATCTCCAGCGCAATGGCGCGCTGCGCGGTTTCGGTGGTGGGCTCGCTCACATCCTGCAGCTGGGCCACGTGCAGCTCCAGCCCCTGCGACCGGCCGGCCACGCGGGCTGCGGCCGACAGGCCGCCCAGGTACTGGAACGGGTCATCCGAGCTGACCATGGCGTACAGGTTCGAGCTGCGCGACAGGATGGCGGCGTCGGTACGGCGCAGGTGGGCCCCCAGCGCCTTCGCGGCCGTGCCGCCCGCAACCCCCGTCACCGGTTCGCCCTCCAGATAGGGCTGGCTCATCCGCTCGAGGAACATCTGGCCCAGGCGCGCATCGTTGGTTTGCAGGCCGTCGCTCTGCACCGCGTCGGACAGGCCGGTGCCATAGTCGCCCACCGCGTTGCCGAACGAGCGCACGCGCGCCAGTTGCTCGGCCTGCGCGCGGGGCACACCCTGCTTGCGCAGCTCCTGGCCGATCTGCTCGGTATTGCGCGCAATCACATTGCCGGGCTCGGCCGTCGCGGCCTGGGCCACGGCGCGGTCGAGGAGCGCCATCAGCGCGGGGAACTGGTCGCGGTACGAGCCGGTGATGCTCATGAGCACATCGACGCGCGGGCGTTTGAGTTCTTCTGCGGCAATGGCCTCCACACGCACCGGGCGGCCCGCGTCGTCCCACACCGGGCGCATGCCCAACGCCACGAGGGCCTGCGCTTCCATGATCCCCTGGTGGCGCAGTGTTTCGCCCGCCCACAGCGACAACGCCATGCGCTGCGGCACCTGGCCGCCATGGCGCGCCTGGTAGTCCTTGAACCAGTCGTTGAACAGCGTCTGCGCCACGGCATAGGCCTGGCGCGTGGGCAGGCGGCTCGGGTCCAGCCCCGTGAGGTTGCGGCCCGTGGGCAGGCTCTCGGGGTTGCGGATCGGGTCGCCGCCGTACGCAGCGGTGAGGAAACGGCCCTCCAGCCCCGCCAGCAGGCCGGGCATTTCACCTTCGGTGGCCAGCAGGCGCTCCAGCTCCTGTGCGCGCTGGGCCAGTTGCAGCAGCGCGGGCGTGTCGATGGGCTTGCGCGCGGCGCGGTTGGGCACATGGTCTTCGGCGCGCACCACGTCGGATGCGCCCGCCGCACCCGGCGTTGCCACCTGCGCTGGCAGCACGGGGCGCAGGTCCAGCACGCTGGCGGCCTGCGCGTCGGTCAGCGCCACCTCCAGCCAGCGTGCGGGGCGCGCGGCCAGCACGGCATCGTGCTTGATGAGGAAGGCTTCGTCGATGTCTTCGCCCAGTGCCTCGATCAGCGGCTTGCGCAGCGCCTGCAGGATGGTCTCGCGCCGCTGCTCGGGCGCGGGCACGCGGCCGAACACGGCCAGGCCCTTGGGCTGCGAGCTTTGCGCGAGCTGGTCCAGATAGGGGTGCAGGATTTCCAGGAAGCCGCTGAAGTCGGCCGCGATGCGCTCGGCGCTCCAGCCCAGGTCGCGGTGCAGCTGGTGCTCCACAAACTGCGCCACCAGCTGCTTTTCGAGCGCGCGGCGCGTGGGGCCTTCATCCACGGTTTCCCATTCGTGCATCACCTCGTGCATGTGGGCCATGCGCGCCTCGAAGCCTGCAGGCGCGAACACGGGCGTGCGGTGGCTTACCAGCACGGCGCGGCCCCGGCGCTTGGCCGTGAGGGCCTCGCCCAGGTTGTCCACGATGTAGGGGTAGACCACGGGCAGGTCACCGAGTGGCAGCAGCGCGTCGTCGTGCACATCCAGCGCACGCGCCTTGCCACCGGCCCATTCCTGCGTGCCGTGCGTGCCGAAGTGGATGAGCGCATCGGCCTCCAGCTGCGCCCACAGGTACACCGCCAGGTAATGGTGCGACAGCGGCGCCTTGCTCTTGTGCATGAAGGGGTTCTGGCCCAGGCGCAGGGTTTCCTCACGCGGGGGCTGGGGCAGCACGGCCAGCTGGCCCACCTGCAGGCGTGGGATGGCGAACACTTTTTCGCCCTGCCACTCGACCACGTAGCGGCTCTTTTCGGGCGGGCCCCAGTGCGCGTTCATGCGCTCGCGCACGGCCTTCGGCAGCGTGGCCAAGTGCTGCTCATAGCGCGCCAGTGGCAGCGCGGCGGCCTGGCCGTTTTGCAGCAGCGCGCGCACATCGGCGCCGGGGTAGTAAACGGCGAGCAGCGGCTTGAGCCCGTCGATCCAGCCCTGCTCGGGCACACGCTCGGTGCGGTAGCCCGCCTGGGCCAGGCCGCCCGACACCTGCTCCAGGCTGCGCGGCACGTTGAGGAACGATGCGCCGAAGTTGGTGCCGCCCGGCGGGTAGTTGTAGACCATGGCCACCAGGCGCTTGTCTGCTGCCGGTTTGGTCTGCAGCGCGATCAGCCGCCGCGCCTTGGCGGCCACGGCCTGGGCCTGGCGGTCGATGAGGCGGAAGTCCCGGCCCTCGGCGCCGTGGGCGGCGACCAGGACCGGGTCGATGGCACCCGCCGCCTCAGGCTGCGCCAGATAGAACGGCACATCGGACAGCGACAGGCCCGTGTCGTTGGCCTCCCACGCAGCGGCATCGCCCGCGCGGTAGGGCTGCGTGCCCAGCAGGGGTGCGCCCCAGCGGGCCAGCAGCGGCTGCAGCGCGGCGGCCTGGGGCACGAGCTGGTGCAGCACCAGGGCCGAGGCATGCAGGCGGCCGGGTCCAGTGCCGCTCTCGGGGGGCAGCTCCAGCACCTCGGCCAGCGTCTGCGCCGTGACCTGCTGGCCAAAGGCCGCATAGGCGAACAGGCCCTGCTGGCGGAAGGTGCGCAGCCAGGCATCGAGCCATTCGGTGCTGCCATCGACAAAATGGTGGCGGTGCACCAGCACGGCCACCGCCGGCAGGCCGCGCAGCGACGCGGGCTGGCCCTGGCGCCATGCCTCGAGCGCCATGGCGTTGGGCAGCAGCCGGGGCGCGTCGGGGTGGTAGATGCCCCGGGTGGGCAGGATCTCCGGCGCGGGCAAAACGGGCATGGCCACACCCGCCACGGTGGCACGCGCCAGGGCGATGGCGCTCTTCAGGTTGCGCGGGCCGCCGGCCTGCAGGTAGGCCACCATGCGGGCGGGCGCATCGAGCGCGGTCAAGTCGGCGGCGGGGGTGCCCGCAGGCACCCAGACCACGCGGCCGGGTGAACGTGTGGCACGGGCATCGAGCTGCGCCCCCGCCATGCGGCGCAGGCGTGCCTCCACGCTGGCGTGCGGCGCATCCACCCACACCAGCGCAGCGCCCGCCAGCGCGCGCTCCAGCTTCTGGGCCTGGGCCGCGTCCAGCACCGCCGGGCCACCCAACGTGTAGTCGATATGCACAAAGCCCAGACCCGCCTCGGTGGCCAGGCGCTGCACCATGGCCGTGCGCGTGGCTGTGGTGATGTCGGAGGTAAGCCACAGCAGCACGGGTGCGGCCTTGTTGGCGCCAGCTGCGCACTGGGCCTTGTCCGCCTGCACGGCATGCACCAGCGGCGCAGCCAGCAGCAGGCACCAGAGTGCCGCGCGCAGGATCAGCGCCTTCATGGCTTGGCGGGTGCCGGCGTGGCGGCGCCACCCGCGCCACCGGCCGAAGCGCCGGCAGGAGCAGCGCCCGTTTCAGGGATGTAGACGATGTTGCCGTCTTCGAGCTTGTAGGCCACGCCCGCGCGCACGCCCTGCCCTTGCGCCGCGCTGCCCGCGCCCTTGAAGCGCACTTCCTTGCCCTGCTCGCGCACCACCACTTCCATGTCGGGCTGGCCGGGGTTGCGGATGATGGTGACGCTCTCGTTGGCGCTGGTCTGGGTCTGCACGGCCACGGCCGTGAGCAGCGCCACCACGAGCACCAGGAACACGTCCACCAGGTTCACGGCCGACAGCATCGGGTCGTCGTCGTCCTCGGCCAGCACATTCAGGTGCTTCAAGGTCATTGCGCCACCCCGCGCTCCTTGCGCACCACCAGCAGTTCGGCCAGCAGCCAGCGGCGGCGCACCGAATACACCACCAGGCCCACCGACGCGGCGGCCAGCGCCAGCACCACACCGGCAAAGGCGCCGCTGAACACCGCCAGCGCCTGCTGGCCGTTGCCCGCCGCCACGCTTTGCAGCGCAGGGCCGAGCGGGATCATCGTGGCGATCAGCCCCAGCATGGGCGACAGGCGGCTGAGCAGGCGCACGGGCTCCACCTGGCGCACCAGCTGCAGCTCCAGCTCTTCCATCGACAAGCCAGGGGCCACCCGCAGCGAGCGGTACTGCGGCTGGCGCCAGCGCTGCCAGGCTTCCATCAGCGTGGCGCCGCCCGACCACAGCGCGTAGACAAACGCCAGCCCCACCAGCACCAGCACCGGCCACAGCAGCGACTGCGCGACCTGCGAAAAACCCGATTCGATGTTCATGCTTGCACTTCCTTCATTCCTTGGTTGTTGTTCTTGCGTTGCAGGGAGGGCAGCGCCATCCACATGCCATCCAGATGCCGCACATGGATGCGGTGGTCAAACACGCTCTCCAGCGCGGCGTGGGTATCGGGCGCATCGCAGGCGCCCTGGTGCAGCACGCGGCCCTCCGCCATCACCACCATGTCGTCGGCCTGCAGCGCGAGCGACACCTCGTGCAGCACGCTGACCACCGTGCCGCCCGCGTCCACCAGCGCGCGCATGGTGTGCAGCCAGTCGGTCTGGTGGGGCGGGTCGAGGTTGGCCAGGGGCTCATCCATCAGCAGCACCTGCGCCTGCACGGCCAGGGCGCGGGCCAGCAGCACGCGCTGGCGCTCGCCGCCCGACAGCTGCGCCAGCGGGCGGTGGCGCCAGTCCCAGGCCTGCGTGGTGCGCAGCGCCTGCTCGACCGCTGCGTGGTCGGCCGCACCCGGCGGCGCCAGCCAGGCCTGGTGCGGCAGGCGGCCCAACATGGCCACGTCGTAGCTCGTGAGGTCGTCGGCCGAGCCTTCGTTCTGCCCCAGCCAGGCGAGCTGCCGGGCACGTTCGCGTGCGGGGATCTGCGCGAGTGGGCGGCCCAGCAGCAATACTTCGCCCTGCACCGCAGCGCGCGGCAACAGTCCCGCCAGCACCTTGAGCAGGGTGGACTTGCCCGCGCCGTTGGGGCCGACGATGCTGGTCCAGCGCCCGGCAGGCAGTTGCAGGTCAATGCCCTGCAATATCAAGCGATTTCCGATGCTGGCGCTTATCTGGCAAGCACTGATAGCTACTGAATTCATAGCGAACCACCTTGCGATGTACGCCGGTGCATGAGCCACAGCAGGTAGGTTCCACCCAGCGCCGCCGTGAGCACGCCCACGGGCAGCTCCTGCGGCGCCAGCAGCCAGCGCGCCAGGATGTCGGCCGCCAGCAGCAGCACCGCACCCATCAGGCTTGCGAGCACGATGTGCCGCTCGTGCGTCACGCGCACGATGGAGCGCACCAGGTGTGGCGCGGCCAGCCCCACAAACGCGATGAGCCCCGTTTGCGCCACGGCCGTGCCCGTGGCCAGCGCCATGGCGGCCACCAGCCCGACACGCATGGGCATGAGCGGCAGGCCCAGGCTGGCCGCCGTGGCCTCGCCCAGCGTGAGGCCATCGAGCGCGCGCGCCAGCATCCAGGCGACCACCGAGCACAGCCCCCAGGCCACGGCCATCAGCACACAAGCCATCCAGCCCACAAAGGCGGTGCTGCCCAGCGTGAACGCCTGCATGGCCTGCAGGATGTCGGGCGAGGCCAGCTCCACCAGGTCGCGCATCGCGCCAAGCACCACGCCCACAATCACGCCCGCCAGCAGCAGGCGCAGCGTGTGCTGCACACCTTTGGCGAGCAGCAGCGTGAGCACCACCGCCCCCGCCGCGCCCAGGAAAGCCATGCCCGTGATGCCGATGCGCGCCAGCCACTGCGCCGCCACCGGCGACACACCGAACAGCGCCATCGCCACCGCCCCGCCCAGCGCGGCGCCCGAGGCGCTGCCCAGCAGGTACGGGTCGGCCAGCGGGTTGCGGAACAGCCCCTGCGCCACCGCGCCCGACAGGCCCAGCAGCGCGCCCGCCAGCCACGCGCCCAGCGTGCGCGGCAGGCGGATGTCCCACACGATCTGCCAGGCGACGGGGTCGCCGTGCATGCGCAGCACGCTGTCAAAACCCGTGCTGCCCACGCTGGCGCCACACACGGTCAGCACAACACTGGCCAGCAGCAGCCAGGCGGCACACCATGCCGCGCGGCGGCTGGCGGAACCTGTTGGCAAATCCATGGCAAGGCTGGTCATGGAGCTTTCTCCACCAGGCAGCGCGCCATGATGCGGGCGGCCTCGGCCATGCGCGGGCCAGGTCGCACCACCACATCCGAATCACCGGGGCCAAACACGCACAGCCGGTTGTCGCGAATCGCACGCATACTGGCCCAGCCGGGGTACGGCACCATGGCCTGCATGCTGCGGTTGCCGATCATGATGATGTCGGGGTTGGCGCGCACGACAAACTCGGGGTTCAGGCGCGGGAACGGACCGAGCGACGCAGGAACCACGTTGCGCACCCCCAGCCGGGTGAGCGACTCGCCGATGAACGACGCCTCGCCCGCCGCGTATGGCCCCCGGCTCACCTCGAAGTACACGCGCGCATTTTTGGCCTTGGGTGGCAGGGACTGCGCCGCCGCCAGCACACCCGCATCGATCACGCGCCAGAGGCGGTCGGAGCCCTGCGCGCGGGGCACGCCCAGCAGGTCGCTCACGGTGCCCAGCACGCGGCGCACGTCGGCATGGGTCTTGGGCTCCAGCTGCACGACGGTGAGGCCCAGTGCCTCCAGCCGGTCGCTGGCGCGCGAGCTGACGGACATGAGCACCAGGTCCGGCTTGAGCGCCACGATGGCCTCGATGCTCGGATCGATCCCGCCGCCCACCTTGGGCAGCTTGCCGACCACGGCCTCGGGCCAGTTGGAATAGCGGTCCACCCCCACGAGCCGGTGGCACTGCTCCAGCTCGCACACGCTTTCGGTCAACGAGGGCAGCAGACTCACGATGCGCTCGGGCGGGCGGGGCAACGCGATCTTGCGGCCCTTGTCGTCGGTGATCTGCACAGGCTGCGCCCGCGCCAGCCCGGCCATGAGCAGGCCCAGCAGCAACAGGATGGCGATCACCCACAGGATGCGGCGCACGGGGGTTGGTTTCATAGTTTCATTTCAAGGTCAATGGCAGCCCGGCGGCCATCAGCGTGACGCGCGGGCACACCTGGGCCACCTGCTGGTTCAGCGTGCCCAGCGCATCCACGAAGGCGCGCACCTCGCGCCCCATCGGGATGACCCCCAGGCCAATTTCGTTGCCCACCAGAACAACGGGGCCGGGGGATTTCCGAACCGCTATCAAAAACATAGCTGCCTGCGCTTTCCAATCAAGCGCTAGAGCCTGTTTTTGTTCAAAACTCATGGTTTCCACACCCATGGGCATGGTCCAGTGGGTGAGCCACAGCGTGAGGCAGTCCACCACCAGTAGGGTCTGCGATGTGCTGTGCAACGCCACGGCAGCGGCCACATCGTGTGGCTCTTCCACCGTCTGCAGACCCGGCACCCGTTCGGCGCGGTCCCGCTGGTGGCGGGCGATGCGCTCACGCATCTCGTCGTCCCAGGCTTGCCCCGTGGCGATGAGCACGGCGCGGTGGTCGCTGGATTGCGCCAGCCAGTCGCGCGCCAGCAACTCGGCGCGGCGGGATTTGCCGCTTTTCTGGCCACCCAGGATGAGTTCGGTGGTGATGGGGTGCGGGGTGGGAGTCATGCCGAGACGCCTCCCAGCAGATGCGCCACGGCCTCGGGGCTGGACGGAAACCACGCATGGAAGTAGCTGGCGTGGAGGCTGCCCTGCTGGTACAGCGCCTCGCCCGCATCCGGCGCAACCGCTTCATGGGGGCGGGCGGTGCGGGCCACCACGGGGGCGCTGCTGTCGCTGGTCGAGTAGTGGAAGGTGTGGCCGCGCAGGGTGTGCCCCGCCACCGCCAGTTGCTGCGGCCCGAGCGCCGCCAGGCGTTTTTGCATGGTCACGCGGCCGGGCAGCAGACTCCACAGCGGGGCCGTGCTGCCGTCGGCCAGCGTGATGGATTCAAACAGCGCCATCATGCCGCCGCACTCGGCCCACAGGGGTTTGCCCGCGGCCCCATGGGCGCGCAGGCTGGCCTGCATGCCGGTGTTGGCCGCTATCTGCGCGGTGTGCAGCTCGGGGTAGCCGCCGGGCAGCCACACGGCATCGCAGTCGGGCAGCGCGGCATCGTGCAGCGGCGAGAAGAACACCACGCGCGCGCCCATCTGTTCAAGGCATTGCACATTGGCGGCGTAGATGAAACAGAACGCGGCGTCGCGTCCCACGGCCACGGTGCGGCCCGCCAGCAACGGCGGCACGGCGGCTGCCACTGCGGGAGCCGGAAAGTCCACGGCCCAGCGCTGCAGGTCCTCCAGCGTCATCTGGCCCAGGGGCGTGGCCGCAAGGGCATCGGCGGCGGCGTCCAGACGCTGCAGGCTGTCGGGCAGCTCATGCGCCGCGACCAGACCCAGGTGGCGTTCGGGCAGCAGCGCCGCACCGGCCTTGCCCGCAGCGGGCGCAGTGCCAGACTGCACCCGCATCAGCGCTCCCATCCAGTCGTCGGCGTCGTGCAAGCCACCCTGCAGCATGTCGGCATGGCGGGCACTGCCCACGCGGTTGGCCAGCACACCGGCCCAGGGCAGGCCCGGCCGGTAGTGGCGCAAGCCGTAGGCCAGCGCGCCAAAGGTGCCCGCCATGGCCGAGGCATCGACCACGGCCAGCACCGGCACGCCGAAGTGCCGCGCCAGATCGGCCGCGCTGGGGGTGCCGTCAAACAGCCCCATCACGCCTTCGATCAGGACCAGGTCCGACGCCCGGGCGGCGTCGTGCAGGCGCTGGGCACAGTCCGCCTCGCCGTTCATCCACAGGTCGAGCTGGTGCACCGGCGCTCCGCTGGCCAGCTGGTGCCAGTGCGGGTCCAGAAAATCCGGGCCGCACTTGAACACCCGCACCCGCCGCCCCTGGCGCGCATGCAGGCGCGCCAGGGCGGCGGTGACGGTGGTCTTGCCCTGCCCGGAGGCCGGGGCGGCGATCAGCAGCGCGGGGCACCTGGTCATTTCAGCAACCCTGTGGGACACATTCCCGGCATGCCGATGAAACTGGCACGCACGAAGCCAGTGCCACCGTGGAACTGGCTCCGCCAGGCCCCGGGTGGCATCCCCCCGCGGGGGGAAGGCGCGCAGCGCCTCAGGGGGCGCTTCACTGCGGGGCCCACTTCACGCCGACGTAGGCGGTGCGGCCCGCGGTGGCGTAGGTGCGGGCCAGCTCATAGTGCTTGTCGGCCAGGTTGTCCACGCGCGCCACCAGGGTGAAATCGCGAGCAACCCGCGTGCTGGCATACAGGCTGACCAGCGTGTAGCCGCCCAGCACCGTGGTGTTGGCGGCGTTGTCGAAGCGGCGGCCAGAGGCCTGCACCTCGGCGCCCACCGTCCAGCCAACGAGTTGCGTGTCGGCTCCCAGTGTGCCGTGGCGCTTGGAGCGGCGGGCCAGCAGCTTGCCCGTGGCCAGGTCGCGCGGGTTCTGCAGATCGAGCGAGCCGCGCAGCTGCACGCCGCCGAGGCGGTACGAACCCGCCAGCGTCACTCCCTTGTACTCGGCCCGCGCGGTGTTCACGTAGCAGCCGAAATCCGACGGACAAGGCCCTGCGGCCCCGAACGTGATCAGATCCTGCACCCGGTTACGGTAGGCGGTGGCGGAGAAGCTGCTGCCGCCCTCGGCCCAGCGCAGGCCCACCTCGACATTGCGGCTGCTCTCGGGATTGAGCGACCCCGTGCCGTACTCGCTGAAGCGGTGGTACAGCGTGGGGGCCCGGAAGGCCGTGCCCACCGATGCCGTCGCGCGCCACTGGGGTGCAAAGGCGTAGCCGTAGGCCAGGCTGCCCGTGCCCTTGCCGCCGAACTCGCTGTCCGAGTCGTGCCGCACATTGGCCTGCACCGTGTGGCCGCCCGCGCTGTAGCCATAGCCCAGCGCAACGGCGTCCTGCGAGCGCTTGCGGTCGATGGGCTTGTTTTCCAGATTGTCTTCGCGGCGCTCCAGCGCGGCGGTCAACAGGTGCGCACCCTCGCGCCATTCATTCTGGAACAGGTAGCCGCGCAGGTGGGTATCGCTCAGGTACACCGAGGGCTTGGTTTCGTACCTGTCGCGCGAATCGGTCAGCTGCAGGCGCGTCTTGTACTGCGGGGTCCATTGCGCCTGCCAGTTCAGGCCCAGGGCATGCAGCCTGTGCTTGTTGCGGTCATCCTTGCCCAGGCCGCTGTCGTAGCCACTGTCGAGGTCGTTGACCAGCAGCGTGCCTTCCAGCCGGTGCATGGCGTTGACCTGCAGGCCCACCCGCGCGTTGGCAGAGGTGCTTTCATACCCGTCGCGGTCGGGGTTCTGCGTGGCGACGGTGCGCGCGTTGAAGCCCTTGCTTTCCTCGCGTGCAATGCCCAGCGCGTAGTCGATCGTGCCGCTGGCACCGCTCACACCGGCTTCGATCTTGCGCGTGCCGTGGCTGCCGAACCCCACGCCCACATAGGGCGCGGTGCCGTTTTCGCCGCGCTTGGTGAAGATCTGCACCACCCCACCCATGGCGTCGGAGCCATAGACCGCGCCCGCCGGGCCGCGCAGCACTTCGATGCGGTCGATCTGCGCCAGCGGGATCGACTCCCATGCCGCGCCGCCGGTGGATTGGGAATCGATGCGCACGCCGTCGATGTACACGGCCGTGAAGCGCGACTCAGCGCCGCGCAGGAACACGCCCGTGGTCGTGCCGGGGCCGCCGTTGCGCGAGAACTCGATGCCGGGGACACGGGCGAGCACGTCGGCCAGGCCGGTGGCGCCACTGGTTTCGATGGTCTCGCGATCCAGGACGGTCACATCGGCCACCAGGTCGGACAAGGGCTGGGGCGTGCGCGTGGCGGTCACCACGGTTTCGGTCAGCGAGGGCGCGCGCAGGTTCTGCGCCAGCAGCACGGGGCCGCCGGCATCGGCCTGCTGGGCCTGCACGGAGCAGGCGCCCACAACGGCCAGCGCCACCAGCGCGGGACGCAGGCACAGCGGCGCAGCAAGGCGCGCACGAGAGGTACGGATTTTCATGGGGAACATCGTCAACAAACAAAACCCGCGCCGGCCTCCCCGCCAGCAAATGGGTGATACGGCTGCGCGCACCCTGATCGGGCGCGTGCAACCACCGTGTTGGCCGGTATCCGGGCTGGCGGAACACCCTTCAAAGCCTTCCCAGGGGCTTGTTCAAGGCACCCAGTGGCATGTGTATGAAGGGGGAATCGGAACGATTCGTCCGCTGACCGTTGCGGGGGCAGCGCAGGCTGGGCGCACCATGGTTGGCGGCACCTCCCTGCTTCCCGTTGAACTGCGGCATGTGAACCACACCGCGAGCACCAACAATGGGATTTTACGACCGTTTACAACCGCCAACCCTACAATCGACAGCTGTATGGCAACACCGTCCACCACCGACCAGATCGCCGAGCGCGTCGAACGCCTGCTGCTGCGGCACGCGGAACTGCAACGCACCAACGCGCTGCTCGCCGATCAGGTGGCCGCCCTCGCGCAGGAGCGGGATTCGCTCAAATCGCGCCTGAGCGCGGCCCGCGCCCGGGTTGACGCGCTGCTGGAGCGGCTGCCCGCGGCGGCCCCTGTCACGAAAGAATCCGAATGAAGCAAATCGAGGTGCAGATCCTGCAGCAAAGCTACCTGCTGACCTGCCCCGAGGGGCATGAAAGCCGCTTGCTGGATGCCGTTGAACGCGTCGACACGGCCATGACCCGCATCCGCGACGCCGGCAAGGTGCGCGCCCGTGAACGCATCGCGGTGCTGGCCGCGCTGAACCTGGCTTTCGAGATTGCGGACCGCGAGGCGGCCGACCTGGCGGCGGGCGCGGCTGCCAAGTCCTCCCCGCCGCCTGCGGCACAGCCCGGAGCGCAGGCCGCCTTGCCCCTGCCCGAGCGGGACGAGGACCACCTCAAGGTCCTGGTCCAGCGGCTCGACGAGGCATTGGGCGAGGACGGGCGCCTGCTCTGACGCGGCGCCCCCCGGCACCTCTGAACCCGGCGCGCCGCCCTGCGGTCTTTACATGTCCTGGCGCCGGCGTCGGACTCCGCCAGCGCCTACAATCAGGCTGTCTGCGATGCTGTCGGGCTTTATATTTCCTTGAACCAATGCTCAACGAGCTCGGGCTTGGTACATTGCCCGGTGAGCGTGATCATCTCGCGTCAGATGAACCCAACGCCTGGCTGCCCTCGCCCACCTGAACCCCCGGTTCAGGATGAGAGTCCGGTGGCAATCGCAGACACCTTCTTCCTTCCCCATGCCGCTGTCGCCACCGCCTCACCTTCCCGCTGAACGGCCGACCGGGCGCCGCCTCCCCGCCCCCTGTTCCCTCCCCTTCTCCCTTTTTGCCCCATGCTGGATCCTCTCCTGATCGTTGAACTCGGTGTACTGGGCCTGGCAACCGGCTTTCTGGCCGGCCTGCTCGGCATCGGCGGCGGCATGCTGCTGGTGCCGTTCATGACGTACATCCTGGGTGCCCAGAAGGTGGCACCGGACCTCGCGGTGAAGATGGCCATCGCGACCTCCATGGCGACGATCATGTTCACCTCGATCTCCAGCGTGCGCGCGCACCACCAGCGTGGGGCGGTGCGCTGGGACATCGTCAAGCGCCTGGCGCCCGGCATCGTGCTCGGTGGATTCATCGCCAGCCTGGGCGTGTTCGCGCTCCTCAAGGGCTCGTTCCTGGCGATCTTCTTCGCGCTGTTCGTGAGTTTTTCGGCCTCTCAGATGTTCCTGGACAAGAAGCCCGCCCCCTCGCGCCAGATGCCTGCCGGCGCGGGGCAGGTGGCGGCGGGCGGCGTGATCGGGTTCCTGTCGGGGCTGGTGGGTGCCGGCGGCGGCTTCGTGAGCGTGCCGTTCATGACGTGGTGCAACGTGCCCATCCACAATGCCGTGGCCACCAGCGCCGCGCTCGGCTTCCCCATCGCCCTCGCCAACGTGGTGGGCTACGTGATTGGCGGCCAGAACGTGAGCGGATTGCCCCCGGCATCGCTGGGCTACATCTGGCTTCCCGCCCTGGCGGTGATCGCGACCTGCAGCGTGCTCACCGCGCCCCTGGGCGCCAGGGCGGCGCACAGCCTGCCGGTCAAGCAACTCAAGCGCGTGTTCGCATCCCTGCTCTTCGGCCTGGCGGCCTACATGCTCTGGAAGGGCATCGCGGCCTCCTGAGGCTCTGCCGTGGGGCCACGGCGCAAGGGCAGCGGAGATGGTGGCCAAGGCGGTGGTGCGAAGCCCTTGGCCTCGCGCGCCTAGGTCTGGACGGAATTGCGCCGGCCCTGCGCCTTCAAGGGCAGCGGCTTGCCCAGCAGGGCACGAAACTCGTGGGCAGGAAGCCCGGGCGCGCACAGAAAACCCTGGTAGTGGTCGCATTGCATCTGAAGCAGCACCGCCTGCTGGGTTTCGGTTTCCACGCCCTCCGCCACCACCTCCACATGCATGGCGCGCCCCATGCTGATGATCGCGCTCACGATGGCCCGGTCGCCATCGTCGTCGGGCAGCCCGCGCACGAACGACTGGTCGATCTTGAGCTTGTGGATCGGCAGCTTCTTCAGGTACGCCAGGCTGGAATAGCCCGTGCCGAAATCATCGATGGCGAGGCCAATGCCCAGGCCGGCCAGCACGCGCAGGCGCTGCTCCATCTCCTGCGCATCCTGCAGCAGGATGGTTTCGGTCAGCTCCAGCTCCAGCAGCGTGGGCGGCAGCTGGTGCACCGCCAGCAGGCGCGTGATCCGGTCCACGAAATCGGGCTGGCGGAACTCCAGCGCGGACACGTTCACCGAGATCATGATGGGCATGCCGCTGTGCATCCACACCGCCGCCTCGCGCACGGCCTGCTCCATGACCCAGGCACCCAGCGTGACGATGTAGCCGGACTCCTCCGCGAGGGGGATGAACTGCCCGGGCGAGACCGCGCCGAATTCAGGGTCGGTCCAGCGGATCAGGGCCTCGGCGCCCGTGATGCGCCCCGTGG
Organism: Acidovorax sp. GW821-FHT09A11; assembly: GCF_059418365.1. NCBI lineage: Bacteria > Pseudomonadati > Pseudomonadota > Betaproteobacteria > Burkholderiales > Comamonadaceae > Acidovorax > Acidovorax sp. GW821-FHT09A11. The sequence goes on from NZ_JBWKPS010000002.1 coordinate 379,631, forward strand.
CCATGTTGACCTGCGGCTGGTAGTGCACCGCCATGCGGTCCAGACCCAGCGCCTGGCGCATCGCATGCTCCATCTGCATGCGCGACAGCAGGTTGGCGTTCATTTGCGGCTGGTAGAAGCCATAGCTGCCCCGGCCGCGCTCCTTGACGCGGTACATGGCGGTATCGGCCTGCTTGATGAGGTCGTCCAGCGTGGCCCCGTCCTGCGGGTACAGCGCCATGCCGATGCTGCACTGGATGGAGAAACCCATGCCGTCGAGCATGAAGGGCTTGAGCATGTCGTCCAGGATGCGGCGCGCCACGCTCTCGGCCACCACGGCATCCCCACCGTGCAGATAGATGACGAACTCATCCCCGCCCAGCCGGCACAGCATGTCCGTCTGGCGCAGGCAGGCCTGCAATCGCTCGGCCACCAGCTGCAGCACCCGGTCGCCAAAGGGATGGCCCAGCGAGTCATTGATGATCTTGAAACGGTCGAGGTCCAGGAACAGGATCGCGAAACCGGTGTCGCTCTGGCGGGCGCCCTGGATGGCCGTGTCCACCCGCTGCGACAGAAGCAGCCGGTTGGGCAGCCCTGTGAGCACATCGCTGTACGCCAGCTCTTCGATGCGCTTCTGGGCCGCATGCTGCAGCGTCAGGTCGCGCATGAAGCCGATGCTCTGCACCAGCCGCCCCTCGTCGTCGCGCAACGCCACCCACGACAGCTGCACCGCGCAATAGGTCCCGTTGTCCCGGGGAAGCCACAGCTCGCCTTCCCAGAAGCCTTCTCTGGACCAGCCTTGCAGCACCTGTTCCATGAACGCCGCATCGGGGCCGCCGCCAAAGAGAGAGGCCGCCGTGTTGCCCTCGAACGACTTGGCCGACGGGCCCACGAGGCGCTCGCATCCCGGGTTCATGCGCAGGACCCGGTGCTGGCTGTCGGCGATGAAGATCGCGTCCAGGCTGGATTCGAACACCCTGGCGGCAAGGCGCAGGCTGGCTTGTATCTCGGTCTGCCGGGTGATGTCCCGGAACGAGTACACACGCCCCACCGGCCGCCCCTGGCTGAACTGGGGGACCGTGCGCAGCTCCAGCACCGCGCCGTTGCGCAGCACCAGGATGTCGGTGCTCTCCTGCATCGGCTCGCGCGCAATCGCGGCCAGGCGCTCCGAATAGGCCGCCGCATCGTTCACCTGCGTGGCCATGTGGGCATACACCGCCCCATCGTCACGCTCAAGGAGCAGGTCGCGCGGAATGTTCCACAGCTGTGCAAGGCGCTGATTGAACGCCCGCACCCGGCCATCAAGGCTGCAGACGAGCATGCCGTCGGCCGCGGAGTCCAGGGTGGCGCGCAGTTCGGACAGCAGGGTTTCCAGCTCGCGCTCGGTGGCCTCCTGGGCACTGCGGTCCAGCATGCTCAGCATGTACACCGTATCGCCGCCCGCCGCGCCCCAGGGCACGCGGCTTACCTGCCGGTCCACGGGCACCAGCGTGCCATCCGCACGCAGAAGACGGGTGTGGGAATGGATGCCGCCCGCCACCACCTCGGCGGGCTCCCCCCAGAACGCCTGGTCCTGCGGCGTGGTGGCCAAGCCGAGCACCGATGCACCGACCATGGCGGACACGGGGGTCCCTACCAGCCGCTGCGCGGCGGCATTCGCGTGCAGGATGAGCAGGCTGGCCTCATCGACAAGCCAGACGGCTTCCTGTAGCGCGTCAAGCCAGCCGTGGGATTGCGAAACCCTCACGAACCTGCCTCTTCATTGCCGGGACTGACCGCACGCTCGAAAAAGTAACAGATGCGCTGACGGGGAGAGAGATAGTCCAGCGCATCGCGCGGCAACTGCGCGGGCTTGAGGCTGCGCCGGATGCCCAGCTCGGGCACCGTTTCCAGGTCCAGGATCGGTGCTTCGTCCTTGGGCACACGGGAATCGTGCACGATGACCTTGGGCCGCAGGGGCCGCGACGAGTTGACCGAGGCAACGATCGCATAGCGGTCATTGACCAACTGGACAATGGAGCCCGGCGGGTACACCCCCATCATGCGGATGAATGCCCCCAGAACCACGGAATCGAAGCGCGCCTTGAGCTGCGCGAAGATGACGGACAACGCCTCGTGGGGCGTGAGCGCATCCACGCCGTTGGCCGGGTTGCACATGCGGTCGTACCGGTTGACCAGCGCCAGCACCTGCCCCGCCCGTCCCAGGTCAGGCCCCGACAGCCGCAGGGGGAACCCGCTGCCATCGGCCATTTCGTGATGCCGCGCAATGGCCGTCAGCACCGCTTCGGGCAGCCCCATGCGCGTGGCGAATGCCACGGACTCGCCCACGTGGGACTCGTAGCGCGTTCGCTCCATGGGGATCATCGAGGGCGTGGGCTGGCGCAGGTTCGGCGGCAGCTTGAGCTTGCCCAGGTCATGGATCAGGGCCGCGATGCCGAGATCATGCAGCTCGGAGCTCTTCATGCCCAGGGCACGGCCCAGCAGCAGGGAGATCACCATCACGTTGATGGGGTGCAGGGCATTGCGCTCGCCAACGCCCTCCGACAGCAACCGGATGACGGAGTCACCGTTCTCGAGGAGTTCCGATACGCAGCCAGCCACCAGCGCATCGCCCTTGGTGCGGGCCTGGTCCGGGTGCTCGGACGCAACGCGTTCGAGTGCCTGGTACTGCCGGGTGGCCTCTCCGAACCGCTGGTTGCAGGCCGCCAAGGTGCGGTTCTGCGCCTCCAGCAATTCGCGCCGGCGCTGCGCCTCCGGGTCCACGGTGGCCGTGGCGCCGGGGGCATCCGGTCCCTGGGCCGAGGGCACCGTCATCTCCGGCACGCTCCAGGCGGCCGGAACCAGCTCCCGTTGCTCCGGATCGCTTTTCTTGGGGACGTATCGCACCTCGGTGAGCCCCAGTTCCCGCAACGTCGCGATCTGGTCCGCCGATGCCACCCGGAAACTGCTCACCGGGAACGGATGGTGCATCCAGCCCACATCGAGCTGGATGTACATGCCGACGCGCAGTTGGCTGATATCGATGAGGATGGAGGAGTTCACTTCGGGGCGCGCGAAACATGGAGACGTGAATGCCACCAATAGTTACACAGATTATCGCCAGTTCGAAGGCCTTGTCGAAGGAGCCCACCCGCGCCGCGGCGGCACGGCAACACTTGCCTGCCCGAAGGCGCGGGGCGGGGCAATCCCCCTCATGGGGATGTGGGTTACCGAAACCGCCGCGCCCTCAGGCCGCCGCGGCCCGAATGCACGCTAGCGGCACCACAGCGAGGGTTTGTAGACGAGGTCCATCCACAGTGCCCAGCTTGCCACCGCGCAGAGCAGGCCACCGGCGGCGCGCGTCCCCCAGTCCGCGCGCACGGTGTTGAGCCGGGCCCGCAACCGCGTCCAGGCCCAGGGCCCGCCGACCAGCCAGACGCCGCTGCCAATGCCAAAAAGCGCCATGGACAATGCGCCCTCCAGGGGCCCTCCGCTCAAGGCAGCCACCAGCAGCGCCGAATACAGCAAGCCACAGGGCATCAGCGCCCAGAGAAACCCCGCGGCAAGAATGCCTCCCGGGGCACGGACCAGAGGCCGCACGCGCTCCCACACGCCACGGCCCGCCTGCTCCACCCAGAGCGGCTGCCGCGCCTGGACCATCAGCATCAGCCCCCACGCCATCACCGCGACGTGCATCAAGGTCCACGCCGGGCGCAGTGCCATGGTCTGCTGAGTGAGCCACGCCAGGCTGTCCATGGCCAGGGCGGCCAGCCCGCCCGCCAGCGCATATCCCGTCAGGCGGCCCGCATGAAAGGCCACGGCCCGCCGGGCCACGCCACCGCGCGGTGCCCACCGCACCGCCTGCACCTTCGGGGGAGCCCCCTCCGCCGGCGCCCCGGCGCCCGGGGCGGATGCGCAGCCCGCGCTCCCCTGCCCCACCACGGCGCCACAAGGTGCCGAGCACATGGCCAGGCAATGGGACCCGCCAACGAGCCCCATCAACAAGGCAGTCGAGGCAACCGTTGCAAGCATGGGATTCAGATGATGCGTGAAAAACGCGCTCGGTTGCGGTCTGCCTGCAGATATCGGTCGAAAACCATGGCGATGCCGCGCACGAAGAACCAGCCCATGGCCGTGACCTCGACACCGTCGGGCCTCACCTTGACCAGCCCCTGCTCGGCCATGGTGTCGAGTTGCGCCAGTTCGGCGGAGAAATAGTGCCGAAAATCGAGGAGCCAGGCCTGTTCCATGGGCTCGAACAGCAGTTCTCCCTGGCACATCAAGGACATGATGACGGCGCGGCGCACGAGGTCGTCCCGCGTCAGGGCCAGGCCACGCACCACAGGCAGACGCCCCTGGTTCAGCAGGTCGTAGTACTCATCCAGGGTCTTGGCGTTCTGGCTGTAGGTGGCGCCGACCCTGCCAATGGCCGACACGCCCAGGCCGATCAGGTCGCAGTCGGGCTGGGTGCTGTAGCCCTGGAAGTTACGGTGCAGGCGGCCCTGCCGCTTGGCGACGGCCAGCGAGTCCTCCGGCAGCGCGAAGTGGTCCATCCCCACATACACATAGCCGGCGCCCATGAACGCGTCGAGCGAACGGGAGAGCATCGACACCTTGCCGGAGGCTGCGGGCAGTTCGGCGGAGAGGATGCGGCGCTGGGGCTTGAACCGCTCCGGCAGGTGGGCATAGGCATACAGCGCAATGCGATCAGGCCGCAACTGAACCACCTGCGCCAGCGTGCGGTCGAACGACTCCGGCGTCTGGCGCGGCAACCCGTAGATCAGGTCCACATTGATCGATTCGAAGCCGAGCGAGCGCGCGGATTCCACCAGCGAAAACACCTGTTCGGCGGGCTGGATGCGGTGCACCGCCTTCTGGACCTCGGGGTCAAAATCCTGCACGCCAAAACTCAGCCGGTTGAATCCAAGCTCCGCGAGCACGGCAAGCCGGTCGGCATTGACGGTACGGGGGTCCACCTCGATAGAGTACTCCCCGCCCGGCGCCAGGGTGAAGCTGCGCTGGAGCATCGCCATGAGTTCCCGCAAGCCATCGTCCGACAGGAAGGTGGGGGTGCCGCCGCCCAGGTGCAGCTGGCTCACCACCTGGCCCGTGCCGCAGTGCGCCGTGTGCAGATCGATCTCGCGGCTGAGATAGCGCAGATAGACTTCAGCCCGGTCGTGGTGCTTGGTGATGATCTTGTTGCAGGCGCAGTAGTAGCACAGCGACTCGCAAAAGGGGATGTGCACATACAGGGACAAGGGCAGCGCCTTGGTCAGGGTGCCCATGCGGCGCTGCTCGAGGGCGAGGGCGTAGTCCTCCTGGCCGAAGGCTTCCACAAACCGGTCGGCCGTCGGATAGGAGGTATAGCGGGGGCCTGGTACGTCAAAACGGCGCAGCAGGTCAGGCGAAACAGCGGTCATGGGGCGAATCCTTGCGTACACCTTGACTGTGCCGTAAGCTGCCCCCCATGTCCTTGACATGAATCAAGTGATGGAGTGGCCGGAACAGCGACAATTTGATGCATGTCAGTCGCCTGCCCGCCCTCCAAGAGACTCCCTCTTCGGCCATCGGGCGGTATGCTCGAAACCTAACTCCGCCCTGTGCCTATGAACCCGCTCACCATCAAAGTCGCCTGTTCCAATTGCAACCTGCGCGAGCTGTGCATGCCGGTGGGCCTGAGCGAAGAGCAACTGCACCGCATCGACGAGGTCGTTGCAGTTCGCCGCAAGGTGAAGCGCGGCGGCACGCTGTTTCGCAATGGTGAGTCGTTCACCTCGCTTTATGCCATCCGCACCGGCTTTTTCAAGACCTGCGTGGCCACCGAGGACGGGCGCGACCAGGTCACGGGGTTCCAGATGGCGGGCGAGATCATCGGCCTGGACGGCATCGTGAATGACCACCACACCTGCGATGCGGTGGCCCTGGAAGACGCCGAGGTCTGCGTCATGCCGTTTGACCGCATCGAGGAACTGTCCCGCGAGGTCACCGCGCTGCAGCACCACGTGCACAAGATCATGAGCCGCGAGATCGTGCGCGAACACGGCGTGATGCTGCTGCTGGGCAGCATGCGTGCCGAGGAGCGCCTGGCAGCGTTCCTGCTCAATCTGGTGCAGCGCCTGCACGCCCGCGGATTCTCGCAGTCCGAGCTGGTGCTGCGCATGACGCGCGAGGAGATCGGCAGCTACCTGGGCCTCAAGCTCGAGACCGTGAGCCGCACCTTCTCCAAGTTTGTGGAAGAAGGCATTGTCGAAGTCAAGCAGCGCCATGTCCGCATCCTCGAGACCGACGCGCTCAAGCGCATCGTGAACAACCAGTCCGCCTGCCACTGAGCAAGGCGAGCCAGGTCCGCCCGTCCCGGCAACGCCTTGCCACCGGAGCCCGGCCGGTGCGCTGTTCAAGGGCAGGATGATGTCTTTCGGCAATCATCAGGGCGCTCGCCTTCGGGCACGGGGCAGCGGTTGAGTTCAAAGGGCGACATTGCCAGCAGCGTGGTCAACGCGCTGGAGGCCATGGTGATGGCCCAGAACGCAAAGAACGCGAGCGTGTAGACGCCCTGGCGCGACAGGGCCAGCGGCTGCCCGAACCAATGCAGGTCCTGCGGGTCCACCATCGCAAAAACCAGCATCTCCATCGCGCCCGCCATCAGAAAGGCGGGCCATGCAATCCACATCAGGCGTTGCGTCCACATCGGGGTTGTCTCCTGGTAAGGCCGCGCAGACCCGCTGCTCGGCCAGGGGTTTCAGCGTGGCTGGTCCTGAACCGGTGTCGCCGCGTGGTTGCGGCCCTTCATGGCCGGGGCCAGGCTCTTCTCCGGAGCCTCCAGCGTCTTGTTGATTTCGATGCCCTGGCGGTAGTAGTCCTCGGCGACCACGGGGTCTGGCCGCGAAATCGCCAGCCACAGCGTGACAAAGCCCGCCACGATGACGATGGCAGGGCCGGCGATGATCAGCCAGACGTGGCCGAATTTCCACCAGGGCGCAGCGGTGGCGGGGGCGGAGCCGATGGCTGGATTGGATGGCATGGGTGCTTGCTCCTCAAAAATCTTCTCGGTCATACAACGTCCCCGGGGCCGTGCACCGGGGTGCACGTCGCCTCATCGGGGCACCAGGAATACGGACTTCTCGGTCACATGGGCCGCAGCGCCCACCGCCTGCACATCGAACTGCACGGCATGGGAGCCCGGGGGCGCGGAGCCATACGGTATCTGCAGGCGCACGGCCACCCACCGGGACTCCGCGGGGCCAATGTCCACCTCGGCTTCAGAGGCCACCTCCAGCCCGTCCAGGCCGCGGGCGCCGATGCGGTAGCGCTGGGGGCCTTCGGTGGCGTTCATGATCTGCAGGCGGTAGATATTCTCCAGCTTGCCGCCCGCCACGATGCGCGACAGGGCCGCGCGGTCGCGCACCACATCCACCTTGAGCGGCGTGCGGGTGACCAGGCTGGCCATCATGCCCACGCACAGTGCCACCAGCACGGCGGTGTAGATCAGCACGCGAGGCCGCAGGACGCGCCGCAGGATCTGCGACTGGCTCCAGCGCTGCGCCACGCCGTTCTGCGTGGAAAAGCGGATCAGCCCCCGGGGGTAGTGCATCTTGTCCATCACCGTGTTGCACGCATCCACGCACAGTCCGCAGCCAATGCACTCGTACTGCAGGCCCTTGCGGATATCGATGCCCACGGGACACACCTGCACGCACAGGGTGCAGTCAATGCAGTCACCCAGGCCCTTGGCCTTGTGGTCGATCGTCTTGTTGCGCGGGCCGCGCGGCTCGCCGCGTTCCACGTCATAGCTCACGATCAGGGTGTCCCGGTCGAACATCGCGCTCTGAAAGCGCGCGTAGGGGCACATGTACTTGCACACCTGCTCGCGCATGTAGCCCGCATTGCCATACGTGGCAAAGCCGTAGAACAGCACCCAGAATATCTGCCAGTTGCCCTGCAGCGCCAGCAGTTCCGCGCCGAGCTCGCGGATGGGCACGAAATAGCCCACGAACGTGAACCCCGTCCACAGCGCCACGGTGATCCATACCACCTGTTTGAGAAACTTCTTGCGGATCTTCTCGAAGGTCCAGGGCCCGTTGTCCAGCCGCAGCCGGGCACTGCGATCGCCTTCGATCTTGTGCTCGATCCACATGAACATTTCGGTGTAGACCGTCTGGGGACAGGCGAAACCGCACCACAGCCGCCCCGCCACGGCCGTGAACAGGAAAAGCGACAGCGCCGAGATGATGAGCAGGCCCGTGAGATAGATGAAGTCCTGCGGATAGAGCACCAGCCCGAAAATATAGAACCGCCGTGCCCCCAGGTCGAACAGCACCATCTGGCGCTGCCCCCACTCGAACCAGGGAAGGCCGTAAAAGACCAGTTGCGTGAGAAACACCATGCCCCAGCGCCAGCGTGCGAACAGGCCACTGATGGAGCGCGGGTAAATCTTCTTCTGCGCTTCGTACAAGGAGACGATCTCGCCCTCGGACGAGGCATCGGATGCAACCGGTGCAATCGGAATGACCTTGCGGGCTGGCCCGCTGGGTGGCTTCATGGTGGTGTCGACCTATTGGCTTGGTGTGTCTTCAGCAATGGGGCAAAAAACCGGGGGCAGCGCCAGGGGGCGCACCACCCGGCCCGGATCAGCGCACCGCGGCAGCCTGCTTGCCGTTGGACAGGCCCCATACGTACGCAGACAGCACGCCGATCTGCGCTTCCGTCAACTTGTCGGCCTGGGCCGGCATCTGGTTGACCTTGCCGTTGTTGACCATGGCGGTAATGGCCGCCTCGCCCCAGCCATGCAGCCAGACGTCGTCGGTCAGATTGGGGGCACCCAGCGCCTGGTTGCCCTTGCCGTCCATGCCATGGCAGGCCGCGCATGCCGTGAACTTGGACTTGCCCAGCGAAGCACGCAGCGAATCGTGCGGGCTGCCCGACAGGCTCAGCACATAGTGCGACAGGTTGCGCACGTCTTCGGGCGTGCCCACTGCGGCCGCCATGGGAGGCATGTTGCCCACACGGCCCTTCTCGATCGTTTCACGGATCTTCTCGGGCGCCCCGCCATGGAGCCAGTCACCGTCCGCCAGATTGGGGAAACCCTTGCTGCCGCGCGCGTCGGAACCATGGCACTGAGCGCAGTTGTTCATGAACAGGCGCTCGCCAATGGCCTGGGCCTGCGGGTCCCTGGCCACGTCTTCCGGCTTCATCGAGGCGAAACGGGCATACAGCGGCTCCAGTTCAGCCTTGGCCTTGGCCATCTCGGCTTCGTATTCGCCCTTCTGCGTCCAGTTCAGCTTGCCGGTGAAACTGCCAAGGCCTGGGTAGGCGGCCAGGTAGCCGAAGCCGAAGACGATGGTGATGACGAACAGCCAGACCCACCAACGCGGCAGGGGGTTGTTCATTTCGACCAGGTCCTCGTCCCAGACGTGGCCCGTGGTGTTGTCGGCCGTGGCCATCACCTTCTTGCGGCCTGCCATCCATAGCAGGATGCCGCAGGCGATGATGCCGACCAGGGTCAGCGTGGTCACAAAGACCGACCAGAAATTGCTGGTGAAGTCACTCATGGGGTGTTCTCGTTCTGGTGGGGGTCAATCTTGTTCAAAGGGCAGCCGAGCGGCCTCGTCAAACCGGGCCTTGTTGCGGCCCCGGTAGGCCCAGACCCAGATGCCGACGAAGCAGGCCATCGAGGCCAGCGTGGCGACGATGCGCATGGTGGTGATGTCCATTGCGAACCTCCTTTACTTGAGCGCACGGCCCATGACTTGCAGGTAGGCGACCAGCGCCTCCATCTCGGTCTTGCCCTTGACGTCGGCCGCGGATGCCGCGATCTGCTCGTCCGTGTAGGGCACGCCGACGGTGCGCAGCGCCTTCATGCGCGGCGCAACGCTCGCGGGGTCCACCGCGTTCTTTTCCAGCCAGGGATAGGCGGGCATGTTCGACTCAGGCACCACGTCGCGCGGGTTGTTCAGGTGGATGCGGTGCCACTCATCGCTGTACTTGCCGCCCACGCGGTGCAGGTCGGGTCCGGTGCGCTTGCTGCCCCACTGGAAGGGATGGTCGTACACGAACTCGCCCGCTACCGAGTAGTGGCCGTAGCGCAGCGTCTCGGCGCGGAAGGGGCGGATCATCTGCGAATGGCAGTTGTAGCAGCCCTCGCGGATATAGATGTCGCGGCCCACCAGTTGCATGGCGTTGTAGGGCTCCACACCCTTGACCGCCTCGGTCGTGGACTTCTGGAAGAACAGCGGCACGATCTCCACCAGGCCGCCAATGGCGATCACGAGCAGGATCAGCACGATCATCAGGAAGTTGTTGGTCTCGACTTTCTCGTGGGAGAAGCCGGTCGAAGAAGATGGATTGTTGTTGGACATGGGTTATCTCCTTCGGCTCAGGCGTGCGCAGCATTCACGGCGGGAATGGCAACCTTGACCGAACGGCCCGAGATCGCTGTCACCCACACGTTCCAGGCCATGACCACCATGCCCCCCAGATACAGCAGGCCGCCAGCCACACGGATCACATAGAAGGGGTACGTGGCCTTCACGCTCTCGACGAAGGTGTAGGTGAGCGTGCCATCGGGATTGATGGCGCGCCACATCAGGCCCTGCATCACGCCGGCGATCCACATGGCGGCGATGTACAGGACGATGCCGATGGTGGCCATCCAGAAGTGCAGCTCGATCGCCTTGATGGAGTGCATCTTCTCGCGGCCGAACAGGCGGGGAACCAGGTAGTACAGCGACCCCATCGAGATCAGGCCCACCCAGCCCAGGGCGCCGGAGTGCACGTGGCCCACGGTCCAGTCGGTGTAGTGGCTCAGGGCATTGACGGTCTTGATGGACATCATCGGGCCCTCGAACGTGGACATGCCGTAGAACGACAGCGACACGATCAGGAAACGCAGGATCGGGTCGTCGCGCAGCTTGTGCCAGGCGCCGGACAGCGTCATCACGCCGTTGATCATCCCGCCCCAGCTGGGGGCCAGCAGGATCAGCGAGAACACCATGCCCACCGATTGCGTCCAGTCGGGCAGCGCGGTGTAGTGCAGGTGGTGGGGACCGGCCCACATGTAGGTGAAGATCAGCGCCCAGAAGTGGACGATGGACAGGCGGTAGCTGTACACCGGACGGCCTGCCTGCTTGGGGATGAAGTAGTACATCATCCCGAGGAAGCCCGCCGTGAGGAAGAAGCCCACGGCATTGTGGCCATACCACCACTGCACCATCGCATCCTGCACGCCCGCATAGGCCGAGTAGCTCTTCATGAAGCCGGCGGGAATCGCTGCGCTGTTGACCACATGCAGCAATGCCACGGCCAGGATGAACGCACCGAAGAACCAGTTGGCCACATAGATGTGCTTGACCTTGCGCACACCGATGGTGCCGAAGAACACGATGGCGTAGGACACCCAGACCAGCGTGATCAGGATGTCGATGGGCCATTCAAGCTCGGCGTACTCCTTGCCGGAGGTGTAGCCCAGCGGCAGGCTGATGGCGGCGGCCACGATGACCAGCTGCCAGCCCCAGAACGTGAACGCCGCCAGCGGCCCGGCGAACAACCGGACCTGGCTGGTGCGCTGCACCACGTAGTAGCTTGTGGCGAACAGCGCGCAGCCGCCAAACGCAAAAATCACCGCGTTGGTGTGCAGGGGGCGCAAGCGCCCGTAGCTGAGCCAGGGTATGCCAAAGTTGAGTTCAGGCCAGGCCAGCTGGGCGGCGATGATGACGCCCACCAGCATGCCAACCACCCCCCATACCACGGCCATGATAGAAAACTGCCGCACCACCGTGTCGTTGTAGTGCGCAGCATTTGTTTTTGGAGAATCCATCGGGCACCTCTTTGTATTGCAGTAAGAGTTTGTTGCAGCCAGCTTTTCAGGGCATTGACACAAGTCAATCGTCTCGGAGAATCCGTTCACCTTCTTGCTCGACGCTCTCGAACTGGCCGTGATGAACCGCCCACCACAGTCCTGCAAGAACCATCAAGACCAGCACCACGGACAGCGGAATCAGCAGGTACAGAATGTCCATCAGGCGGCCTTCAGCGTTGTCTTGGTGATTTCAATGGCCGGAGCACCCTCTGGCGGCAGCGGCGCTGCGCCCGAGGAAGACAACGGCGGAAGATCTCGTGCAAGGCGCGCGGCATTGAGGACCACCAGCAGCGAACTCAGCGCCATTCCCAGCCCGGCGAGCCAGGCGGGCATGAAACCCGCCACGGCCAATGGAACACACAGGGCGTTGTAGCCCGCGGCCCACCACAGGTTCTGGCGCACCACACGCAGGGTGCGCCGCGCCAGCAGCACCGTTTGCGGCACCAGCGCCAGGCTGTCGCCCAGCACGACAAAATCGGCCTGCGCCTGCGCCAGCGGCACGGCGCGGCCAAACGCGAAGGACACATGGGCGCCTGCCAGCACCGGGCCATCGTTCATGCCATCGCCCACCATGGCCACGTGGTGGCCGCCGGCCTGCAGCGCCTGCAACGCGGCCAGCTTGCCCTGGGGCGTGCACTCCCCCGCCGCCTGCGCTATGCCCGCCTGCGCAGCCACGCGCCGCACCGACACGGCCCGGTCACCGGACAGCAACTGCACCGCCAGGCCGGCATCCGCCAACGTCGTCACCACGGCCGGGGCCTCGGCGCGCAGAGCCTCCACCAGGTCGAAGCGCGCCAGTTCCAGCACCCGCCCGTCGGGGCGCTGTTCCGACAGCACCACCTGCAGTGCGGCGCCGTCCTGCGGCGCCACGCCCGCATGGCGGGCGGAGCCCAGCCGGAACGTGCGGGCAGGCTCCGCGCCCAGGCCATCCCGCGCCACGGCCACCAGGCCGAGCCCGGCTTCCTCCTGCAGGCCGCTCACGATCCAGCGCCCGTCGTCCTGCGCGCCAGCGGCGGCCACCACGGCGCGCGATGCGGGATGCATCGATTGGCGCGCCAAGGCGGACGCCAGCGCCAGCGCGCCCCGTGCCGTCCATCCTTCGATGGCATGCACGGCTTGCAATGCCATGCCGTCCCGCGTGAGCGTGCCGGTCTTGTCAAACACCACGGTATCCACACGGGCCAAGGCCTCCAGGCCCTGCAGGTTGCGCACCAGCACGCCATGGCGCGCCAGCGTGCCCGCCGCCGTGAGCATGGCGACCGGTGTGGCCAGGGACAGTGCACAGGGGCAGGTCACGATGAGGACCGCCACCGCCACCATCAGCGCATGGCCAGGATCGGAGGGCCACCAATACGCGGCCGCCAGGGCCGCGGCCGCGAGCACCGCCACCAGGAACGGCCGCGCGATGCGGTCGGCCAGCTGTGCCAGCCGGGGTTTCTGCAGCGAAGCGCTTTCCATCAAGGCCACGATCTGCGCGAAGCGCGTCTGCCCGCCCGTGCCCTCCACCTGCACCTCCACCGGCGCCTGCAGGTTGTAGCTGCCGGCCGTGACCACGCTGCCCACGGGCCGCGCCACCGGGGTGGACTCTCCCGTCAGAAGGGATTCGTCGGCCTGGGTGCTGCCCCGGGTGATGCGCCCATCGGCCGGAAAGGCCTCGCCCGGCAGCACGCGGATCGTGTCCCCCACGGCCAAGCGGCGTGTGGCCACGCGCACGAAACTGCCATCCGCCGAGCGCAGCTCCACGCTGTCGGGCAGGCGGTTCATCACGGCTTCCAGCGCGCCGGCAGTGCGGTCGCGCAGGCGCAGTTCGAGCCAGCGCCCCGTGAGCAGGAAAAAGACGAACATGGTCAGCGAGTCGTAGTACACCTCTTTCCCGAAGATGCCCGTGGGGTCGAAGGTCCCGGCCGTGCTCACCGCGAAAGTGATGGCCATGCCCAGCGCCACGGGCAGGTCCATGCTCACGCGGCGCAACCGGATATCGCGCAGCGCGCTGGAGAAGAAGGGTCCGCACGCAAAGACCACCATCGGCAAGGTAATGACCCAGGAAGCCCAGCGCAGCAGCTGCTCCATCTCCTGCGTGAGGTCGCCCGGCTGTGCCACATAGGCCGGCCACGCGTACATCATGACCTGCATCATGCAAAAACCCGCCACCAGCCAGCGCCACAGCGCGCGGCGGCTCTCGCGCAGGCGCTGCTCGCGTGCAAAGGCGTCCATGGCGGGCATGGCGCGGTAGCCGGCCTTGTGCACTGCTTGCATCCACTGCGAGGGGCGCACCTGCGCCGGGTGCCAGACCACGCGCGCGCGCCGCGTGGCGGCGCTCACATCGGCCTGCTGCACGCCCGGCACGGCGCGCAGCGCGTCTTCGATGGTGAGCGCGCAGGCCGCGCAGTGCATGCCCTCCAGCACCACCTGGGATTCCCAGGCGCACGCGGCAAGGTCCGCGGGAGCACCACCCGCCTGAGCACACGGGCGGCCGAATGCCGACCATTCCTGCGGGTCGTCCAGCAGCACGGCCTGCGGAGCGGGCGCGGCCGCCGGCCACGCGTCCGTCCCGGCATCTGTCTGATGCACCGGGGATGAGGCCGGCGCACCGGGTCCAAACATTGACATGGTTCAAGCCTATCGTGAGGGCCCGGCAGGTACATTGACCTGGATCAAGCCCCGGAACATGATTGATCCTAAGCTTGTTCCATCACTTTGAGGAGCCCTTTATGTACAAACGCATCCTGATTGCCACGGACGGTTCGGCCCTGTCGGACAAAGCGGTGGAGCACGGCCTGTCCCTTGCAGCCCTGTCGGGCGCCACGGTGGTGGCCCTCAAGGTCGTGCCACGCTATCCCCGCAGCTACTTTGAAGGCGGCATGCCGGTCGACATGAGCGACGTCAAGCGCATCGAGAAACAGTGGGGCGACGCCGCGCAGGCCATGGTCGATGGCGTCAAGACCGAAGGCATCGCCCAGGGCGTTGCCGTGAAGGCCGTCATCGCCAAATCCGATCTCGTCGCGGAAGCGGTGATCTCCGCCGCCAAGAAACACAAGTGCGACCTGATCGTCATGGCATCGCACGGCCGCAAGGGGCTCAAGCGCCTGCTGCTGGGCAGCGAAACCCAGCATGTGCTCACGCACTCGCACATCCCCGTGCTGGTGCTGCGCTGAGCACAGGGCAGAGGCCCCGCCACGCGGGCCCTGCCCAACGGCAGGGGCGGAGCCACGGCCGTGGCCGCCCCCGCGGAGCGGGCTGAAGGCACGCGGCGCATGCAGGCCTGCCGGCAACATACAGGTCTGTATCACATCTCCGTGCGATGTGGGAAAATCTGCGCATGAGACCACCTGGAACCCGTGACGGCACCCCGTCCTCGCGAGCTGCCTCCTCCGCCACGCCCGCGGCCATGCCGCCCGGCGATGTGCAGCAACGCATCCTCGACACCGCTTCCCAGCTTTTCTACAACGAGGGCGTTCGCGCGGTGGGCATCGACCTGATCATCGAGCGCGCGAAGATCGCCAAGACCAGCCTCTACCGCTACTACCGCACCAAGGATGACCTGATCGCGGCCTTCCTGGAGCGCGAAGACCGCGAGTTCTGGCAGCAATGGGACGACGTTGTCTCAACGCACGGCCCCGATCCCGCGGCGGAGCTCGACGCCCTGCTCCAGTGGGTGGGCGAGCGGGTGGCCCGCCCGGGCTACCGGGGATGCCCCCAGCTGAACGTGGCCGCGGAATTCGCGGACCCCGCGCACCCTGCCCGCGCCATCTCGGCCCGCCACAGGCTGGAGCAGCGCAAGCGGCTTTCGGCGCTGTGCCGGCGGCTCGGTGTGAAAAAGCCGGACGTGACCGCCGCCCAGCTCTCGCTGCTCGTGGATGGCGCGTTCAGCAGCGGGGCGCTGCTGCTGGGCGACAGCGCGGCCAAGGCCCTGCGGGCGGCCGGACGCGCCCTGGTCGGCGGCGGGCACTGACTGCGGCGGGCAGGTGCCAGCAGGCCGCGCCTGCGGCAGCCGCCAGCCCACGGGGTCAGGAAAACAGTGCCTTGTGCTGCTCGCGCAGAAGGTTCTTCTGCACCTTGCCCATGGTGTTGCGCGGCAACTCGTCGGCCACGAAGCAGCGCTTGGGGATCTTGAAGTTGGCCAGCTGCGACTTGAGCCGCGCCACGATGGCCTCGCCGTCGAGCTTCACGCCCGGCTTGGCGATGACCACGGCCACGCCCACTTCGCCGAAGTCCGGGTGGGGCACGCCGACCAGCGCGCTTTCGGCCACGCCGGGCATGTCGTTGATGTAGCCCTCGATCTCGGCGGGGTAGACGTTGTAGCCGCCGCTGATGATCAGGTCCTTGCTGCGGCCCACGATGCTCACGTAGCCGCGCTCGTCCACCTTGCCCACGTCGCCGGTCTTGAACCAGCCGTCAGGCGTGAACTCCTCGGCCGTCTTCTCGGGCATGCGCCAGTAGCCCTTGAACACGTTGGGGCCTTGCACCTGGATGTTGCCGATCTCGCCCACGGGCAGCGGCTTGTTGGCATCGTCCACCACGCGCAGGCCCACGCCGGGCAGCGGGAAGCCCACGGTGGCGCCACGCCGCTCGGTCTGGCCGGCATGGCGCGCGTCGGCCGCGTAGGGGTTGGATGTGAGCATGATGGTCTCGCTCATGCCGTAGCGCTCCAGGATGGTGTGGCCGGTGCGCTGCTGCCATTCGTTGAAGGTCTCGATGAGCAGCGGCGCCGAGCCCGCGACGAACAGGCGCATGTTCTTCGCCGCCTCCTTGGTGAGGCCGGCCTCGCCCAGCAGGCGCACGTAGAGCGTGGGCACGCCCATGAAGACGGTGGCGCGCGGCATGGCGGCGAGCACGGCCTTGGGGTCGAATTTGCTGAACCAGATCATCTTGCTGCCATTGATCAGCGCGCCGTGGATGGCCACGAACAGGCCGTGCACGTGGAAGATGGGCAGGGCGTGGATCAGCACGTCGCCACGGCCATCAGGCCCTCCGGTAGCCGTCCAGCCCCAGTACTCCTTGAGCACCTGCGCGTTCGACAGCAGGTTGCCGTGCGTGAGCATGGCGCCCTTGCTGCGGCCCGTGGTGCCGCTGGTGTACAGGATGGCGGCCAGGTCATCGGCCGCGCGCTGCACGGGCGTGTGGCTGTCGCCATGGTGCGCCGCGCGCTCCAGCAGGCTGCCGGTGCGGTCGTCGCCCAGGGTAAAGACGTGCTGCGTGCCCAGCGTGAAGGCGATCTTCGACACCCAGCCGAAGTTGCCCGGGCTGCACACCACCACCGCAGGCTCGGCGTTGCCGATGAAGTACTCGATCTCGGCGCTCTGGTAGGCCGTGTTGAGCGGCAGGAACACGTAGCCCGCGCGCAAGGTGGCGAGGTACAGCAGCATGGCTTCGACCGACTTTTCCACCTGCACGGCCACGCGGCTGCCCTCGGGCAGCTTGAGCGAGGCCAGCAGGTTGGCGATGCGCGCGCTGGCATGGTCCAGGTCGGCCCAGCTGTAGTGCAGCGGGGTGCCGTCGGGCGCCGTGGTTTCCACGGCGGTGCTGCCCAGGTCGGAGGGAAAGGCTGCGCGCAGGGCGCTGAAGAGGTTGTGTTGGCTCATGGCAGTTGGGCGGGGTTGCAAATGGTCAGATCCACAAGAGGAATGGAAATGGGCAAGGCCCATCAAAACATGGGGGCGCGTTTTTCAAGGAACGCGGTGATGCCTTCGCGGTGCTCGGCGCTGTCCGCGTACGCATAGGGGTCAGGCACATCGTTTGCTATATATTTAATAGCTGATTGCGCATTTACAGCAGGCGCCACAGGCACTTTCAATGCCCGAAATGTCTGTTTGTTCATGCGGGCGGCCTGGGGTGCCAGCGCGGCAATGCGCTGCGCGCTGCCCACCGCCTCGGTGGCCGTCCTGTCGTCGGCCACCACGCGGCTCAGGAAACCGCGCGCCAGCATGTCGGCGGCGCTGAAGGTGGCGGCTTCCAGCAGCATCTGCCGGGCCGTCACATCGCCCACGGCGCCGGCCACCAGCTGCGCCTCGCGGGGGGCCATGGGGAAGCCGAGCTTGGCGATGGGGGCACCAAAGCGGGCCGTACCGCCCGCGATGCGGATGTCGCAGCAGCTGGCGATCTCCACCCCGGCACCCATGCAGGCCCCGCTGATCTGGGCCACGATGGGGACGTCGCACAGGAGCATGGCGCTCAGCCCGCCCCAGACGTCGTTCTCATGGAAATCGCGCAAGGCCGCGGTGTCGAAGCGAAAGCCCGGGTACTCCGAAATGTCGCCCCCCGCGCAGAAGGCATCGCCCTCGCCGGCGATGAGCACGCAGCGCACATCGCTGCGCCGCTGGATGTCTTGAAACACCTCGCGCAGTTGCCGCCACATGCCCCGCGACATCGCGTTCAGCCGCCCGGCATGGCGCAAGGTGACATGCACCACGCCACGCTCACCGGCATCCATCAACACTTCACCTGACATATTCGTTGCCCATCACGTTTGCAAAGTCCACGCCCCACAACAACTGGCGCAACGCCATCGCCAGTGCCACCGTGGAACTGGCTCTGCCAGGCCACGGGTGGCGTCCCCCTCAGGGGGATGGCGCGAAGCGCCTCAGGGGGTCAATCAAGTTTTGCGCCAGAAGCCTTCACCACCGCCGCCCAGCGCTTGACCTCGCTGCTGACCATGCCGGCGAACTGCTGCTGCGTGAGGCCGCCGTATTCGGCGCCATTGCTGGCCCAGATGGTCTTGAGCTCGTCGGCCGCGCCGAGCTTGCGGATCTCCTCGACGATGCGCGCCTGGACATCGGCCGGCGTTCCCTTGGGCGCCCACAGGCCATACCAGGTGGTCACGGTGTAGTCGGGCAGGCCCACTTCGGAAGCGCAGGGCACGTCCGGGAAGGCCGCGTTGCGCTTGGAGCCGGACACCATCAGCGCCTTGATGCGCCCCGCCTTGATATGCGCGGCCGACGAACCCAGGCCATCGAACATCATGTCCACCTGCCCGCCGATCAGGTCCTGCAGCGCAGGGCCCGCGCCACGGTAGGGGATGTGCGTGATGAAGGTGTTGGTCTGCTGCTTGAACAGCTCGCCCGCCAGATGGTGCGATGTGCCCGCGCCCGCCGAGCCGTAGTTGAGCTTGGCGGGGTTGCGCTTGACATGGTCCATGAACTGCTGGAAGTTGCCCACCGGCACGTTCTTCGGGTTGACCACCACCACCTGCGGCACGTTGGCCAGCAGGTACAGCGGAATGAAATCCTTCTCGATGTCGTAGTCGAGCTTGGGGTACATCGACGGGGCGATGGCGTGGTGCACCGCGCCCATGAACAGCGTGTACCCGTCGGGCGCGGCCTTGGCGGCAAAACTGGCCCCCACGGTGCCCCCCGCCCCGCCCCGGTTGTCGATCACCAGCGTCTTGCCGGTGGCGCGGGAAAACTGCGCGGCCAGCGGCCGCGCGAACGCATCGGTGCCGCCTCCGGCCGGAAAGGGGACGACCAGGTTCACGGGCTTGGAGGGCCAGGCGGAGGCCTGCGCCCAGCTGCCGCCGCTGCCCAGGCCCAGGCCCGCTGCCGCCGCTGCGGCCAGCAGGCTGCGGCGCTGCACCGCTCGGTCGTCGATTCGCATGTTGTCTGTCATTTCCTTGTCTCCTGTCGTCGTTGTAAAAATGGAAACCGGTCCGTGGCGTGCGATCGGCCATCGGCCACCGGTTGCTGCCTGCACTTCTACCAGAAGACGCCGCGCCCCCGGGCGCCACGCCTGCCAGGCGGGCAGGTCAGCCGCCTTTCGGCCCCCGGCCCACCGGCCCAGGGCCAAAACAGTGCCGCCCGCCGCGCGGGCGGCACGGATCAATCACCACGGCACAGGCTGTCGATGTCCCCCGACACCGGCACCTTGCCCTGCGCAAGCAGGCTGCGGTGCTTGTCGATGCGCTTGAGGTCATACAGATAGTTCACCATCAGCCCGTACGACTGTTTGAGCCCCTTGCCGGAAGGATCGCCCGCCCAGTTCAGCCGTTCAACCCGCGCGCCGTTGCCCAGGTGAAAGCGTGCCACCGGGTCGACCGGCTTGCCTTCGTGCAGTTCGCGCCCCAGGTAGCGGGCGGCGCATTCCAGCAGCATCTGGCGCACGGGCGATTTGGCGTCAAGCTCCAGGGCCTTGTCGATGGCGGCCAGCAGGTGCGTGGGCTGCGGGGGCTCGAAGCCCACCGCGCGACCCAGCTCGGCGCGGCGCTTGTCATCCAGGCGCTCGAGCATCGCGCCCGCGTGCTTGCCCAGCCACGAGCGGAAGCCCGGAATGGGCGACAGCGTGGCAAAGGTGCGCAGCCGCGGGAACTCCGCGGTGAGCGTCTCCACCACGTGCTTGATGAGCGAATCGCCGAAGCTCACGCCGCGCAGGCCCGTCTGTGTGTTGCTGATCGAGTAGAAGATCGCCGTGGTGGCCCGGGAGATGTCCACCGGTGCGGCCGCCTCGTCCAGCAAGGGCGTGATGCTGGCAGAAATCTTGTCCACCAGCGCCACCTCCACGAAGATCAGCGGCTCGTTGGGCAGGCGCGGGTGAAAGAAGCCGTAGCAGCGCCGGTCGCTGTCGAGCCGGTTCTTGAGGTCCGCCCAGCTGCGGATGTCATGCACGGCCTCGTACTTGATGAGCTTTTCGATCAGCGAGGCCGGCGAATCCCACGACAGGCGGCGCAGCTCCAGGAAGGCCACGTCGAACCAGGTGGAGAACAGGTGTTCCAGCTCCGCGTCCAGCGCCAGCAGGCGCTTGTCGGCCTTGAGCAGCGGCAGCAGCTCGGCCCGCATGTCCACCAGGAAGCGCATGCCCTCGGGAAACACGGAAAAGCGCTGCAGCAGCCGGGTGCGCGGCGACACCAGCGCGCGGCGCAGGCTGATCTCGGCCTGCCCCTCCTCGGCCGTGCCCGCCGCGGCCTCGTAGCGCTGGCGGGCCGACTTGAAGCGCGTGGCGTCGGGCGCGAACTGCTCGCACATCAGGAGCCACATGTCGCGCCGCTCCTCGGGCTCGGCCCTGGCATACCACTCGGCCACCGCCTGGGCGCGGCGCCCGCCCTCGAGCTCACTCACCTGCGGGGCCACCACCTCCTGCAGGTCCGCCAGCAGGCGGCGCAGCGCGCGCGGCGACAGCGCCTCCTGCCCGCGGCGCAGCGTCGCCTGCAGACGTTCGTGCGTGGAGCGCGGCACGGCCACCTTGGCCACCACATCCGTCACCGACTTGTCGATGGCGGCCCTCGCGGGCTTCTCGCCGGACTTGTCGGCCGCCTTGTCCGTGGCAGGCGCGGCGGTGCGCAGGCGGGACACGCTGCGGGCGATCCATTCGGGGGTACTGTTCATCATGGTGTCAGCCTCGATTGCTGGTTGCGGGCAACGTCGCGCAGCGCATCGCGCTGGCGCAACAGGTGGGTGCGCATGGCCTCCTCGGCAGCGTCGCAGTCGCGCGCCTTGAGCGCGGCGAACACGGCCAGGTGCTCGGCCAGGCTTTGCTGCAGGCGGCCCGGCGCATGCAGCGTCTGCAGCCGCGCCAGCCGCAGGATCTTGCGCAGGTCGCCGATCACCTGCGCCAGCCAGCGGTTGTCCGCCAGCGTGATGAAGGCCTCATGGATCGCGTAGTTGGCTTCGTAGTAGTCGGTAAGGAGTCCGTCCGAGGCGCACTGCTGCAGGCGCTCGTGCAGCACCTCCAGCGCCGCGACGTCGGCGGCGCCCGCCTTGCGGGTGGCCTCGTGCGCGGCCCGCCCCTCCAGCAAGGCGATCACCGGGAACAGGTCGTCCAGGTCGCGTTCGGAGATCTCTGCCACGAAGCACCCCCGGCGCGGCTCGTGGCGCAGCAGGCCCTCGGCCACCAGCACCTTGAGCGCCTCGCGCAGCGGCGTGCGCGAAATGGCCAGCCGCTCGCACAGCGCCGCCTCGTCCAGAAAACTCCCCGGCGGCAAGGCCCCGGCGAAGATCTGCTCGCGCAGCCGCGAGGCAGCTTCGTCGTGCAATGAGTTGGGAATCGGGCGCATGGTGCGGGTGAACTCCAGTGGCAGAGGCGGAACAGTCAGATTCTCTGACGCCTTTGGCCGCCAACACGCCGCCAAAAGCTCACAAATACCGGGCTTTCTCTGATTTCTACGTAATTTCTCATAATTATGAAAAATTACAAGGCCTGGAACGCCCAATTCGTTGAATTTCGCAAAAAAATGCGGGCCGGTGGCTCCCACACCACATCCGCGCGCACTCAGCGGGCCATGGGGGCACGCTGGAAGAGGTTACGGAGAAGCCAGGCGCTTCGCGCACGACGGGATGACGTTGGCGGGGCTGCCCGCCCCCAGTGGCAAGGCCTGCACGGCCGCCGGACTCACTGGAAAACCGGTGCCCCAGGCCCTGCAGGACGCGCCGCGCGCATGGCACGGGTTCGGGTTCGGCGCCAGCCAGGGCCCCGCCGCGAAGGAGCGCCCTGAGGAAGGCAGCGGAAGAAGCCGCGTGCGCAAGCCCGCCACCCCGCGATACAGGCAGCGGGATGAGCAGTCGGCCACAACCCGCTGTTTGCTATATTTTCAATAGCTGCCAGCGCTTGATCATCAAGCGTCAGAAGTATTTTTTACTTGAAACCGGGCACGGGGGCCGGCTGCCGCTGTGCCCACAGCCACAGCGCGACGCCGGCGACGATCATGGGCACGCAGAGCCATTGGCCCATGCTCATGCCCAGCGACAGGACGCCCAGGAAGGCGTCGGGCTCCCGGAAATACTCGGCGATGAAGCGGAACGTGCCGTAGCCCACAAGGAACGCCGCCGCCACCTGGCCCTGGCGGCGCTCCTTGCGCGCATAGAGCCACAGCAGGATGAACAGCAGCAGCCCTTCCAACAGGAACTGATAGATCTGCGACGGGTGGCGTGGCTGCATGGAGCCGCTGTGCGCGAAGACCATGCCCCACGGCAGGTCGGGGCTGGAAAAGCGGCCCCACAGCTCGCCGTTGATGAAGTTGCCGACCCGCCCCGCCGCCAGCCCCGTGGGCACGCAGGGCGCCACGAAGTCGGCCACCTGCAGCCACGGACGCTTGCGCGAATGGGCAAACCACAGCATCGCCGCGATCACGCCCAGCAGCCCGCCGTGAAAGGCCATGCCCCCCTGCCACACCGCGAAGATCTCCAGCGGATGGCTCAGGTAGTAGCCGGGCTTGTAGAACAGGCAGTAGCCCAGGCGCCCACCGACCACCACGCCTGCCACGCCGAGGAACAGGATGTCCTCCACATCCTTGCGCGTCCACGCGCCGGGCCCTGTGATGGACGCGAATGGCGGGTGCCGCAGCCGGGCGATGCCCAGCAGCATGAACAGCCCGAAGGCCGCCAGGTAGGTCAGGCCATACCAGTGGATGGCCAGCGGGCCCACTTGCAGGGCGACGGGATCGATGTGGGGGTAGATCAGCATTTGGGCGGTATTGTGCCCGCGCGCCGTGGCGGAGGGCAGCCGGCAGCCCCGCGGGGCGTGGGGGCAGCCGCGGCGCGGGCCGCGCGCCCCATTTGCGCCCCAATGAGAACGCTTCTGATCCCGGTACGCATGCAGAGCGGCAAGCCGGGGGCATTGCCCACAAAGGCCACGGTCCGCGCGATACTCCCCACCAGAAATTCAAGGATAAGAACATGCAGGGAAACCCACAAGTCGTCGAGTATTTCAAGGATCTGCTGCGCGGCGAGCTGGCCGCGCGCGACCAGTATTTCGCGCACTCGCGGATCTACGAGGACCAGGGCTTCGTCAAGCTCTATACCCGTCTCGACCACGAGATGCAGGAAGAAACCCAGCATGCCGACGCGCTGCTGCGCCGCATCCTCTTCCTGGGCGGCCGCCCCGACATGCGCCCCAAGGAATTCACCCCCGGCGAGACCGTGCCCGAGATGCTGCGCAAGGACCTGGCCACCGAGTACGAAGTGCGCGCCGCCCTGCAAAACGGCATGGCCCTGTGCGAAAGCGTGGGCGACTACGTGAGCCGCGACCTGCTGCTGGCCCAGTTGCGCGACACCGAGGAAGACCACGCCTACTGGCTCGAAAAGCAGATCGGCCTGATCGACAGGATCGGCCTGCAGAACTACCTGCAGTCACAGGCATCGGCGTAAGAACCTGTTCAAGGCCTTTTCGGCCTAGAACAACTCCAGGGATTGCTATCCCGGCAAGGCTGTGCCCGGCCGCAGCATGCGGCGCGCCTCATGAACGAACTGACTGCGCGCCGATGTCGACCCGTTCGGCAAGGAAATCCAGGAAGGCGCGCACGCGCAGCGGCAGGTAGCCTCCCTGGCCGACGAACACGGCATGCACTTCCTCCAGGTCGCCCGGATTGGATTCCTCCAGCACGGGCCGCAACCGGCCTGCCGCCAGGTCGTCGCGGACCTGGAAGGCGGCCAGGCGCGCCAGCCCCAGGCCGGCCAGCGCCAGGTGGCGCAGGGCTTCACCGTCGCTGGCCTGGGCATTGCCCGCCACCGGGACCACCACGTCCACACCGTTGTGCCGCAGCGGCCAGCCGGCCTGGGCGCGCACGTAGCTGGTGCCCAGCCGGTTGTGCAGCAGCAGATCATCCGGCGCCGCCGGCATGCCCTTGCGCTCCAGGTAGCCGGGCGCGCCAACGATGACCATGCGCGTCTGACCGAGCTTGCGCGCCATCAGGTTCGAGCTCTTGAGCGGACCCGCGCGCACGGCCACGTCGGTGCGCTGCTCCAGGATGTCGATGACTTCATCGGTCAGCACGATGTCCAGGGTGACATCGGGACAGCGCTCAAGGAACTGCGGAGCAAGCGGCAGCAGGAAATGGTGCCCGAACGGCACGTTCGCGTTCACCCGCAGCCGCCCGCGCGGCGCGGCGTGCGCATTGGCGCAGCGCTCGGCCTCGTCCAGATCGGCCAGGATGCGCACGCCACGCTCGTACAAGGCACAGCCCTCGGGGGTGAGCTGGAGCTGCCGCGTGGAGCGGTTCACCAGCCGCGTGCCCAGGCGTTGCTCCATGCGCGCGACCAGCTTGCTCACGGCAGAGGGCGTCATGCCGCAGGCACGGGCTGCCGCGGAAAACCCGCCCAGCTCGATCACACGGACAAATACCTCCAGTTCGCCGGAGCGATTGACATCCAGACGGGCCATCGCGGCTTCCTCGGTGAATTCAAATCACAAATGTTCTTCCGGGGAGAAGTCTAGTTTATTCATGTCTTTGAATTCATCATTGAATCTTACAAAGCCAATGAATTCAACAATATGAAAACCCTCCCTGCCCTCTCGGCGTCGGCGCTGCTGGCCATTGCACTTTCGGCTGGCGCGGCCGCGCCCCACGCTCCAGCGCCTGTCCGTGCGTCCACCTGGGTGGCAACCTGGGGCGCAAGCCCCCAGCCTGCCTGGGGAC
Organism: Acidovorax sp. GW821-FHT09A11; assembly: GCF_059418365.1. Taxonomy (NCBI): domain Bacteria; kingdom Pseudomonadati; phylum Pseudomonadota; class Betaproteobacteria; order Burkholderiales; family Comamonadaceae; genus Acidovorax; species Acidovorax sp. GW821-FHT09A11. The sequence continues at coordinate 404,779 of NZ_JBWKPS010000002.1, forward strand.
CGGACTTCCTGTTCCCCACCCACCTTCCGCCGGTGCTGCATGGCCAGACGGTGCGGCAGGTGGCGCGCGTCAGCCTGGGCGGGCCCCGCGTGCGCATTGTCCTGTCCAACGCCTACGGCCGGCAGCCGGTGGCGCTGGGCAAGGCGACGGTCGCGCGGCCAGCTCCCGGTGGGGCCGTGCTGGCAGACAGCCTGCACACCGTCACTTTTGGCGGCCAGGAGGCGGCGACGATCCTGCCCGGCGCGTCGCTGGTCAGCGACCCCGTGGGGCTGGCCGTGCCCGCGCTGGCGCAGCTTGCGGTGAGCCTGTACCTCCCCGATGAAACGCCGGTGAGCACCTTCCATTGGGACGGACGGCAGACCACCTGGATCGCCCCCGGCGACCAGGCCACCGCCCCGGAGCTGGTCGCCGGAGGCGCAGCGGTGCAGAGCACTACGGCGCGCCCGCTGCTGGCGGGCATTCAGGTGGAAGCCGCACCGACCGCGCGCGCGGTCGTCGTGATCGGGGACTCCATCACCGACGGGGCCACCGCCAGCCTGGACAATGACCGCCGCTGGCCGGATTTCCTGGCCACCCGCCTGGCGCCGCACGGGGTGGCGGTCGTCAATGCCGGCATTTCCGGCGCCCGCCTGCTGTCCGACGGCATGGGCGCCAATGCGCTGGCGCGGCTGGAGCGCGACGTGTTGGCCCAGCCTGGCGTGCAAAGCGTCATCGTGATGCTGGGCATCAACGATATCTCCTGGCCGGGCACCGCGTTCGCCCCGGCAAGTCCCCGGCCGACGCTGCAGGCGCTGGCGGCTGGCTACCGCCAGCTGATCGCGCAGGCACGCGGCCACGGACTGAGGGTGATCGGCGCGACGCTCACGCCGTTCGAGGGTGCCTTGCCTGGCACGCCGCTCAGCAACTACCACCATCCCGACAAGGACACACTGCGCCGGCAGGTGAACGACTGGATCCGCCACGGCGGCGCATTCGATGCGGTGATCGACTTCGATGCGGCGCTGCGCGACCCGGCCCACCCTGCCCGCATCGCGGCGCGCTTCGATTCAGGCGACCGGCTGCATCCGGGCGACGAAGGCAACCGCGCGATGGCCGAGGCCGTCGATCTGAGCGCCGTCCTGCCCGGCATCGGCGCACCGCCGTCCCCGCGCTGAATCGCCTGGCGACTGCCCCGGCCCCGGTGCGAACGCCGGCGACCCGCCGGAAGCACCCTGTCCCCCAGGCCGCCCTCCAGCCAGTGGCCAGATCTGTGGGGATGTTGTCGTTGCAGCCAACCCACGGAGCCCTCACACTGGCGCCATGCACCCTCCATCCCGCGCTGTCGCCTGCCTCCTCTACCCCGGCGTCATGAGCCTGGACGTGGTCGGCCCCATGCAGGTGTTTGGCTCTGCGAACGCAGAGCGCACGGGCCATGGCCTGCCGCCGGCCTACACGCTGCACCTGCTGGCCGAAGCGCCAGGGCCCGTGCCCACATCGGCCGGGTTCGCGCTGGTGGCCGATGGCGCCTGGGGAACCCTGGATGCGGCTGGCTTCGACACCGTGCTGGTGGCGGGCGGCGATGGGGTGATTGCGCAGCTGTCCAATGCCGGCCTGTGCGAGTGGCTGCGCCACGCCGAGCCGCGGGTGCGGCGGCTGGGGTCGGTGTGCTCCGGCGCGCTGCTGCTGGCACAGGCGGGGCTGCTGGACGGACGGCGCGCCACCACCCACTGGTCGCGCCTGGACCGCCTGCGCCAGAGCCACCCGAAGGTGCTGGTGGAGCACGACTGCCTGCACACGTACGACGCCGCCAGCCCACACGACAGCCATGTCTTCACTTCGGCGGGCGTCACCGCCGGCATTGACCTGGCCCTGGCGCTGGTGGAGGCGGACCTGGGCCGTCCCCTGGCCCTGGCCGTGGCGCGGCGGCTCGTGATGTTCATGCGCCGCCCGGGCGGGCAGGCCCAGTTCAGCCCCCTGCTGGCGCCCGAGACCCTGCACGCCCCACGGCTGGCCGCGCTGCTCGAATGGATTCCCACGCAGCTGGGCGGCGACCTGTCGCTTGATGCCCTGGCCGAACGTGCCTGCATGCCCACCCGCACGCTCTCGCGCGTGTTCCAGCGCGAGCTGGGCATGACGCCCGCCCGCTACGTGGAACGCGTGCGCGTGGAAGCTGCGTCCACGCTGCTGGCGCAGGCCCAGGCATCGATCTCCACCGTGGCCCGGCTGTGCGGGTTCGAGCACCCGGAGAACCTGCGCCGCAGTTTTCACAAGCACCGCGCCGTGAGCCCGCAGGCCTATGCGCAGCGCTTTGGCGCGGGTGTGCCGCTGGACTGACCGCCCCGCGGCCCGGCCCCTTTCCTTCCTACGCGCCCACCGGGGCGCACCACCGAAAGCCATCCATGCTGCTCTTGCGCAATGCGTCCGTTCGCCTGCTGTTCGCGGGCCAGGCCCTTTACTGGGGCTGCTCCATCATCGGCATCACGCTCACCTCCATCGTGGGGGCAAGGCTGGCGCCCTGGCCCACCCTCGCCACGCTGCCGCTGGCGCTGCTGGTTCTGGGCAACCTGCTGTCGGTGCAGCCGCTGTCGCTGTTCATGCAGCGCCGGGGGCGGCGCGCGGGGCTGCAGGCCGGTGCGCTCCTTGGCGTGGCGGGCGGGCTGGTGAGCATGGCGGGCGTGCAATGGGGCAGCTTTGCCGTGTTCTGCGCGGGCACGCTGGCCATCGGCGCGTACCAGGCATCGTCGGGCTACTACACCTATGCGGCGCTGGAGGCGGTGGACCCGCAGCAAAAAGGGCGCGCGGCGGCCTGCGTGGTGGCCGGCGGCCTGTGCGCCGCCGTGTTCGCGCCACCGCTGGCGCTGTGGTCGCGCAACCTGCTGGCCACGCCGCTGGCGGGCGCCTACCTGGCCATTGCGGTGTTGTCCGCACTCGGGTGGGCGGTGATGGCACGGCTGCGCGAGGGGGCCGCGCCCCAGCCTGCGGCGGGCGGCATCGCGGCCATGCGCACCCTGCTCGCCCGGCCCGGGCTGCGCGCCGCCGTGGTGATGGCGGCCATCGGCCACGGCCTGATGATCCTGGTGATGAACGCCACGCCGCTGGCCATGGAGGTGTGCGGCTTCTCGGCGGCCTCGGCCGCGCAGGTGATCCAGTGGCACGTGATCGGCATGTTCTTCCCGGCGCTGTTCGCGGGCCAGCTCGTGGACCGCTTCGGCAGCCGCCCGGTGGCGGCCGTGGGGGCGGCCTGTCTGGCGGCCAGCGCGGCGGTGGCGCTCTCGGGCATGGCGTTCACCGAATTCCTGGCCAGCTCCTTCCTGCTGGGCACGGGCTGGAACCTGATGGTGATCTCGGGCACAGCGCTGCTCGCCGAAAGCCATGCACCCGAGGAGCGCGGCCAGGCGCAGGCGCTGATGCAGCTGGCCAACGGCACCGTGGCGGCGGCCATGTCCTTTGCCTCGGGCGCGCTGCTCACTGGCGTGGGCTGGACGGCGATCAACGCGGTGATGCTGCCACTGCTGGCCATCGCGGTGGGGCTGCTGTTCGCGCGCGGGCGCGCCGCGCCGGCCGCGGCGGGCTGACTCACCCCGCCGCCGAGCGCTCGCGCACAAAATCAGTGAAGCGCGCCAGCGCGGGGTTGTTGAGCGCGGCGGGCCAGACCAGGCTGGTTTCGCACACGGGCAGTGGCGGCGCGGCCGCCGCCTTGGCGGCCCTGGCCGGGGCCCTGGCCGGCGCGGCCCCGAACGCATCCGCCGCGCGGTAGACCACGCCCTCGCGGCGGAACTGGGTCACGCTCTCGGGCACCCAGGCCACGCCCAGGCCGCCCCATACCAGGTTGACGATGGTCTGCATCTGGATGGCCTCCTGCGCCACCACGGGCACGCGGCCCGCTGCGTGGTACAGCGCAAAGATCGCGTCGTGCAGCGAAGGCACGATGCGGCGCGGAAAGATCACCAAAGGTTCGGCCAGCACCCGCGCCAGGTCCAGGCGCGACGCACCGGCCAGCGCGTGGCGCTCGGGCAAGGCGAGCACCAGCGGCTCCTGCGCCACCACCAGCCGCGCCAGCCCGGGCGGCGCGAAGCCCGGCGAATGCAGCATGAGCCCGGCGTCCAGTTCACCGCGCGCAAACAGTTCGCGCTGCACATCGCCCGTGGCCTCTACCAGTTCCAGCGCCACCTGGGGGCACAACACGCGAAAGTCCCGCACCCATTCAGGCAGGCGCTCGAACCCGATGGTGGAGACGAATCCCAGGCGCACGCGCCCCACCTCACCGGCCGCCGCCGCGCGGGCGCGGGCCGGCAAGGCCTGCGCACGCTCCAGAAAGTCGCGCACGTCGGGCAGCAGGGCCTCGCCAGCGGGCGTCAGCGCCACGCGCCGGCGCGTGCGGTCGAACAGCACCACGCCCAGCGAGCGCTCCATCTGCGCGATCGCCTGGGTCAGGGGCGGCTGCGTCATGTGCAGGCGCAGCGCGGCGCGGCCGAAGTGCAGCTCCTCGGCCACGGCCACGAACTGGCGCCAGGCGCGCACGTCGATGAATGCTTCTTTCATAGCGGTGGTGATCCGGTGATATGTTTTATATATTACTGAAGCAGGCGAAAGGGATTGGAAACGCCACTCCAAACCTCGCATACTTGCACCCCGACAGCCGAAGACCCGTGCGCCCCTCTGCGGCGTCTTCCCACTACAACGACTCCCCACCAGGAAAACCGCCATGGCAGACAGCAAGACCATCCCGATCCAGCCCATCAACCGCCGCAGCGCCAACATCACGCAAGGCAAGTCGCGCGCGCCCAACCGCTCCATGTACTACGCCATGGGCTACGAGGAAGGCGACTTCGTCAAGCCCATGGTCGGCGTGGCCAACGGCCACAGCACCATCACGCCCTGCAACAGCGGCCTGCAGAAGCTGGCCGACGCGGCCATCGCCGGCATCGAGGAAGCGGGTGGCAACGCCCAGGTGTTCGGCACGCCCACCATCAGCGACGGCATGGCGATGGGCACCGAAGGCATGAAGTACAGCCTGGTGAGCCGCGAGGTCATCAGCGACTGCATCGAGACCTGCGTGGGCGGCCAGTGGATGGACGGCGTGCTGGTGGTGGGCGGCTGCGACAAGAACATGCCAGGCGGCCTGATGGGCATGCTGCGCGCCAACGTGCCCGCCATCTACGTCTACGGCGGCACCATCCTGCCCGGCCACTACCAGGGCAAGGACCTGAACATCGTGAGCGTGTTCGAGGCCGTGGGCGAGAACGCCGCGGGCAAGATGAGCGACTTCGACCTGAAGGAAATCGAGAAGCGCGCCATCCCCGGCACCGGCTCGTGCGGCGGCATGTACACCGCCAACACCATGTCCAGCGCCTTCGAGGCCCTGGGCATCAGCCTGCCGTACTCGTCCACCATGGCCAACCCGCACGACGAGAAGATGAATTCGGCCAAGGAATCGGCCAAGGTGCTGATCGAGGCCATCAAGATGGACCTGAAGCCCCGCGACATCGTGACCAAGAAGGCCATCGAGAACGCCGTGGCCGTGATCATGGCCACCGGCGGCTCCACCAACGCGGTGCTGCACTTCCTGGCCATCGCACACGCCGCCGGCGTGGAATGGACCATCGACGACTTCGAGCGCGTGCGCCAGAAGACCCCCGTGCTGTGCGACCTCAAGCCCAGCGGCAAGTACCTGGCCGTGGACCTGCACCGCGCGGGCGGCATCCCGCAAGTGATGAAGGTGCTGCTCAACGCCGGCCTGCTGCATGGCGACTGCATCACCATCAGCGGCAAGACGATTGCCGAAGTGCTCCAGGACGTGCCCGACGTGCCCCGCGCCGACCAGGACGTGATCCGCGGCATCGACAACCCGATGTACGCGCAGGGCCACCTGGCCATCCTCAAGGGCAACCTGAGCCCCGAGGGTGCCGTGGCCAAGATCACGGGCCTGAAGAACCCCGTCATCACCGGCCCCGCCCGCGTGTTCGACGACGAACAATCGGCCCTCGAAGCCATCCTGGCCGGCAAGATCAAGGCCGGCGACGTGATGGTGCTGCGCTACCTGGGCCCCAAGGGCGGCCCCGGCATGCCCGAGATGCTGGCCCCCACCGGTGCGCTCATCGGCGCCGGCCTGGGCGAAAGCGTGGGACTGATCACCGACGGCCGCTTCTCCGGCGGCACCTGGGGCATGGTGGTGGGCCACGTGGCGCCCGAGGCGGCGGCCGGCGGCACCATCGCCTTCGTCAACGAAGGCGACAGCATCACCATCGACGCGCGCCAGCTGCTGCTGGAGCTGAACGTGCCCGAGGAAGAAATCGTCAAGCGCCGCGCCGCCTGGACGGCCCCTGCCCCCCGCTACACCCGCGGCGTGCAGGCCAAGTTCGCCTTCAATGCATCGAGCGCGAGCAAGGGTGCGGTGCTGGACGCCTATTGATGAACGGATGAGCGGCCATTGATGGCCCTTTCTGGCGGCAGGCCGCCGCGCCCCCGGGGCCGCGCCGGACAAACAAGCGCCCATGCTGCCCCGCATGGGCGTTTTGCCTTGGCGGGCATCACCACAGGGAGGCCCAGGGCACGCGCCCCGGATGTTTCCCGAAAGGCGCTGGCCAGCCCATCAACGTGCGTGCCGGCCCGTTCGCAGGGGCCTCAGTGCTTGCGAAACCGGGAGATCCAGCGAAGCCATCCTCCCGCCAGGCTTCTGAGCGGGGCCGTCACACGCCACGACCAGCTGGCGCGCATGAGGGCCGCTTCATTGCGCACCGCGCCCATCAGCAACGCCTCTCGCGCGGAGACACCGCGCGCCAATCGAAGCATCGCGGTCCGCAGCCCCTCGCCCGCGGCCTGTGCGGGCGCCAGCGTGTCCTGCTGGCGCAGGTCAGGCGGCAAGATGGCCTCAAGATCAAAAAAGGCCAGGGGCTGTTCCGCACAGGTGGTGACCAGCAAACCCCAGGGCTCATGCACATCCACCCCCTTGGGCCCGCCCTCCCTGGGGTTGTGCTGCCCCTTGCGGAAGGTGGCATCGTCGAGCACCCGCACCAGCGCATGGGGCTCGGACGCACCATCCGGCCAGCCCTGCGGCGCTCGGCGGAACAACGCGATGTGCGGAGTCCCCGCATCCGCGACCAGCAAAACGCTGCCCCCCGCCGCGAAGCACACGCCATGGGGATAGCTGAGCCCGTGCAGTTCGGCCGATGGCCTGGCGGCGGCCTCCAGCCGCGCATCGTTGCGATACAGGGCCACTACATGCCGGTCATGGTTGCTGATGGCGACCCAATCGCCCGCAGGATCCAGTGCCACGCCATCGGGCACTTCCAGGCCTTCGCGCATCAGGACCTGGGCGTCCACATGGGTCAAGCCGGAACGGGCATCCAGCAGGTGGTGGGTCACGTAGTGCGCGAAGCCATTGCACACCCAGAGTTCAAGCAGGCCGGAGCCCAGAGGCCGGGCGCACAGGCTGCCGGGCGACTTCAGCAGTTCGGTATCGCCCTTGCCAACCGTCGCCAGCGGCTGCAGCCTGCAGGCGGACACGGGCCGCTGCGCCGCGGGAATATCAAAGAACGACACGTTGCCCTCGCGGCTGGCAACCGCCACGGTCCCGTCGCTGACCCAGCACACCCCGTGCGGGCGCTTCAGGCTGGAGGAAACCACCTGCATGGCATCGGAAACATGGATGCATTTATGCCCATCCTCCAGGCGGCAATCCACGCCGAGAATCAGCAGCTTGTCCACCGCGATGCCGGCCAGCGCGATGCGGCGCCCATTGGGCGACCAGCTCACGTCCTCGGTACGCCCCAGCGCCGCGATGGTTTTCAGCACCTCGGCCGGGCCCGTGCATTTCAGTCTCACCGGAGCACTCCTTGCTGCAGGTTGTGGAAAGCCAGGGCGTCATCGACGCTGCCATCCATCACCACGCGCCCCTCGCTGAGTACGAGTGCGCGGTTGCAGAAGCTCCGCAGGATGACCTCGTTGTGGGATGCCAGCACCAGGATGGAGACCTGCTCGATCAGCCCGTTGATGCGCTCCTTGGCCTGGCTGAAGAACTTGGCGTCGCCGGCGCCAATCATCTCGTCCATCAACAGGATATCGGGCACCACACTCGTGGACACCGCGAACGCCAGGCGCAGCAGCATGCCCTGGGAATAGGTCCTTACCGGCAGCTGCAGGTGCTCACCGAGCTGGGTGAACGCCTCCACCGAAGGGACAAGTTCCATCGCCTGCCTGCGCGTGAGGCCCATCACGATGCCGCGCATGATGATGTTGTCGTAGCCCGTGGCATCCACGTCCATGCCGAGCATGATGTCCGTGAGGGCGGCCACACGGCCGCGGAAAGACAGATCGCCCTGCATGGGCTCATACACGCCGGACAGCACGCGCAGCAGCGTGGTCTTGCCGGCGCCGTTGGAGCCGATCAAGCCGACGCGGTCCCCCGTGCGCAACGCCAGGTTCACGTCGCGCAACGCATGCACGCTGACCCGGCCCAATCCGCTGGATTCGACGCGGGCCTTGTCGCGCTGGGGAAACCCCAGCACGGTATTGAGCAGGCCACGGGAACGCGTCGTGAAGACGGGGAAATCTATCGACACGCCTTTCAGCTGGATGTAGGCCATCTCCGACCCCGAAAGCGCCCGCATCACAGCCAGTACACGATCCGGCGCCGGATCACCACGTACTGCCAGAAAAAAACCAGTGCCAGCAGCACGACCATGCCGCCGGCCGCCCCCCAGGTCCGCATGCTGGGCACGGTCCCCATCAAGGGACTGCGCACCAGGTCCAGGAACAGGGCCAGGGGATTCAGGTGCACCACCCACTGGGCCCGTTCGGTCAACTGGTCCGGCACCCACAGCACGGGCGTCACAAAGAAACTGACCTGCATGAGGCTGCCCGTGGCCACCGTGACATCACGGAAACGGGTGGCTAGGCCCCCCAGTATGGCGACCACGAAGCAGGCGACGGCCAGCGTCAAGGCAGCCGCGCCGAGCAAGGCCCACCACTGCACGTCCCCCAGCCGCCCCGACCAGAGCAGCACCGCCAGCACGATGACCGCGCTGTGCAACATCAGAAGGGAGCACCGGAACACGGTGCGAAAAACAAACGCCATCTTGGGATAGGGCGTCTGCTTCAAGAAGGCGTCCGCGCCGATGTAGGTCAGGCAGCCCTCATTGATCAAGGCGCTGAAATACCCGAACAGCACATGCCCCGCGCAAAAATAAGGCAAGTACCAGTCCGGCGGGTACTTGAACAGCTGCGCACCGATCAGGCCGAAAGCGATGATGAACAAGGCCGTGTGCAACGCAATCCACACGGGGCCCAGGAAGGTGCGCCGGTACTGCTTGGCGACATCGTTCCATCCCATGAAGCACCAGAACCTCCATGCGAGCATGGCGCCGCGGATATCGCGCCACAGCAGCTGAACCTGGCGCTGTCGCGCCGAGACGGAGGGGCTGTGGGTCGCTGTGGTCATCGCAGAAATATTTCAAGCCATCGACTCGTAGACACGCAAGGTTTTTTCGGCGCACGCCTGCCAGCTGAACGCCTGCACCCGGTCACGCCCCCGTGCCACCAGCCGGGCCGCAAGCTCAGGCTGCTCCGCGATGCGGCGCATCGCATCCGCGATCTCATCGGTGCGAAGAGGGTCGATCAGCAAGGCCGCGTCACCCGCGACCTCGGGGATCGATGTCGTGTTGGACGCCACCACCGGCACGCCGGCAGCGAATGCCTCCAGCACCGGCAAGCCGAAACCTTCGTGCAGCGACGGAAACACCAGGGCGGTGGCCCGCTTGATCACGACCTGAAGCTCCGCATCCGGCAGATGCCGAAGCCACCGCACATGCTTCAATCCACCCCCCGTGAAGCGTGCAACGACGTCATCGCACCCCCAGCCCGGCTTGCCGACGATGAGCAAGGGGTACTCGCGCTGCAGATGCTCTGGAAGGCTCGCGTGCGCCGACAGCAGGCGGTCGATATTCTTGCGCGGCTGCAGGGTGCCCACGCTCACGAAATAGTGATCGGGCAGCGCATGCCGCGATCGCACGGCCTCATGCAGGGCCGCGTCCAGAGGTACGAACCACTGGGCCCCGACTCCCAGCGGAATCGCGGTGATCCGCTCCTCGGGCAGGCGGAAATGGATGGCGATCTCCTGGCGGGAATACTCCGAAATCGTGATGACATGCTGCGCCCAGAAGGCCGTGCGCCGCCACAACTCATTTTTCAGGCTCTTGAAACGGTATCTGACCCACTCCGGGTTCGACAGCGGTATGGCATCGAAGATCGTCGCCACCACCGGGATTCCGCGCAGGCGCGGCACCAGGTGGTCGGTGGCATGCACGAGATCGGTCCCCTTCCCCAGTGCGCGGCGTGCGTGGCCAAAGTCCACCCCTACCAGCGTCGCGGCCAATGCCTGCCAAGCAAAGGAGCCAAACGGCATCGCGGGTGTTGCTCCCCGCCACACACTGGTCGGCGCGTCGAATACATAGGGCTGCAACCGTGCCGCCTGCGGCATGGCCGCCATCAGCTCCCGAGTGTAGGTGCCAATGCCATCCACGCCGCCCTGCTGGATAGAACGTGCCAGCACGCTGACACCAAAGGCCACATTCATTGGACCACCTCAACGTGGATGATCCTCAGCATGCCGTAGTCGCTCATCAGGCACTCGGGTCGCAAATCGGCTTCTACCCTCATGCGGCAGAGCTGTTCCTGTTTTGTCATGTACAACGGTGATCGGTTCTTCTTGTGGCGCAGCCTTGTACATCCGCGCTGGCGGTGCGAGGAACAAACGCAATGGACTGTCTAGCGTGGCTTGCGCGGGCGCATGCCCAGGGCTTCCTTGTTCTTGTTGATCCGGTCCTGCTTGCGCTGGTCCATCTTTTCCATGGCTTTACGTTTCGTATACCCTGTGGAATCCGCCCAGGCCCACCATAGGGCCGTGGCGGCAAAGGGTGCCAGCACCCACCACCAGGACCAGTTGGCCACGGGTCCGATCTCGAAATACTTCAGTGCCAGAAGCACCAGTGAAAGACCCAGCAGGTACATCGCGATCTCCAGAAAACGCCGGGTTGACGACAGACAAATGCCTGTCAACCCAACTCACTACAATTCCATTAAAAGAACTGTAACCCAACCCACAGGAAATCCCACCATGAAGCGTACCCTGATCACCCTTGCCATGACGCTGTCGGTTGCGGCACCCGCCATGGCCGATCTGGCCCTGGCGACCTCGAAGAACTGCATGGCCTGCCACGCCGTGGACAAGAAGCTGGTGGGTCCTTCGTACAAGGACGTGGCCGCCAAGTATGCGGGCCAGAAGGATGCCGTGGACAAGCTGGCCGCCAAGATCATCAAGGGTGGCGCGGGCGTATGGGGTCCGGTCCCGATGCCTGCCAACGCGCAGGTCAACGATGCAGAGGCCAAGAAGCTGGCGGCCTGGGTGCTGACGCAAAAGTGATGCGCCTTTGATGGACTTACGGCGGGGGGCTTCATCGCCCTTCCCCGCCCCTTGCGGCCGTGCCAGATCCCTGTCACGGCCGCAAACGTTTCCGGGCCCTGCCGCCCGCGCCTCGCGCAAGCGGGGATCAGACGAGTGGCGGCACCACGGGCGCGGGCTCCAGGCCCCGGGTGCGCAGCTGGTGTTCCAGCTGCCCCACGTAGGCCGCGGTGGAATTGTCGGATTCGGCGACCCGCGCCGCCAGGCGCGCCTCCAGCTGGTCCAGCCGGGTCAGCAAGGCGGCGTGCGCCTGATGGTGCTGGGCATCCAGGAAGGTGCGCAATTCCGTGAACCGCGAGGCTTCTGCCTTGTCGGCCAGTTCACGCTGGACTTGCATCTCCTTGCCGTGGCGCCGCGTCTCCATGAGCACGGACCCCTGGAGGGACAGGACGTAGGCCAGGAAGAATATCCCCAGCAGGGCCGTCAGGGCCAGCATGATGAGGCCCAGCGGTGCCTCGAAGACCACGATCCCCAGGGAGACCAGGGCGGGAGCGGCCAGGGTGGGCCAGTTGAGCGCCGCGAGTATCGCGATGGCCAGCACCGTCAACAAAAGTACTATGGAACGCAGATGCATGGGAAACCTCCGGTATGCAGCGCCCAGGCATGCAGCCTGGGACACGATGCCGCCGTTGTAACCCATGCAGGGGCCATCCCGCGCCGCGGGGGAGCGGTTTCAGTCGGTGTCCTACAAGGGGCCGCGCACGCCTTCGGGCTGGACGGCACCCCGTTGCCGATGGCGAGGTTCCCGTGAACGGTGAACGCCAGCCACGCCCCCAGGCAAGGCCCCCCACCACGCTGATTTGCAGGCGCAGCGCGCCCGCGCCCCGCGGCGGTGCACCGCCCTCTGGTCAGTTGGCCTTGGCCAGCTGGTCCAGGATTGCCGGATTCTGTGGCCACGTCACATCGCCTGTGGCGACATGAGTGGCCCCAAACCCGCAGGCGCTGCACGCTGGCGCCGCATGCACGGCACCTCCTGGATCAGTTGGTCTGGGCCAACTGATCCAGGATTGCGGGGTTTTCCAACGTGCTCGTGTCCTGCGTGATGGCTTCCCCCTTGGCGATGCTGCGCAGCAGGCGGCGCATGATCTTGCCGCTGCGGGTCTTGGGCAGGTTGTCGCCAAAGCGGATGTCCTTGGGCTTGGCAATGGGGCCAATCTCCTTGGCAACCCAGTTGCGCAGCTCGTTGGCGATCTGCTTGGCCTCGTCGCCGGTGGGGCGCGAGCGCTTGAGCACCACAAACGCACAAATGGCCTCGCCGGTCACATCGTCGGGGCGGCCCACCACGGCGGCCTCCGCCACCAGGTCGGTCTTGGAGACCAGTGCCGATTCGATCTCCATCGTGCCCATGCGGTGGCCCGACACGTTGAGCACGTCGTCGATGCGGCCCGTGATGCGGAAATAGCCCCGGTCGGCGCTGCGCACGGCGCCATCGCCAGCCAGGTAGTAGCCCTTGAGCTCTTCGGGGAAGTAGCTCTTCTTGAAGCGCTCGGGATCGTTCCAGATGGTGCGGATCATGCTGGGCCACGGGCGCTTGATGACCAGGATGCCGCCGGCGCCGTTGGCCACATCGTTACCGGTCTCGTCCACGATGGCTGCGGTGATGCCGGGCAGCGGCAGCGTGCAGCTGCCGGGCACCAGCGGCGTGGCGCCGGGCAGCGGGGTGATCACGTGGCCGCCGGTCTCGGTCTGCCAGAAGGTGTCCACGATGGGGCAGCGCTCGCCGCCCACGTTCTTGTGGTACCACATCCAGGCCTCGGGGTTGATGGGCTCGCCCACGCTGCCCAGGATGCGCAGGCTCGACAGGTCCGACCGCGCGGGGTGCACGGCGGCGTCGGCCTCGGCCGCCTTGATGAGCGAGCGGATGGCGGTGGGCGCGGTGTAGAAGATCGTGCACCGGTGCTTTTCGATCATCTGCCAGAAGCGCCCGGCGTTGGGGAAGGTGGGAATGCCCTCGAAGATGATCTGCGTGGCGCCAGCCGCCAGCGGTCCATAGGCCACGTAGGTGTGGCCGGTGATCCAGCCGATGTCGGCCGTGCACCAGAACACGTCGTCCGGGCGCAGGTCGAAGGTCCAGTCCATCGTGAGCTTGGCCCACAGCAGGTAGCCGCCGGTGCTGTGCTGCACGCCCTTGGGCTTGCCGGTGGAACCGCTGGTGTACAGGATGAACAGCGGGTGCTCGGCCCCCACGGCCACCGGCGGGCAGTCGGTGCTCTGGCCCGCAAGCGCCTCGGCGAAGGTCTTGTCGCGCCCCGCCACCATGTTGCAGGCCGTGGATGTGCGTTCATAGACAAACACGTGGCGCAGCGTGTCGCAGCCGCCCGTCGCCAGGGCCTCGTCGATGATGGCCTTGAGCGGCAGTTCCTTGCCGCCGCGCATCTGGTAGTTGGCCGTGATGACGGCCACGGCCCCCGCGTCGATGATGCGCTCATGCACCGCCTTGGCGCTGAAGCCGCCAAACACCACGCTGTGCGTGGCGCCGATGCGCGCGCAGGCCTGCATGGCGATCACGCCCTCGATGGTCATGGGCATGTAGATCAGCACGCGGTCGCCCTTGTTCACGCCGTGGGCCTTGAGCGCGTTGGCGAACTGGCTCACGCGGGCCAGCAGCTCCTTGTAGGTGATCCTGGTGACGGTGCCGTCGTCGGCCTCGAAGACGATGGCGGTCTTGTTCTCGGTGGGCGTGCCGATGTGGCGGTCCAGGCAGTTGGCCGAGGCGTTGAGTTCCCCATCGGCGAACCACTGGAAGAAGGGTGCGTTGGATTCATCCAGCGTGCGCGTGAAAGGCTTGGTCCACTGCACGTTCTCGCGGGCCAGGCGGGCCCAGAAGCCTTCGAAGTCCTTGTCGGCTTCGGCACACAGCGCATCGTAGCCCGCCATGCCCGAAATGCGGGCAGCCTTGACGACCGCATCGGCGGGCGGGAACACGCGGTTCTCAACCAATACGGACTCGATCGCGGATGTGGGCGCACTCATGGTGTTGTCTCCTGGGTCTGATGGAATTGGAATTGGGCGGTACTGTCGGACGCGGCACTTACAAGCCACTGACTGGCACGAAGCTTACAGAATCGCCAGTGCCGGGCAGGGAAGAAGGCACCTGTGCGCGAGGGGCTGTCACGCGGCACCCCTAAAATCGCGCGACCCAAGTCCCACCCTACATTCCATGTCCCTCCCCCCAAATCCCGCCACCCCGTCGCCCATGCGCCCCTTGCCGTCGCTGATCTTTGCCAGCCGCTGGCTGCAGCTGCCCCTGTACCTGGGCCTGATCCTGGCGCAGGCGGTGTACGTGTTCCACTTCTGGGTGGAGCTGGTGCACCTGATCGAGGCAGCCTTCGGCAACACCGCCGCGCTCAAGCAGCTGGTCTCCAGCATCGGCTACAAGAGCGATTTCGAGGTCACCGCGCTCAACGAGACCATCATCATGCTGGTGGTGCTGGCGCTGATCGATGTGGTGATGATCTCCAACCTGCTGATCATGGTGATCGTGGGCGGGTACGAGACCTTCGTCTCGCGCCTGCACCTGGAAGACCACCCCGACCAGCCCGAATGGCTGAGCCACGTGAACGCCTCGGTGCTCAAGGTCAAGCTGGCCACCGCCATCATCGGCATCAGTTCGATCCACCTGCTCAAGACCTTCATCAACGCCGCCAACTACGACCTCAAGGTGCTGATGTGGCAGACCATCATCCACGTGGTGTTCCTGCTGAGCGCGCTGGCCATCGCGCTGACGGACCGCCTGATGGCGCACACCGCGCCGCCCGCACGGCACTGAGCCTCCACCCCGCGAGGAGGCCGCCTGGCGCGGCCTCTTGCCCACCCCAGGCGCACCCTCCATGCAATGCCCCCGCTGCAACTGGCAGAACCATGCTTCCTACACGCAGTGTTTCAGCTGCCAGGCGCCGCTGGTGGCGGACATGCCCGCCGCGAGGGCCCCGGCAGGCCGGGGGCAGCCCGCCCAGGCACCCGCGCCGGCGCGGCTGGTGGAGGTGTTTCCGGGCACCATGGCGCGCCTGGGTGCCACGCTGATCGACGGCGCATGCATGGCGGCTTTTCCGGTCGCGCTGGCGCTGGCCTGGGTGTTTGCTCGCCCCGCCTTCGACAGCGCCCCGGGCGCCACGTACCCGGCCGCGCTGGCGCTGGGCATCCTCGGCCTGTTCCTCCCCGCGCTGATGGATGCGCTGGGCCAGGGCTCGGCGGGCAAGCGGCTGCTCGGCATGCGGGTGGCGACCCGCACGGGTGAACGCCCCGGCATCGCGCGGTCCGTGCTGCGGCACTTTCTGAAGTACTCGCTCACCCTGGCGCTCACGCTGGCCGTGCCGTTCCTGCTGCACCGCCTGCTGACCGCCCTGTTTGGCGAGCGGGGCCTGCACAGTTCGATCACGGGCACGTTCGTGGTCTCCCGCCACGCCAGCGATACCGCCATCCAGCAGGCCGTGGCCCTGGTCCGCGGGCCCAGCTGGTTCCTCAAGGCGCTGGTGATGCTGGGCGGGGTGGCCGCCTTGAGCTTTGCGGCCATGGTGGCCGTGGCGCTGTGGCACCAGGGAGAGGAGCCCGCCAATCCGCGCCGCGAAGCCGTGCGCCAGCTGGACGGCGCCGCGCGCACGGTGCTGGGGCTGGTGGAGAACCACTACCGGAGCACCGGCGCCTTTCCCGCCAGCGCCGCCGCCATCGGCCTGGGCCGGCCCGGGCAGCTTCCCACCGGCTTCCAGGCCATGGCCATCGATCCGGCCAATGGCGTGGTGCGGCTGACCATTGCCGACAGCTCAGGCGACCTGGCGCTGGCTGGCAAGCACCTGGTCTACACCCCCGTGCTGCGCACCCGCAAGCAGCAGACGGACATCCACAAATGGCAGTGCGGCAGCGACGACATCGTGCGTGGCGACCGGTCCTTCAGTTGCCGGCACGAGGCCACCGGGGCGGCGAAGTAAGCCCACGAAGCCCGCCCGGCGCCGCGCAGTGCGCTTGCATCCTGCGCCCACGGTTTCCGGCAAAAAACCGCTTTTTCGCTTTAGGGACAAGCGCTGATAGCTATTGAATATATAGCGTTCCGACGAAGCAGCGGCTCCCTAATTTCTCCCCAATCGGACGGCACAGTGCAGGCCATACCCACTTGCAGGAGCCATCCATGGACCGCCTCCCCTTCCCCGAGCCCCTGGCCGCCGCCGCACAGGCCCCTTCCAACCGCCGCCTTGCGCTGAATGCCCTGGGTTCGCTGGGCGTGGCCACGCTCCTTGGCTGCGGGGGCGGGGGCAGCGACACCGAAGCCAGCGACACGACCGAGACCGCCGGCACGGGGACCGGAACGGGAACAGGCACGGGCACCGGGACAGGCACCACCACCACCTGCTCGGTTGTTCCCGAGGAAACCGCCGGCCCCTACCCTGCCGATGGCTCCAAGGCCAGCAACAACACCTACAACGTGCTGGCGCTCAGCGGTATCGTGCGCTCGGACATCCGCAGCTCCATCGGTTCGTCCACACAGGTCAGCGGCGTGCCGTTCACCATCACGATCACGCTGACCAACACCAACGCAAGCTGCGCCGCGCTGTCCGGCTACGCCATCTACCTGTGGCACTGCACGCAGGACGGCAACTACTCCGTGTACAGCTCCAGCAACATCGCCGACAACTACCTGCGCGGCGTGCAGGCCACCGATGCGAGCGGCACGGTCACCTTCACCACCATCGTGCCTGGCTGCTACGCGGGCCGCATGCCCCACATGCACCTGGAGGTGTACCGCAGCCTGGCCGCCGCCAGCAGCGCGAGCAACAAGATCAAGACCACGCAGCTGGCCTTCCCCACGGCCTTGCTCAGCACCATCTACAGCGCCAATTCGGGCTACAGCGCCAGCGTGCGCAACCTGGCCTCCATGTCGTTCGCCACGGACAACGTCTTCAGCGACGGCACCACGCTGGAGATGACCACCATGCAGGCCAACAGCGGCGGCGGGTACTCGGCCAGCATCACGATCTCGATCGCAGCTTGACTGAAAGCCCCCCGGAGTCGCCTTCGGCGCCTTCCCCCGGGTGGGGGACGCACCCGGTGGCCCGGCCACGCCGGTTCCACGGGTGCACTGGCCTGGGCGGCGCCGGTTGCGAGCGGTGCGACTCACTCGCCGAACGCTTTTCTCCACAACACTGAAAGAAAAAACACCATGCCTATGCACTCTCTTCGTCCCCGCTGGCTGGCCCGCGTGGCGCTCACGACCATGCTGGCTGCAATATCCGCCACCCCCGTGCTGGCGCAACCCCACGGCCGGCAGGACCCGCCCGCGCCGCCGCCCGAGGCCTATGCCGCCTGCAAGGGCAAGACCGAAGGCGCCAGCGTGACGTTGACCATGCCCGACGGCAAATCGCTCGCGGGCACATGCCGCACAATGGGCGGCACCCTGGTGGCCATGCCCGCGGGCGGGCCTGGCGGCCCCGGCGGTGCGGGCGGCCCGCCACCCGCCCGCTGACGACACCTGCAGCCCCACCGATGCCCCACCTGACCCTGCACCGCAAAGCCTTCATCGCCCTGGCGGCCCTGCTGCTGGCCTTGCTGCTGATCTTTGCGGGCTTCTCCCGCCTGGGGTTGCAGCGAGGCCTGGGGCCCTACGTGGCCGAGATCGAACTGGCCCGCATGGGCTGGCTCGCGGAGCGCCTGCAGGCCCACCACACACAGACGGGCGGCTGGGACACGTTGCGCGGCCAGCCCCGCCTCTGGGGCCAGCTCAGCCACCCGGGCGCAAGCCCGCGCCGGGGTGGCCACCAGGGCATGGAAGACGCCCCGCCCAGCGACCGCAGCGGACAGCCGCCCGGCATGCCCCCCGGGATGGCGAACGGCAACCCGGCGTCGGAGCGCGGCATGCAGCAGCAGCCGCCGCCCCCGCCCCCCGATGGCGGCCCGCCCCCGGGCGAGCGTGGCACCAGCGGCCCCCCGCCCCCATCCGCGCAACGCCACCCCGACGACCTGTTTCCCCGCCTGGGCCTGGTGGACGCGCAGCAGAAGCTGGTGGCAGGCACGGCACCCCAGCCCGGCAGCGCGCGCGTGGCCCTGACCGGCGCCGACGGCCAGGCCATCGGCCATCTGGTGCTGGCGCCCCCGCAGGGCGTGCGCAGCGAGGCCGACCAGGCCTTTCTGGCGCAACACCTGGGCTTCGTGGCGTGGACGGGCCTGGCCGGCCTGGCGCTGGCGCTGCTGCTGTCGGGCTGGCTGGCACGGCGCTGGCTGGCCCCGGTCGAGGCCCTGGCCACCGGCGCGCGCGAGATTGCACAGGGCCACCTGCACACCCGTGTGCCCGTGCACGGCAACGATGAACTGGCCCGACTGGCCCGCACCTTCAACACCATGGCCGAACAACTGAGCAGCATCGAGTCTTCGCGCCGCCAGTGGCTGGGCGACGTGGCCCACGAGCTGCGCACGCCCCTGGCCGCCATGCGCGCCGAGATCGAAGCCGTGCAGGACGGCGTGCGCCCCTTTGACGACAAGACCGCGCTGCGCCTGCACCGGCAGGTGATGCGCCTCATCCAGCTGGTGGGAGACCTGCGCGCCAGCCTGGAGGCCGCTGGCACCAGTGCGCCATCGGCCCAGGTGCCCGTGCACCCGCTCGCGCTGCTGGCCGAGGCGCTGGCCTCCATGCGCCCGCGCCTGGCCCAGGCCAGCATCGAGGTGGACACCACGGGCCTGGAGGCCCTGGCCGCGCAAGCCCCCGCGCCACTGGTGCGGGGCGACGCGCAGCAGCTGCACCAAGTCTTCATGAACCTGCTGGAAAACAGCCTGCGCTACACCGATGCGGGCGGGCAGTTGCGCGTCACGGCCGGGGAAACACGGGCCACCGATGGCGCGCCGCTGCTGCGCGTGCAGCTGGACGACAGCGCGCCCGGCGTGCCCGCGCACGAGCTGCCGCGCATCTTCGAGCGCCTGTACCGTGCCGAAACCTCGCGCAACCGCGACCACGGCGGCTCCGGCCTGGGCCTGGCCATCTGCCGCGCCATCGTGCTGGCCCATGGCGGCACCCTCGCGGCCGAGGCCTCCCCGCTGGGAGGTCTGCGCGTCACCCTGCAACTGCCCCTGCTGGACAACCCTTCATGAGCCACCGCATCCTCGTCGTCGAAGACGAACCCGACATCGCCGCCATCGTGGTCGACTACCTGCGCCACGCGGGCTACACCGTGGAGCACCAGGCCGAGGGCCGTGCCGCGCTCGCCAGCCTGCTGGCCGCGCCACCCGACCTCACGCTGCTGGACATCATGCTGCCCGGCATGGACGGCCTCTCCATCCTGCGCCAGGCGCGGCGCCACACGCAGCACCCCATCATCATGCTGACCGCCCGCGTGGAAGAGGTGGACCGCCTCATCGGCCTGGAGCTGGGCGCGGACGACTACATCTGCAAGCCGTTTTCGCCGCGCGAGGTGGTCGCCCGCGCCAGGGCCGTGCTGCGCCGCACGGCCGCCGCGCAGGAGCCGCCGCCCGCCGCCGGATCGGCGCTGGTGCTCGACGAATCGCATTGGCAGGCCACGCTGCACGGCACGCCGCTGGGCCTCACGCGGCGCGAGTTCCGGCTGCTGCAGGTGCTGGCGCGCCAGCGCGGGCGCATCTTCTCGCGCGCGCAGCTGCTGGACCAGGCCTACGACGACACGCTGGACGTGAACGAGCGCGCCATCGACAGCCACATCAAGAACCTGCGCAGGAAGCTCAAGGCCGCCAGCGGCGACGGCTGCGACTGGATACGGTCGGTGTACGGCGTGGGTTTTGCGCTGGAACCGGCTGCGGCCGATTGAGCGCGGCCCGACCGAGCAGATTGCTACATTTTTTATAGCTATTGGCGCTTGTTAAATAAGCGCAAGGGCCATTATTCACCCCAAATGGCGGCGCGGCGGCGCTGCCGATTCGGTCCCTGTCTCACCCCGGCGCACGCAGCGCACCTACACCAGCACCGCCCGGGCACGGGTGTGATCGGGGCCACGCACTGGTCCTTATCACCTGCTCGCCCCGATGCCCACCCCCTGCCCATCGCCCCGCGCACCTGCGCCACCCCGGCCCACCCCCCGCCCACAGAAGCTGCCCGGGGGGCTGGTGTACGTCACCCCGTCCATGCCAGGCCTCACGCGGGAGCCCGGCGGCGACAAGACTTTTCGCTACCGCCTGCCCGACGGCCAATGGCTCCGTGACCCGGACGAGATTGCCCGCATCCAGCGCCTGGCCATTCCACCCGCGTACACCGATGTGTGGATCTGCCCCCTGCCCCACGGCCACCTGCAGGCCACGGGGCTGGATGCGCGCGGACGGCGCCAGTACCGCTACCACCCGCAGTGGCGCCAGCAGCGCGACGAAGGCAAGTTCGAGCACATGCAGGCCTTTGGCCGCGCGCTGCCGCGCATCCGCGCCCGCGTGGCGCGCGACCTGGCCGCGCACCGCGGCGGCCAGCCGCTCACGCGCACGCTGGTGCTGGCCGCGCTGGTGCGCCTGCTGGACACCACCTACCTGCGCGTGGGCAACGAGGAATATGCCAGCAGCAACCGGTCCTACGGCCTGACCACGCTGCGCACCCGGCATGCGCGGCTTCACGGCAGCCAGCTCAGGCTGCGCTTTCGGGGCAAGAGCGGCGTGCTGCAGGAGGCCGAGCTGAACGACCCGCGCGTGGCCCGGGTGGTGCGCCGCTGCCAGCAGCTGCCAGGGCAGGAGCTCTTCCAGTACGAGGACGGAGACGGCACCCCACGCACCGTGGGCTCGGGCGACGTGAACGACTACCTGCGCGAGATCACGCACGGCACGGCCGCCACCGGCGGCGACCACTTCACGGCCAAGGACTTCCGCACCTGGCATGGCACCACGCAGGCGCTGGAGCTGACCCGCCTGGCATGTGCGCAGACCGATGCCTCCGGCGCGGCCGACAAAAACGTGCGCTACAGCGCCAAGACCATCCTGGCCGAGGTGGCGCGCCAGCTGGGCAACACCCCAGCGGTGTGCAAGAAGTCATACGTTCATCCTGCCGTGCTGGAGCTGGGCTCGCGGCTTGCATCCGACGCCGGCCCGGGCTTGCAGGAAGTGTGGGACCGCATCGGCGGCAGCGCGTCGCCCCGGGGGCTGAGCGCGGCCGAGCGCAGGCTCCTGGCCTTCTTGCGCAAGCCGCGCGCCCGTCCACGGCCCGCGAAGGCCCCGCCTGGAGCGCCTGCTGTCGCGCAGGTGCCGCGCCGCGCCCGGCATGCCGGGGCGCATCGCTAAACTTGGCGCCTGCGCCTTTTTCTCCGCCCTGTCGGCCCGGCCCCGCGCACAGGCCGGCCCCGCCCAACGCCAGCCTGCCGCCATGCCCACCACCGCCTTGCCAGAGTCCGAGAGCCCCCTGGCCGACCGCCACCAGCAACGCCCCTTCCTCAGCCCGCCGGAGCGCGAAGCCATCAACCGGGGCCGCTGGTTCGCCGCGCTCACGCCGTCGCTGCGGCACGACATCTTCCGGCTGGGGCGCGTCACGCGCTACACGCACGGCCAGATGATCGTCGAGCAGGGCGACCTGGCGCAGGACTGGTTTGCCTGCGCCAGCGGCGCCATCCGGTTTCGGCGCACCACGCCCTCGGGCAAGCAGGTGACGCTGGCCTACGTGGAGCCCGGCATCTGGGTGGGCGAGGCCGAGGTGCTGCACCGCGGCCCCAACACCTACGACGCGCATGCCCACGGCCCCACCACGGTGCTGAGCGTGGCCGAGGGCGTGTTCCGCCAGCTGCTGCGCGAACACCCCGAGTTCGGCGAGGCCCTGCTCACGCTGCAGGCGCGCCGCATGCGCTACCTGTACTGGATGATGGAAGACATGGCCACCCTGCCCCTGCGCGCGCGGCTGGCCAAGCAGCTGCTGCACGTGCTGCGCCGATTCGGCGAGCGCGCCGCCGTGCCCGGCCAGCGCGGCGCCATCGGGCTGTCGCTGGTGCAGGACGAGCTCGCGCAGCTCCTGGGCGGCTCGCGCCAGCGCATCAACGTGGAGCTCAAGTGGATGGAACGCGAAGGCATCATCGGCATCCACCAGCGCAGCATCGTGGTCTACCAGCAGGAGCAGCTCGAGGCGCTGGCGCAGCAGGAAGTGGCCGAGCCCCACGGCTAGGCCCCGCACATCCCCGCCCGCCGCAGCGCATCACCAGCGGTACGCGGCCGAAAGCGTGGCCGTGCGCGGGCTGCCGTCCCGGCAGTGGGCGCCGTTGCAGATCAGGAAAGCCTTGTCGAACAGGTTGCGCACGTTGAGCGCCACGCGCCACGGCCCGTCCTGCCAGGCGAGCATGGCATCGACGAGTCCATAACCCGGGATGCGGTAGGCGCTGGCCGTGCCATCGACCATGTCGCCGGTGTAGCGCAGGCCCGTGCCCAGCGTCCACGCCGGAAGGCCCCAGGCCGCCAGGCGGTAGTGCCCCCAGACCGAGGCCTGGTGGTAGGGCACCTCGGCCGCACGGCGGCCCACTTCGTCCGGCAGGTTGCTGCGCGTGATGCGGCGGTCGGTGTAGGCATAGGCGCCCACCACCTCCAGGTGGCGCGCCACCTGCCCGCGCACCTCCAGCTCGGCCCCGCGCGAGCGTGCCTGCCCCGTCTGCACGCTGAACTGCGGATGGGCGGGATCGGGCGTGAGCACGTTGTCCTGGCGCAGGTCGTACACGGCGGCCGACAGCATCATCCCCTCGCTGCCGTTGGGCTGCCACCGCACCCCCAGTTCAAACTGCTCGCCCTCGGTGGGCTTGAAGCGCCGGCCCTGCGCGTCCGTGCCGCCCTGCGGCTGGAACGACTGGCTGTAGCCCGCGAACGGCGCCCAGCCGCCCGGCGCCAGGTAGACCACGCCCACGCGGCCGGTGAAGGCATCGGTGCGCTCCACCGACCACGGCGCGGCCGTGAAGAACGGGCGCGAGCGGTCGTCGCTCCAGTCGTGCCGCAGGCCGGCCAGCACCACCCAGCGCTCGCCCAGCTTGATCTGGTCCTGCGCATACAGGCCCGCCTGCCAGCGCTGCGACGTGTCCGAGAACGCCATCGGCGCGGGCGCGCCGGGCACGGCGCCGTACTGCGGCTGGTACAAATCCAGCGGGGCGAGCGTGCGCGCGTACCACTCCGATTCCGAGCGGTAGCGGGTGTAGTCCACGCCGGCGATCAGCGTGTGCTCCACCTCGCCACTGCGCCAGCGCTGCTGCCAGCTCGTGTCCGACGAGAAGCCGCGCACGCGCTCGAACTCGTCGATGGCGCGGCGCTGCACGCGCGTGGGCGCAGCCGGGTCCACGCTGGCGTTGGTGAAGAAGATGTCCGCCTCGGAGTCGAAGAACCGCAGCCCCTGGCGCAGGGTGGCATGCTCGTTCACCTGGTGCTCGAACAAGGCGGTGAGCGTGGTCTGCCGCACATCCTGCCGGTCGTAGGCAGGCTCGCCCACGAAGCGAAAGCGCGCGATGCGCTGGCCGCCGGGGCCGGGCAACAGGGTGCCCACCCGCGGCAGCGGGTACGAATAGCCCAGGCGGCGCTTCTGGTGCTGCATCAGCAGGGTGAGCGATGTGGCGGCCGACGGCTGCCAGCGCAGCGCGGGCGCGATGTACACCGCGTCATCCTGCAGCGGACGCACGGGTGTCTCGCTGTCGCGCGCCAGCGCGGTGAGGCGCCAGGTCCAGTCGCTGCCCGGTGCCACCTCGCCACCCAGGTCCACGCCGACCTGCCGGTGCGCATACGTGCCCGCCTCCACCACCACCTCGCGCACGGCATCGGCCGTGGGGCGCTTGCTCACCGTGGCCAGCACGCCGCCGGGCGCCGACATGCCGTACAGCACCGACGCCGCGCCCTTGACCAGCTCCACGCGCTCCAGCCCGTACGGCTCCTGCTTGCCCGAGGCCCAGGAGTTGTCGGACACCTTGAGCCCGTCGGCAAACAGGCTGCCATTGCGCGCATCGGCCCAGAAGCCCCGGCTGTAGATCGCGTCGTACGAACCGCTGTAACCGGACACGGGACGCACGCCCGCAGAGTATTCGAACGCCTGCTCCAGGTCGCGCACGCGCTGCACCTGCATCTGCTCGGCCGTGACCACGGTGATGGTCTGCGGCGTTTCCATGAGCGGCGTGTCCGTCTTGGTGGCGCTGGCGCTGCGCCGGGCCACCAGTCCGCGCACGGGGCCGGTGGCGGTTTCGACCTCGGCCTCGGCGGCCACGCGCACCTCGGGCAGCGCGGCGGCGCCGTCGGCCGGAGCGCGTTCCACCACCAGGGTGGCGCCGTCGCGGCGCATGCGCAGGCCACTGCCGCGCAGCAGCTCGGCCAGCGCCGCCTCGGGGCTGCGCGCGCCCTGCACGGGCTGGGCATGCCGGCCCTGCACCAGCTCGGGCGGGTAGATCAGCTGCACGCCCGACTGCCGGGCGAATTGCGCCAGCGCCTCAGGCAGGGGCTGGGCGGCAATGTCGAAGGCCGCCGGGGCGGATGCGCCCTGGGCGGTGGCCATGTCCATCTGCAGCGACGCCATGGCCAGCATGGCGGCGGCGAGTGCGTGGCGGGCAGGACGGGAGGTGCGTGCGGGGCCGGAAGGCCGGGGGGCCGGGGTGCGGGGCCGTTGTCGGTTCATGGTGAAGTCCTTTCCCCGCTACAACGAATGGGCCCTCCCACTTCCTGAATGGCGGCGCGCCTGCCAGCGCCCCGATCGGCCAAACAGCTATTAAAACAATAGCTTCCAGCGCTTATGGAGCAAGCGCTGGCGGCCACTTTCACCAACATTCCCCAAAGTCGCGCGTCCTGCCCCATCCTCCGGCCTGGCCGTCAGCGCGCGGCCACCCGCCATTGCCCCGCCACGAGCCGCACCTGCACCGGCACGACGGAAGGCAGTGCCCGCACGAAGTCCTCGGCCTGTGCAATGCGCACCTGCCCCGACAGGCGCAGCGCGGCGGCACCGGCCTCCACCTGAACCGGGCGCGGCAGGTAGCGGCGCAGGCGGTCCACGGCCTCGGCCAGCGGCGCATCGGCAAAAGCCACCACGCCGTGGCGCCAGGCGGCGGCCTCGTGCACCGGGGCGACGGCCTGGGCGAGCGGTTCGCCCGGCCGCACCCGCAGCGCCTGTCCGCCCGCGATTTCCCGCACCGCCAGGGGCCGGCCATCCGGCCCCAGCGACTCCACCCGCACGCGGCCCGACTCCACCTGCACATCGACCCCGCTGGCGCCGTGCTCCACGCCGAAGCGCGTGCCCAGCACGGTCACACGCACGGCGCCCCCCTCGGCGCCACCGGGCACCTCCACCACGAAGGGGCGGTCCGCGTCGCGCACCACGTCGAAGAACGCCGCCCCGGCCAGCAGGCTCACGCGGCGCTGCCCGGCGTAGTACGCCATGTGCACGCGGCTTTGCGCGTCGAGCGTGATGCGGCTGCCGTCGGGCAGCGGGTGGCGCAGCGTCTGCCCCTGGCCGGTGCGTGCCACCTGCTGCCACTGCGCGACTGCGCTGCGCCACCATTGCCAGGCCCCCACGCCACCCACGCCCATTGCGGCAAAGCTCAGCAATGCCGCCAGCGAGCGGCGGCGGCCGGTGCGGCGGGCTTCGTGGTGCGACGCCGGTGCCACAGGAGAGCTGCGGCCCGCCGCGTGCCACTGCTCCATGGCGGCCTGCACGCGGTCCATGGCGAGCATCATGTCGCGCTCGACCATGTTGCGCGAGATGCCGTATTCGGCCGCGAGCGCGCCCTGGCCTTCGCCGTTGATGCGGTGGCGCAGGAAGACCTGGCGCGCGCGCTCGGGCACGGCGGCGAGCGCGGCTTCGACCGCGTCCACCGCCTGCCGGTACATCAGGGCCTCGGCGGCATCGGGGCCGTGGCGCGCCGCCGTGCCGGCGCCCGAGTCCGCATGGGCCTGGGCCAGCGCATGGCGGGCCACCACGCCCGCGTGGCGCTGCCGGTCGATGACGAGATTGCGCGCCATGGCGAATACATAGGCCCGCGCCTCGGCCTCGCACAGCGCGGGCTGCTCGCCGCGCAGGTCCATGTCGGCCAGGCGCAGCCAGGTGTCGTGCGCCACGTCGCGCGCGTCATCGGCATTGCCGGTGCGGTGCGAGAGGTAGCGCAGCAGGTCGCGGTAGCTGTCGCGAAAGCTCGCGAGCAGCGGAGATGACGGCAGTGCCCCCGTGCCCATGGCGTGCAGGCCGACCCGGGCGGAATCAGCGGCCCACCATGTTGCCCGGCACCACCCACTGGTCGAACTGCTCGCCCGTGACGTGGCCCGAGGCGACAGCAGCTTCGCGCAGGCTGGTGCCTTCCTTGTGCGCCTTCTTGGCGATGTAGGCGGCCTTGTCGTAGCCGATGTGGGTGTTGAGCGCGGTCACCAGCATGAGCGAGCGGTCCACCAACTCGGTGATGCGGTCGCGGTTGGGCTCGATGCCCACGGCGCACTGGTCGTTGAAGCTCACCATGCCGTCGGCCAGCAGGCGCACGCTCTGCAGGAAGTTGTGCGCCACCATGGGACGGAAGACATTGAGCTCGAAGTTGCCCGAGGCACCTCCGAAGTTGATGGCCACATCGTTGCCGAACACCTGGGCGGCCAGCATGGTCACGGCCTCGCTCTGCGTGGGATTGACCTTGCCGGGCATGATGGACGAACCGGGCTCGTTCTCGGGGATGCTCAGCTCGCCGATGCCGCTGCGCGGGCCGCTGGCGAGCCAGCGCACGTCGTTGGCGATCTTCATCATGCTGGCGGCCAGGGTCTTGAGGGCTCCGTGGGCGTGCACCAGGCCATCCACCGAGGCCAGCGCCTCGAACTTGTTCGGCGCGGTGACAAAGGGCAGGCCCGTGAGGCGCGCCAGCTCGGCGGCGGCCTGCTCGGCATAGCCCTTGGGCGCGTTCAGGCCCGTGCCCACCGCCGTGCCGCCCAGGGCCAGCTCGTAAAGGTGGGGCAGCGCGGCGCGCACGTGGCGCTCGCCATGGTCGAGCTGGGCCACATAGCCCGAGAACTCCTGGCCCAGCGTGAGCGGGGTGGCGTCCTGCAAATGGGTGCGGCCGATCTTGACGATGCCGTCGAAATCCTGCGCCTTCTTCGCCAGCGTGGCGCGCAGCCTGGCGATGGCGGGCAGGAGCCTGTGCGTGAATGCTTCCACGGCGGCCACGTGCATGGCGGTGGGGAACACGTCGTTGCTCGACTGGCTGCGGTTCACGTCGTCATTGGGGTGCACCAGGCGGCCTTCGCCGCGCTCGCCGCCCAGGATCTCGCTGGCGCGGTTGGCCAGCACCTCGTTCACGTTCATGTTGGTCTGCGTGCCCGAGCCCGTCTGCCACACCACCAGCGGGAACTCGCCCGGGTGCTTGCCGGCGATCACTTCGTCGGCGGCGGCCACGATGGCCTCGGTCTTTTTCGCGTCCTGCAGGCCCAGGGCCTGGTTGACCACGGCCGAGGCGCGCTTGACCTGCGCCAGGGCCTTGATGATCTCGCGCGGCTGCTGCTCGCCCGAGATGTCGAAGTTCTGCAGCGAGCGCTGCGTCTGCGCGCCCCAGAGCCTGTCGGCGGGGACCTCGATGGGGCCAAAGGTGTCGCGTTCGGTACGGGAGGTCATGGGCAGTGGTTCTCCAAGTGAAACAACAGGCGGGCGGACGCCGGACGCCCGGCGTGGCGGGAAGGCCACGGCGGCGGGCCGGCGTCTGGCCGGAAAAGGGTGCGACCGGGGAATGTCGGTGCGACCGGCAGCATAATGCAAAAACAAACCATTCTCATTTACAGACTTGTATGGCCCGTGCGGGAGCGTGGAGCAGTCAGTGTGCGGCAAGCCTTGCCCCGGAAGGAAACAGCCCGCACCGCCACCACTGCAGTTGGGGACATCCGCCCGGCCCCCCGACCCGACCCGGCCCAGCCAGGGCAAACCCCCACTCCGGCGCGGCTTCGCGCCCCTGGCTACACTCCGTCGCGCGCGGCCCCTGCCCTGCAGGCTTTCGCCGCATGTCTGCCCAGGCCCTTGACGGCGCCGCGCGCCCGATGCACCCTGCCCTTCCAACCCCAGCACCTTTCGCACCATGAACACGTTCATGCCCTCCAGCTACAACCTGTTCGTGGTGGCCGCCTCCTTTGCCATTGCCATGCTCGCGTCGTACGTGACGCTCGACCTGGCGCGGCGGGTGCGCACCGCGCAGCGCCGCGTCGGCCTGGCGTGGTGGGCCGCGGGGTCCATCGTCATGGGCACGGGCATCTGGTCCATGCATTTCCTGGGCATGCAGGCCTTCCGGCTGCCCATCGAGATCGGCTTCGCCGGCGGGCTCACGCTGCTGTCGTGGCTGGCCGCCGTGGCCGCCTCCGCCATGGCCCTGCAGCTCGCAAGCCGCACACACTTTGGCCGGATGCAGCTGGCGCTGGGCGCGCTGGTGATGGGGGCCGGCATCAGCGGCATGCACTACATCGGCATGGCGGCCATGGAAATGGCGCCAGGCATCGTGTGGAACCTGCCGCTGGTGGCGCTGTCGGTGCTGATCGCGGTGCTGGCCTCGGCCACGGCCCTGCTGATCTTCAAGCTGCTGCGCCGGGTGCGGCCCAGCCAGCGCCTGCCCTACCAGCTGGCGGCATCGTTCGTGATGGCCGTGGCCATCTGCGGCATGCACTACACCGGCATGGCGGCGGCCAGCTTTGCCATGGGCTCCGTGTGCCTGAGCGCGGGAGAGCTCGGCGGCCCGGGCCTGACGGCCATGGTGCTCATGGCCACCGGCATGCTGCTGGTGAGCACCTTGTTCACCTCCATCCTGGACGCGCGGCTGCAAGCCACGGCCGAGCGTCTGACGCGGTCGCTGCAGGACAGCAACACCCGCCTGCAGGCGGCCAACGACGAACTGCAAAAACGCGCATTCGCCGATGCCCTCACCGGCCTGCCCAACCGGCTGCTGTTCGAAGACCGCCTCATCCACGCGCTGCTGCGCCTGGACCGCACCAACCACCACCGCGTGGAGGATCGCCTGGCCGTGCTGTTCGTGGACCTGGACGGCTTCAAGCCCATCAACGATTCGTTCGGCCATGCCGCGGGCGACGTGATCCTGCGCAGCGCGGCCGACCGGCTGCGCCGCGAAGCCCGCGAGGGCGATACCGTGGCGCGCGTGGGGGGCGACGAATTCCTGATCCTGCTGGAGGACGTGAGCGACGTGGCCGACTGCGTGACAGTGGCCAACCGGGTGCTGTCCTCCCTGTCGCAGCCGTTCGAGGTGTCGGGCAAGCAGGTGCAGATCGCCTGCTCCATCGGCGTCGTGGTGCACCCCGACCACGGTGACCGCAACAAGCTCGTGGCCAACGCCGATGCCGCCATGTACGCCGCCAAGCGCGCGGGTGGCGGCTGCTATGCGCTGTTCGAACCCCACATGGGCTCCGATGCATCCGAGCAGCTGGAGCTGCAGAACGACCTGCGCCAGGCGCTGGACCGGGGCGAACTGGCCCTGCACTACCAGCCCAAGATCGACGGCACGCGCGGCCAGATCAGCGGCGTGGAGGCCCTGCTGCGCTGGAACCATCCGAAGCATGGCATGGTGAGCCCGGTGGTGTTCATCGCGCTGGCCGAGCGCTTCGGCCTGATCGGGCGGCTGGGCAACTGGGTCATCAACGAGGCCTGCCGCCAGGTCGCCGAGTGGGCGCGCAGCGGCATGCGCATGCGCGTGGCGATCAACCTGTCGGTGCACCAGCTGCGCGAAAGCGGGCTGGCCGAGCGCATCGGGCAGGCCCTGCTGCGCCACGGGGTGGATGCCTCGCAGCTGCTGTGCGAGATCACCGAATCCGTGGCCATGGAAGACATCAAGGCCACCCAGCGCACTTTCGACGGGCTGGCGCGCATCGGCGTGTTCCTCTCTATCGACGACTTCGGCACCGGCTACTCCAGCCTGAACTACCTGCGCCAGCTGCCCGCGCAGCAACTCAAGATCGACCGCAGCTTCGTGAACGACCTGGAAAGCAGCGAGGACGCCCGCGCCGTCGTGGCCGCCGTGGTCAGCCTGGCGCATGCCCTGGGCCTGCGCGTGGTGGCCGAGGGGGTGGAGACCAGCGGCCAGCGCGACATCCTGCTGGGCATGGGCTGTGACGAGTTGCAGGGCTTCTTCTACGCCCGCCCCATGCCGGCAGACACGCTGCTGGCATGGTCACAAGGCGAAAAGCCCGTGGGCAGCGCGGATTTCACCCCGTCCGTCATCGGGACGCTGCCGGACTTCTGAGCGCGGCAACCAGCGCCCGGGCACCTTTTCAAGGCCTTGGGAAGGTACCGGCGAAGATGGACGACACCCATGTCAGCGCTGCCTGACGCGGGGCAGCGCCGTGCACGCCGACGATGGCATTGCGGCGGTGTTTCCGCCTCCGCGCCGCGGATCCGCATGGAGCCCGCGCCCCCTCCTCAACCATCGGAGCAGACCATGGCCACCAGCAGCCTTCTCGGCATCGACGCCGACAACCTTCCCCCCGCCCACAGTGCCACCGGCATCGACAGCCTGGGGCCCAGTGACGCCTCCGACTCCGGCAGCGACAGCGCAGGGGCCTACAGCACGGAATCGGACAGCGACACCGACCGCTTTGGAACGGGCGAGCGCGGCAGCGTGGAGCCCGACCCGCAGCCCACCGCCCGCGACATCCTCCCCGACCATGTGGAAACCATGCAAGCTGGCGGTCCCGGTGACGGCGGCGGTCCGGATGAAGGGATGCAGGACGACGAACGCGACGCCGTGGATACCGAGCGCGAGACGCCGGGGCGCGGCAACCGGCAGGCCGGCGCGCCCCCCTTGAGCGCGGACGACCTGCCGGGCAGCAGCGACACCGACGAAGAACCGGAGGACGGGGAGGGAACAGGCGCGCCGTGAACACGGCGGACCGAACACCACCCCATGGGGGTATCTGGCGCCCCCGTGCAGGCGCTAATGGCCGACCGGCGGCGCCCGCCTTTGCCCGGGCGCAAGGTGGCGCCAGCGGGGGTCTGTCAAAATACGGTCCGCCTGCCATCGGCAGCGCGGTTTGCGGCCCAGCGCTGGTCGACAGGCGGCGTGTGCGGCGGGCAGGACAGGAACGCGTTTGCGTTCTCCACAAAAGACTCCCCCACGAACCGCCATGACCACCTCCATCCGCCAGGACGATCTCATCGAATCCGTAGCCGCCGCGCTGCAGTACATCAGCTACTACCACCCCACCGATTACATCGCCCACCTGGCCCGCGCCTACGAGCGCGAGCAAAGCCCGGCGGCCAAGGACGCGATCGCGCAGATCCTGACCAACAGCAAGATGAGCGCCACCGGCCAGCGCCCCATCTGCCAGGACACCGGCATCGTCAACGTGTTCCTGAAGGTGGGCATGGACGTGCGCTGGGACGGCTTCACGGGCAGCCTGGACGACGCCATCAACGAAGGCGTGCGCCGCGGCTACAACCACCCCGACAACACCCTGCGCGCCAGCGTGGTGGCCGACCCGCAGTTCGACCGCAAGAACACCAAGGACAACACGCCCGCCGTGATCTTCACCGAGATCGTGCCCGGCAACACCTTGGACATCACCGTGGCGGCCAAGGGCGGCGGCTCGGAGAACAAGTCCAAGATGTACATGCTCAACCCCAGCGACAGCGTGGTGGACTGGGTGCTCAAGACCGTGCCCACCATGGGCGCCGGCTGGTGCCCGCCCGGCATGCTGGGCATCGGTATCGGCGGTACGGCCGAAAAGGCCGTGCTGATGGCCAAGGAAAGCCTGATGGACGACCTGGACATGTACGAGCTGCAGGCCAAGGCCGAAGCCGCCAAGACCGGCGGCCCCGCGCTCGACAAGGTCGAAGCGCTGCGCCTGGAGCTGTTCGAGAAGGTCAATGCCCTGGGCATCGGCGCTCAGGGCCTGGGCGGCCTGACCACCGTGCTGGATGTCAAGATCAAGATGTACCCCACGCACGCGGCCAGCAAGCCGATCGCGATGATCCCCAACTGCGCCGCCACGCGCCACGCGCACTTCGTTCTGGACGGCTCGGGGCCCGTCTACCTCACGCCGCCCAGCCTGGACCTGTGGCCCGACGTGAACTGGGCACCCGACTACAACAAGAGCAAGAAGGTTAACCTGGACACGCTGACCAAGGAAGAAGTGGCCAGCTGGAAGCCCGGCGACACGCTGCTGCTCAACGGCAAGATGCTCACCGGCCGCGACGCCGCGCACAAGCGCATCCAGGACATGCTGGCCAAGGGCGAGAAGCTGCCCGTGGACTTCACGAACCGCGTCATCTACTACGTGGGCCCCGTGGACCCGGTCAAGGACGAGGCCGTGGGCCCCGCCGGCCCCACCACCGCCACCCGCATGGACAAGTTCACCGACATGATGCTGGAGAAAACCGGCCTGATCGCCATGATCGGCAAGGCCGAACGCGGCCCGGTGGCCATCGAGTCCATCAAGAACCACAAGAGTGCCTATCTCATGGCCGTGGGTGGCGCCGCCTACCTGGTGAGCAAGGCCATCAAGACCGCCAAGGTCGTGGGCTTCGAGGACCTGGGCATGGAAGCCATCTACGAGTTCGACGTGGTGGACATGCCCGTGACCGTGGCCGTGGATTCCGGCGGCACCAGCGCGCACATCACCGGCCCGGCCGAGTGGCAAAAGCGCATCGCCACCGGGGAGTTCAAGGGCATCGGGGTCGCCGCCACCGCCTGACAGGCGGCCCGCGCAGCCTGGTGGGTGGCCTCCTCGGGCCCTCGCCAGGCACGCGCTCCCCGGAGCGCCTCCCGCCGCGCGGCATTTTGCGCGCGACTGCGGCACACTGTCGACTTCATCTCCCCCAGCATCGCAGTGATTTTTTCATGATCCAGCCAACGCCGCCGCAGCCACAACAACCCATCGGCGTGTTCGACAGCGGGGTCGGCGGCCTGAGCGTGCTGCGCGCCCTGCGGGCCGAGCTGCCCCACGAGCGTTTCGTGTACCTGGCGGACAGCGCCAACGCCCCCTACGGCGAGCGCGGCGATGCCTACGTGAGCGCGCGCACCCACGCCATCACGCAGTACCTGCGCGGGCAGCACCACATCAAGGCCCTGGTGGTGGCATGCAACACCGCCACGGCGGCGGCCATCCACGAGGTGCGCAGCAACCACCCCGACCTGCCCCTGGTGGGCCTGGAGCCCGCCATCAAGCCAGCGCTGGCAGCCACCAGAACAGGCCGCGTGGGCGTGATCGGAACGCGGGGCACACTCACCAGCAGCAAGTTCGGCAAGCTGCTGGGTTCGCTGGCGGATCAAGCGGAGTTCGTGGTGCAGCCGTGCGACGGCCTAGCCCATGCCATCGAGCGCGGCGTGGCCCAGCCCATGCCAGCACCTGGCGGCGCCGTCGGTGCTACCGAAACCGGCGCCCTGTGTGAGCGCTACATCCACGCCATGGGCATGTTCGGCGCTTCAGCCGGGCAGATCGACACGCTGGTGCTGGGCTGCACGCACTACATCTTTGTGGCGCATGAATTGCGGGCGCTGGTGGGGCCTGACGTCCAGTTCATCGAAACCGGCGCGCCTGTGGCACGGCAGACGCAGCGGCTCCTGGAAACAGCGGGATTGCTCAACACACCCTCCAGCGCCACCGCGGCGCAATCGCCGGACATCCGCCTGCTCACGACCGGCCCGGTGGCCATGCTCGAGGCGGCGGCGCAGCGCTGGCTGGGCCTGCCCGCGGATTGCTGCGAAACCGTTGCGGTGCCTTGTCCAGGCGCCTCGGAGGCCCTCAGCGCGCGCAGCGCAGGCCTGCCCATCATCTCCTGAGCCGCACCGCCCGCGGCCGTAGCCATCGCGCTGGCGTCCAGGAGCCGCTTCACGCAGGCTCCGCGCTCCAGAGCCGCTCTCCGGCATGCTCCACGTGCGTGAGGTACAGACGCAGGTCGAATTCGTACTGGTGGTACTGCGGCTCCATGTGGGTGCACAGCTGATAGAACGCCTTGTCGTGGTTCTTCTCGCGCAGATGCGCCAGCTCGTGGACCACGATCATGCGCAGAAACTCGTCCGGCGCTTGCTTGAACATTGCGGCAATGCGGATTTCATGCTTCGCTGCGAGCCGGTTGCCCTGCACGCGCGACACGGCCGTGTGCAAGCCCAGCGCATGGCGCACCACATGGATCTTGTTGTCGAAAAGCACCTTGTTGACCGTGCCTGCGTTGCGCAGGTGGCGCGCCTTGAGCTCCAGCGCATAGTCGTACAGCGCCTTGTCGCTGCGCACCGCATGCGCGCGGGGGTACTTGCGCAACAGCATCGCCCCCAGGCGCCCTTGCGCGAGCAGGTCGCGGGCCTGGTCCTGCAGGGACTCAGGGTAGGAGCGCAGGTAAGGAAGATCGGATGTCATGGTTCATGAACAGCGAAGAGGCAGCGGCGGCTACTACGGTGCCGGTTCAGCGCCAGCGCTTGCACCGCGCGCTGATGCCCGAGCCCGCTGCGGCCCCACGAACAGAGGAGCGATGCGAAGCCGGCGGCCGCTCAGTGGAGGTGGCGCGGACGGCGCCCCCCCCCGCCACCGTGTCCGCTGCCCGAGCCCCCCGGGCCCCTGGGGGGCCTGCCGATTTCCAGCGAGTTCACCAGGGCATCGAAGCGCTGGCTGAACAGCTTGTCGATCTCGGCCACCACGCCGCCGAGTTCCGCGCCGTCGAAATGGCGCTCCATCATGTTCACCACGTCCTGAACCAGGAGATCGCGCTGCACCTGCATGATGGCCGCAGGCGTCGGACCCACGAAAAGCATGACGAAATCATCGCGCGACTCTGCGTCCTGCTCTTCCTCTTCCTCGTCGAAGTCCGCATCGTAGAACGTGACTTCAATGGCGGCACCCTGCTCGGCCAGCTCGTTCAGGCTCATGCACATCTCGTCGAGCGATTGGCGAAAATCCTCATCCCCCCGCACGGTC
Organism: Acidovorax sp. GW821-FHT09A11; assembly: GCF_059418365.1. NCBI lineage: Bacteria > Pseudomonadati > Pseudomonadota > Betaproteobacteria > Burkholderiales > Comamonadaceae > Acidovorax > Acidovorax sp. GW821-FHT09A11. The sequence goes on from NZ_JBWKPS010000002.1 coordinate 439,994, forward strand.
CAGCACATCTGCAGCAGGTGCTCCTGCGTGTCGAACTTGATGCCCGGTTCTTCTTCGTAGGCGCTGGCGGCGCCGTCGGCCAGGGAGCGGGCTCCTGCGTACTTCCACAAGGGTTTGAGCGCCTCCTGGAGCTGGTCGAAGCTGGCATCGGCGCGCAGCTGGACTTGTCCGTGGACGTGGATTTCAAAGGGAGCGTTGTAACTTGACATGATTGAATCGTAGTGGTGCCCCGAGCCGGGGTCGAACCGGCACGCCCCTTTTCAGGAAAGCGGCGGATTTTAAGTCCGCAGTGTCTACCAATTTCACCATCGGGGCGCCGGCTGCCCAACGCACTCCTGCGTCGCAGCGTAACCCGGGCAGCGCATGCGCGCAATGCCCTGTCGCATCTCTGGTCACAGGGCCGCTGGTCGCCAAACCACCTTTCCTGCGCCGCCAAGAAAAAAGGGAAGCCGAAGCTTCCCTTACAAATATGGAG